>JABCTJ010000176.1 GCA_018238375.1 Candidatus Thorarchaeota archaeon
TTCTCAAGCCTTCAGATATATCATTGGACTCGCCATGCTGTGGTAGTCAAGGTTAAGAATGAGAATGATGTGCAAATTCTCAGGCGACTCTGCGATGAAACATGTGCTGGCGCTGTGCCTTGTGGTAGTTCTTCTGATTGTACCAGTACATGCCATTGACTTCACAGAAGCTTCATTCACTGAAGATGATGTTCAAGTGACTGTCTGGATTACAGCCAACACACCATGGTATGGCCCATTTTCTGAGGAAGTAAACATCTCTCTACAGGTTGCTTCATTGGCAGAGAATATCACTACGATAACGATTACAGAGATTGTACTTACTGTTCAGAGAAGTGACCCAGCTGGATCAACGTATACATTGGTGTCAGTCCAGATCAAGGAGTTTTCTCCAGCTATGTCCGGAACCGAGTATGCCGCAGCATCCGCTAGCATGATTCTTGACGGATCCCTCACTGGCACGGATTGTTACTTTGCAGTAGTGGTGAAGGGAACCTACTCGAATAGCACAGTTGAGGTTCCTTTCCAAGTGTCTTCCCCTGAGAATTTCATCGGACCATTCGTTATAGCGGCAGGTCTTGCTTCTCCGCAGCTTGTGGTGGGTCTGGTTATAATCGCGGCTGCCACGCTCTGCATCATTGCCGGCGCATATGCCACAAAATGCCCCGGACGGGGGTCCTCCAGAAGAAAGCTGTTGGAAGAATGACCCTTTTCGCTGGACTCTTAAGGAAGCATCCACGGAGTTGCCAATAGCTGATTGACAATGACAGTCGAGGAGATGCAATGGGATCTAGCACAGCTCGTGAAGAGCGATGATCCTGACAAGATTGAGAAAGAACTTGAAGCAGCTGTAGCCTTGGTGCAAGAATTCCAGGACAAGTATTCTGGTAAAATTGCGAACTTGGATGCAAATGGCGTTCTTGGATTGTTGGAAGAGAGCGATGACATGCAGTTGAAGTTCGAAGGAGCTATGATGTATAGCTACCTCATGTACCAAGCTAACTCCACCACCGACTTGGCGAAGAAGTTGAATGACAAGGTGCGCAGAGCAATGATGCTTATTGGGCAGAGCCTTGTTGTTCTTCAGATTGAGTTGGGAAAACTCCTGTCCGAGACCCCAAAGATAGTCGAAAACCCCATCGTAGTTCAGTACAAGCACTACTTGGAGAAGATACTCAGAGAAGTTCCCCATATGCTCTCTGTAGAGCAAGAGCAGCTAGCGATAATTAAGGACAAGAATGGCATACGCGCTTGGCAAATGATTCAAGGCGACTGGCTATCAACGCGCAAGTTTGACATTGAGATTGAAGGCAAAGTCAAGACAATGTCTTATGGCGAGATAGTTGCACTCTATGAACATGCTGACCGCGATGTTAGACGCCTTGCCAATCACGTCGTATACGAGTCCCTTGGCAAGGACGAGATTCTGTGGGCTAGCGCCATACGTGCTGTCTGTGCAGACCATATACAGATGTGCAAGTTGAGAAAGCATCCCGCCATGACATCTCAGAGCCTCATAGCCAACGATCTTGATCAAGGGACCCTTGACAGTCTTATGAAGACCATCGAGAAGAACGTTGGAGTATACCAGAATTATCTGAAAATAAAAGCAAAGATCATGGATTTCAAGAAGCTTGGGAACTGGGATATAATGGCACCACTGCCCAATGCTCCTGAAATAAAATACACTTGGAAGGAAGCACGAACAGAAACTGTCGGTGCCTACACCGAGTTCGATGGGGAAATTGGCAGCTGGATTGATGAGATGTATGAGCGTCGCCATATCGACGGTGAGGTGCGAGATGGTAAGAGGTCTGGAGCCTTCTGCGCGACTTGGCACGCTGGAAAGAGCGCCTACATCCTCCAGAGCTTTAATGGCATCATTGGTGATGTTTATACTCAGGCTCATGAGCTGGGACATGCGGCCCATGCATACCTCGGAACGCGAGCCCAGAAACCAAGCAACTATGAAATTGGCGCCTGCATTGCAGAGGTAGGCTCGATATTCGGTGAGCTATTGCTTACAGAGCGGCTCTTGGCCAAGGCTAAATCGAAGGAGGAGAAACAGGCAATTCTTGCCACGGTCCTTGATGGGGCCGGCATGGCAGCGTTTCAAGTGTCAGCTCGGTACTTTTTTGAACAGAGCATGTATGATGCAATTAAGGAAGGCAAGTTCCTAGATGGGAACACAGTCGCTGCTCTATGGACCGCAGGTCGTGACAAGATCTATGGTGATAGCATCGAGTGGCTACCTGAGATGAAGTGGGAATGGACGATGAAAGTTCATTACTACATGCCCAACTTTCGTTTCTACAATTATCCGTACGTGTTTGCCCAGTTGTTTGTGTACGCGCTGTACCGTCTGTACAAGGAGCAAGGCAAGGAGTTTGTACCCAAGCTGAAGACGATTCTTTCCGCTGGGTCCAGCAGGTCCCCCCGAGACCTAGCTGCTGATGTTGGATTCGATATCACAACTGAGGAGTTCTGGCAGAAGGGCATCGATCAGTTCGCCGAGTTCATCAAGATGCTTGAGGATGCGCTCTAAGCGAAGTTACTGTTGAGGGAGCCGGACTCCTTCACTCTCTCTTCCTGAAGCCAGTATTGCTCACTTCAGTCATTGAGTGAGATTGGGGTATCGGAATTAGGTTGGTCCAACAGAACAAGATTCATAATTGGATTAATACAGTTAAATTTGTTCTAGAACAGGCGGGGACCTCGCACTGCACAAAGAAACTGAAGTGAGTGAAATGGAAAATGTCCAGATGATTTGGACCCTCATTGAGGGAACTAGTGACTTGGTGCACAGCGTACGACGCGATGGGCATTTTGACTTTGTCAACCGAGCTTGGCTGAACACCTTAGAATACTCAGATGAGGAAGCCTTGGATATCACGATTGCGAATATCATCTTCCCAGGTTCTCTCAAAGAGTATCAGGCCAGAGCCTCTCGAGTATTCGCTGGTGAGAGTTTAACCAATGTTGAAACAACTTTCATTTCTAAGAGCGGAATTCTAATCCTCACAGAAGGAAATCTTTTCCCGCGACACGAGGACGGCAAGGTGGTCGCACTGCAAGGGTTCTACCGTAATGTCACCGATCGCAAAAAATCGGAAGAAGAGCTGCGAGAGCAACGTGCTCGCACTGAGTTCTTTGTTGACCTCATGACTCATGACATAACGAACATCAATCAAGAAGTGCTATCTACCTTTGAGATCCTGCTCCATGATTCAACGCTTTCAGTTCCTATGACCAACTTGCTTAAAGAAGGTCTCAGGGAAGTGGAACGCAGTTCAAATCTAATCGCTAACGTGAAGAAGATATCTCAGTTGTACGCCGAGACACCTGCTGCGAAGAAGATGGACCCTGCAGAGGCTATCTTTTCGGCGGCAAAGGATGTGGAATCCAGCTTTCCTGACAAGACACTCAAGCTAAAGACGAACTTTCTTCTTGGACAGTACCACGTGTTGGCGGATGATTACCTTAAGGATGTCTTCCAAAGCCTGCTTCATAACGCAATGAAGTTTGATGAAAGGCGAGATGTCGAGGTTGAGATAGACACTAACGTTATCCGACACACGCCGTTCCTGAGAATTCAAATCAAAGACAACGGGCGCGGCATTCCAGACGAAGAGAAAGAGGAGATCTTTGCCCGTATTGCTCATAGACGAGGGGGAATCCTAGGTCTTGGTCTGGGTCTGACTCTGGTCAAGCAGATACTCGAGAACTACGGTGGTCAAATCATGGTGAAAGATCGGGTTGAGGGCAATCACAAGAAAGGCGCAAACTTCGTTGTGTTGCTTCGTTATGAACAATCTAGCAAGGCTGATAATAGTAGTGATCACAGGGGGAACTAACAATGGCAAGCGTTCTGATAGTTGACGACGATGGTTTTCTTCACAAAGTTCTTGAGCGTATCTTGGCAATTGGCGGCCATCGAGTGGTCGGTCACGCGGCCGACGGTGCTGAGGCATTAGAAATATTCGTTCAGCTGAATCCAAAACCGGACATCATCCTGATGGACCATCGGATGCCAGTCATGAATGGCACCACTGCAACACGAGAGCTTTTACACATGGACTCCTCCGCAAGAATTCTGTTCATCAGCGCAGATGAAACAGTGAAGTCGGATGCCATGGAAGCAGGCGCCTTAGGTTTTCTCACTAAACCCATTCGAAGCAAAGACCTGTTCTTTGCAATTGAAGCACATATGCCCTCTTAAAATGCCAAAGGCAGCACCATCCTGAAAGCGGCGCCATCCACTGGTTTCGAATCCATGAGATATAACATTATGAGGTTGAAGCATCTAACTTCGGTAGCCAGAGCTGGAACTTGGCACCTTGGCTTGGGTCATTTGCAACTCTGTCATCGATGCTAATGTGTCCACCATATTTCTGTACGATGCGCAGGGCCTGATGGATTCCGACGCCTCCGAAACGTTTCTCTCGGTCAAATAAACTCTCCTTCATCTCATCCGAAATTCCAGGTCCGTTGTCTGCAATTGAAATTTCGTAGCCCTCTTTGGCTTTTCTCAGTGAAACCCACACTCTCCGGGATCTTTTGTTATTGTGAATGATTGCGTTGTCGAGCAAGTTCATCAGTAGGTTGTCAAGGTACTGGTCTGCGCTGACCTTTGCGCGTCGAATCCTATAATCAACCTTAATCTCAAGGTCCTCATAGGTTTTCTTCAAAACATCTAGGGACTCCTCAAGAGCGACCCTCAATGGTTTCTCAGTAAGTGGGGCTGAAAGCAACCCCCGTGTAGCTTGCACCTTCTGAATTAGGCGTCCCGCTTTCTCCACCGATTCATTGATTACACCAATTAAAGAAGATAGGTCGGGATTAAGGTTCGTTGCTGCTAAGATTTCTGTGCCCATAATGATTGCTTGTAGGTGGTTCCTGAAGTCGTGGCCCATCAAATCCAAGTATAGGGATGCAACATCTGCTGTAGCCTTCATCTCCTTCTGAGCTCTGTGCTGTTCAGTGACGTCCCGAACATACTCAATCACTCCTATGAATTTGTGCTCTGAATCATAGAGCGGGAAGCTATAGAGGTCCAACCAACCCACAATGCTTCCTCCGGGTCCTCTCTTTAGCACAACCTCAAGGGCTCTTTCACCACTTTCAAGGGTTTGCAGAGTGGGACAAATTTCACAAGCCTTTTCTCGTTCATGGTACGCCTCATAGCATTTCTTGCCAACAAGGGGCATGGTGTGTTCATACCACTCCTCCATTTTCCGGTTGACTTGGATTATATTCAAGTCCTTATCGAGAATACTGATACCGTCCTGAATACTGTCAAAGATATTGGCGAGAAAGCTCTCTCTCTCCTTGAGTGCGTTCTCAGCCTTCTTGCGATCTGTGATATCCCCTATCGCCGCGACCACGCTCTTGCCATCTTCATGTCGACTTAGGACAGCGGAGAACCATCGGGTTTCACCTCTAATTTCCAGCCAGTAATCGATTGTATCTGCATTACCGGTTGCTCTGACTCTCCTGACTTTCTCCAGGTACTCTTTACTAACGTATTTCGGAAGCACATCAACAATGCGTTTTGTTAGGAACGTTTCTGGAGATACGTAGAGCATGTCCTCAGAGCTTGCATAGGCCTGTGCGTGACGATCCTTTTCATCATAGACAAGAATAAGGTCTTGCATACTGTTGACGAGAGTTCGATGCTTCTCTTCACTCTCGCGAAGTTCATCCTCAGCTCTCTTTCTGTCAGTGATATCTCGCACAGTGGCGATTATAAAGGCAGGTTCTCCATTCTCATCTCGCACCAACCACGTTCGAATCACTGCGGAGATGATAGTTCCATCCTTTTGCATGTACTCCTTTTCGTATTCATCTGAATATCCGCGCTGCATTACCAAGGTCTTATGAATTTCCTTCTCTTGCTTCCACCCTCTGTCCGGTGTAATCTGATGGTAGTGCATCGAGAGTAGCTCTTCTTGACTGTAGCCAATCATTTTGGAAAAAGCGTGATTCACCTCAAGGAATACCCCGTCCATGTTAGTGAAAGCAATTCCATCCCTACTCGTGTCGAATAACATATGGTACTTCTGTTCGGATTTTCTTAGCTCTTCTTCCGCTTGCCTTTTCTCAGTGATATCAAGCATAACGGCTTGGACCGTGGCCTTGCCATCGAAATTTGTGGTAATGGCGTATCCCTCAACCAATTTAACACAGCCGTCCTTTCGAATTATCCTGAATTCCGTATGGGGCGGCATTTTCTGGTCCCCGAGCATGTCTGTGAATCCCCGAATCAAGAGGCTTCGATCATCAGGATGTATCATCTTCCAAATGTCTTCCATATCCAAGTCGAGAGCTTCTTCAATTGAAATCCCAGTAGTGTCAACAAAAGCCTGGTTGACAAACACAATTCCTGTTTCTTGAATCGAAACTATGCCTTGGAACGACTGCTCTGCCAGCTGTCGGTACTTCAGCTCAGACCGCCTAAAAGCTTCCTCGGAACGTTTTCTATTGGATATGTCACGAACAATAGCCCAGTAACCGACAGGCTTGTCATCCTCATCTCTCTCAAGGTATGCCCTGAGCTCAATGGGAACCAAGGTACCATCCTTCCTTCTGTATTCTTTCTCATAAAGTTCAGAATAGCCATTCGCGAGAGTCTGTTTCTCCATGATCTCGGCTTCCATCGAGCGCCATTTCTCAGGAGTCAAATCCATGTATGTCATGCTGAGTAGCTCTTCTTCGGAGTACCCGTGCATCTTCAGATATGCTGTATTGAATTCCTGAATCTTGCCATTCAGGTCGGTTCTGACATAGCCATCCAGCATTCCCTCAAACAATCTGCGATACCTTGCTTCAGACGCATCGATCATAGTTACAGTCCCCCGCTATGAGTGTCGGTCCTGACCCTTCTCAGAGCGCATTCCCCGGGTCAGTGCCCAAACGGTTTACTTCTTATCTAGACCACGGGTCCTAACATGGCTCCAGACACCATCAAAGCACAACCCTAATATTGTTATTTTATACAATTAATTTTAATCTTTGTACGTGGTTACCTTTATGACTACTTGAGTCTAAGAAGCATGTCCATAGCATTTTATTGCCAAGCAGTAAAACTTGATATGCGCCCTTCACAAGCCTATGCTGGCAGGAATCATCGCAAGACAAGCATCGCTTTGTAAAAGCGAAATCAATAAAGCGATCCTGTCATCCTGACCTCTGATAGGGGGATTGACCATGACTGATGGCTCAGAACAACGCACTGCCTTATCGCATCCGCAAGCAGACGACGCAGTTGAGCCAACAACTTCTGATTACTCAGAGATATCCAACGAGAAGGTAATCTTCGTCCTCAACAAGCTCACGGGGCTTGCTCCCTATTCGCATGAGTTTGTTTCGGGGGAACAGGACCCCCAAATTCTTGCAGGATTCATTTCTGCCATGACGAGCTTCATGGGCGAGCTTACGGGTTCAGAACAGGCTCGATGGAAGACAGAGTTTGGGTCTGCTTCCACACTCTTAGTAGAGGTCGGGGACTGGACAACAGGAGTTCTTGCAGTTTCGAGAGAAACCAATGAAGGACGGAGCAAGCTCAGACGTGTCGTGATGGAATTCGAAGACAGCTTCAAATATCTGAAACATGATGATGCAATCGAAAGCCGTCTGTTCAAGGATTTTGACCAATTCGTGAGGAGAACATTCCTGGGAGATAGATTGACAAAACGCTCAGTCATCCTGAAGAATTCGAACAGATACGATGCCTCTGGACAATACGAGTCGCCCAGTATAGCTTTCAAGATAGCAAAGCTCCTACACCTAACAACGAGCGGTCAATCATTGTTAGAGATAACTGAGGCGCAAGGTATCGCAATGCAAGAGGTAGAGGATCTAATGTCTAGGGCTCTTTGGAAGAATGCCATTTATCTAAGCTATGTGCCATCAGATGATGATATCCTTTCGATCTCAGAGAAGTCATCAAGCATCCTACTAAGTCGAGAGAATCCACTGAGAATCTCTCTGCAGACCTTGAGAATAGTAACCGCTCTTGATGGCCGCACTCCATTAGCATCTGTTTTCGAGAAGCTGAATCTCTGGACAACAAGTTCTGTGCTCTATGAGCTGGGCAGTCTTGTTAACAAAGGCTACCTGCAGCGAGCATCAATTGAGAGGCGACTACTTCTCGTCAACGAGTGTATTCTATCTGCACTCGTTCGAGCATGTGTTAAGGTGAGAGGTTCTTCGGATGCTACGAAATACTTCTTCAAAGGGCAAGACAGAGGGATTGGGATGCATCCATGGGTTGGACGGGTCAAGCTCCAAGACAACATGGCTGTTAGATGTCAACTCGATGAAACCATGACGCCAGAAGACTTGGATGGCATGTACGATGCAGTAGAGTTCCTGACTCTCACGGTGGCAGATCATCTGTCAAACGATGCCGGGCCCCTCAGCGCTAAGTACTTGCTATCAGGTATAAGGAAACGGTGTCGTGCAATCTGGAGCTCCTACCTA
>JABCTJ010000188.1 GCA_018238375.1 Candidatus Thorarchaeota archaeon
TCGCCACCAATGCTAAGTTCAAAATCATCGTTAAGGCCGTCTGCGTCAGAATCCAGAAGATACATACTTGTCCCAAGGTCGAGCTCATCAATGTCAGTTATCCCATCCCCATCACAGTCGTTGTGAATAGTGATGTTAAGCACAAACGTTGAATCATTACTTCCGAGATTCCTGATGATGATATCATAAGGTCCAGGGACGAGAGCCCGGTATTTAGCGACAATCATGTTATCGCTTTCAATACGTTGGTACACAAGTTGACCGGAGCTATCTTTGAGCTGTGCCCTGAATGTAGTGTTCTCCTCCCAGGTCAGTGTTGCGTTGACGAAGCCCTCTACTGATACCGTAATTGGCAACGTCACATCCTCACCAATCGTAGCAAAACCATTTCGGTACTCTGCTGCAACATCGCCTGATCGCAACTGGCCAAGGTATACAATCGCGCAAATGGCCGATGCAGCAGCCTCCTTTGCCTTGGTGTAGGAGTAATAGGAAACATCCCAGACATCACCGGTAGTTCCACTATATCCATCAGGCCAGAATCCTTGGGCGATATGCAAAGCAGGATAGCCCCCCTGCCACATCTCATAGGCTGTGGAAACCTCCGTAAGCCCCAAGTCTGAGAGGTTGAGAAGCCAACCCAAACCAACTGTTTTGGAGGCGCGTATCATTAGTTCAGGGAACCACATGGACCTTTGGTAGATGCTCTCGTAAGGGGATGTTCTTAATGCTATCCTCGTGCCAAAGAGGTATTGAGTCCTATGAAACAAAAGACGTTCGAAGGCTAGTGTAGTTAGCGGTACAATTTCGTTCTCTTCAAGCCATTCGGCGAAGTATCTGCTCCCCTGGTCATACTCGTCGTTTCCATGACCCCTGTTAATCAACACGTAATGGATGTCGAAACCAAGATTGTAGTTACTTAGAACGTTCGCCATCTCAAGGACTACGGCGACGCTTGCACCCGCATCGTTAGCGCTAGGCGTTTCATCGCTGTCAATGACGCCGGTTATTATCACCGCAGCTTTGGGTTCTGGGTCTGCGCTGTATTGTGTAGCAATGAGGCTCTGATGGTCTGTTATCTGTCTGAACGTCAGTGCCCCGCTGGTGACTTCCTGTAGTGTCTGGTTCGCCCAATACCATGCGTTCTCGAGATTAGTACTTGGTGTCAGGCTGTAAACACTCCAAGTTCTGCTCGGGTAATTCTCTGAGATGGTACGAGTGTAGTTCTCTATATCCAGTGAAGAAACGCTGTTCCAAATCTCCTCCCAGAGCTGTGTCACGTTTAGTACACTATCTGATGCTGGAATAGCTGAATCATGCAGTTTCGCTTGCGCATCGAAATGACGAGATGTTTCTCCCACTGACAGCGGTCCAACGAACGTGACGAGTAGCAGTGCCGTGGAGAAGAGCAGAACAAATGCTCTACCGCGAATGCGCATGGCGCATCTTCGGTTCATCAACGTCATGGGGATGCAATCCTCCCGTAGATTCGCTTCTTGTTAAGCATCCAAATCAGAACTATGAGAAAGATGGCGCCTAAGCCCGCAGGGATGACTGTGTTAATCCAGTGCTCCCTGGGCGCCCAGTCAGTTCCGTCAGGGATTCCATCTCCGTCAGTGTCAGCATTGTAAGGCATCAGGCAGTGCGCTATCTCGTATGAATCACTAAGACCGTCCATATCAGTGTCGTTGGAAAGAGGATTGAGTCCATTGACTACTTCAAAGAGGTCACTGAGCCCGTCTGAATCCGTGTCTGGTGAGAACGGGTCGGTTCCATGGAGCAGCTCTATGCCATCGAGAAGGCCATCCTTGTCGGTATCGTTTGACAGCGGGTCGAGTCCAAGATCCAGCTCGTCTCCATCATCCACACCGTCCATGTCAGTGTCCCTGTTTGTGGGATCGAGCCCCATGTCTATTTCCGTGCCATCAATAATCCCATCCCCGTCCGTGTCTCTCAGGCGCGGGTGACTGCCGTAGATTACCTCCACGCCGTCCATAGCACCATCTGAGTCTGTATCCGGATTTAGCGGGTCAGTGAGGTAGATTAGTATCTCTAGGTCATCATCCAACAGGTCCATGTCAGTGTCTGCATTAAGGCAGTCAGTCCCAAGTTGGTACTCCTCGTCATCATTGAGTGTATCTTGGTCATAGTCCTGCCAGTGCTCGTAAGAAAATGACACAAAACTGGACACCATCTCTGTGTTTGTAATGACCAACTCATACTGCCCTGCCTCAGTCACGACAGGACTCATCGTGATGTTATTGTCGCTCTGCGTAGTTGAGATGATGGTGACACCCCCAGGTGACACAAGATCAACGGTGAGAGAGCTACCGCCTGCCCATTCAATGTCCACCTGCAAAGGCGACTCGCCTGTGAGTGGCATCCATATGGTTTCGGAGTCGAATGCTGGAACTATGATAAGACCTTCAAATCTCGGTACCTGGCCTTTGCCGAGAGTCCCTAGGTAAGTGGTGAGTGAAGCAACCAGACCAACCGCTTCCTCCAGCAGACCGTAGGAGTATGCTCCAACATCCCATTCGTCAAACTCCCCGCCGGCTAAACCGTCGAGGTAATATTGGCTTAGCACAAACGCTGGGATGCCCCTCTCGTTCGCCTCAAAGGCACCTGACCTGACCCAGAGGCTTCCAGATGTTCCATGTCGCATAACGCAGTCATCGCCAGAGAGGGCCGACGCAATCTCTGCGATGTCTGCGACAAACTCGTTCTGTCTATAGACTGAGCTGCTGTAGCTACTCCGCATCGCCAACATGTCGCCGTTTTCCTCTGCAGACTCATACAACAGTAACGAGAGCCAAAACAATACCACAGGTCTTCGATATTCGGCTTGTAGCTCGTCAAGCAGCTCCGACACGCCCAAATTACCATCATTTCCGCCGTAGCCACTCGTGATTGTGTTGACCAGCACGAAGTAGACATCGTTTGTGAGAGAACGCGAGTAGAGTATTCTGGCTATCTCAAGCACAGCTGCTGTCGAAGCTGCGTATGCGTTGGCTCCTGGGGAATAACTGGAAGATACTGTACCAACAATTACAATTGGGGCTAGGTTCGAGTCGGTGCCCCGTTTTATCGCAACAAGGTTCTTCTGTTGAGTCCTGAAACTGAAGTGCATATTTCCTGAGGTGTAGGACTTCAGAGTGTCATTTACGTATTCCCACGCATCAGCAAGGGGCTCTGAAGGCTCTTTATGCATAGGATACCAGATACGAAGTGGTGTGTCCTCAGAGATATCTCGCACTATCATCTGTAGGTTAGTTACGCTGACTGCGCTGTATATACTATCCCAGATGGGCTTGACATAGAACGAGGCAGCGGGGACTGCATGATTGCCCAAACTGATATCTTGTGGCATCACTGTTGAAGGTCCCTTCGTTGGTCCCGCCGTCCAAAGGAGCATGAAGAGCGCCAATGCGAAAACGGTGAAAAACCTGCCCCGTTTCATGAGTGCGACCTGTAGGAGCAGCATAGTTATAGTTTCCGAAATAAGCCATGCAATCGCATGCTCTTCCGAGTAGAACCTGAGTGTAACACCTAATCTTCAAGCTGACCAAGTTCAATAGCATGTTTTTCGATTATATCGACCAAGGTGTTGAGTTCCCCCTCTTGGATGACTGGGATTTCAGCGGTATCTTTTGGCTGATCCCATGCGACTGCGGCTATCGTTTCGGGTGGTAACTGCTCTAGCTCCAATTTGTTCCTCCCCACGCACCAGTACTTTGGTATCTTACTCCGTTTCATGCCTTCTACTAGGAGAAAGTCAAAATCCGAGTCCGCGAAGATTGCTCTGAGAGTCATTCGGCGACCATATCGGATTGTGGTGCTCTGAGGTCCTAGTAAGACCGTTGTCTTTGCACCTGCCTTCTGATGTTTCCATGTATCTGTTCCTTCAGGCTCAGACACATCCTCCTGTGTGCTCTTCAGCGTAGCGATAGAGTACCCTTTTTTCACGAGTTCGTGAACCAACCGCTCAAGCAATGTTGTTTTTCCTGTGCCCGACAGGCCTGAGATTGCGAATACTCTCATGGATGATACCGTACATACAGTTGAACTACTGCTTTTGTCTTTTCGCCTAGACCCGTAGCTCTAAGTAGGGTTTTGTCTGGAGGGACAATACTTCGTTGCTCCAGTAGCAACCTTAAAAATCCGGAAGAACCGAAATCTGACACTGGAGAGAGCATACTTGGAAGACAGCAGCAATATCGCAGTTCATTGTATCGGTGTACATCGCGAGTTCCAAGATGGCTCACGTATCATCAAGGTTCTTCGTGGGACGGACCTTACTGTCAAGAAGGGCGACTTCATCGCTATCGTGGGCGCCTCTGGTTCGGGCAAGACAACTCTGTTGAACCTGATAGGCGGTCTTGACAAACCAACTGGTGGAAGCATAATCGTTGACGGCATCGATATCACAGCGCTCAATGATGAGAATATGTCACAGATGCGACGACACAAGATTGGTGTGCTCTTTCAAGATCAACATCTTCTGCCAATATTCACTGCCATCGAGAACGTTCAGGTACCCATGCTTCTTGATGAAGTCAGGCCAGCGGAACGGAATGAACGGTCCATGAAACTACTCAAGGCAGTTGGCGTAGATCACAGGGCCCATCACATGCCTCATGAGCTGTCAGGTGGGATGCGCTCCAGAGTGGCCTTGGCAAGAGCACTCGCGAATAATCCAGCAGTTCTGCTCTGCGATGAACCTACGGGAGACTTAGACCACAAGACAGGCGGAGAAATAATCAAACTCATGAAGGACCTAGCCAAAAAAGAGAATCGAGCCGTATTAGTAGTCACACACGACCCTGAAGTTGCGAGAATGGCTGATAAGATTCTTCTTCTGCGTGACGGTGTGTTGGTCGAAGAGCTCGTATCACAGTTCTTCAAGCCAAGTGGTGTTGACGTCACAACCTCCTCTGACGCTCAGTCTGAAGGAAGCGGTTCGACCACTTAGAGATGATTGCTTTGGTTCACCGCACGAAAATTAAAACGCCGCCTCGGAAAGGCAATCGTGCGTATGCATTTTCTTATGCCCTTAGTTCCATGAAGGCGTACCCATTCAGAGCATTGAGCCTCGCGTTGACTCTTAGTCTGGGTGTATCACTTGTTGCATCAGTCTTGGTGTGGTCGGATACAGGCGTGCAAGTCAGTGTGAATGGGTACTTTGAAAGCAATTCATTCCAGCTGATGGTTCATAATCCTGCAGGCGGAACGAACGAGGTCAACTTGGCTCACGCATATGTTGAATCTGATCCCCTCATAGAGTCAGTACATCGGGTCAATTCAACAGTAGGGATAGTGTGGGGCACGGAGCTGCCCGATAGTACGCTATATGGCTTGGATGAACCCATCTATACAGAGGGAATGAAAGATTGCGAAGTGATATTCGTTGACAACGAGCTCCTGAGTGCGGCAGTTCCGAGTTTCAACACAGAAGGCTCATTTGAGCTTCAAGAAGGCGAAACTCTAGTTTCAAGGCAATTTATCGATTATGTACACCAATTGTTTGGAGTCACCTTAACAATCAACTCAACCCTTGATATCGAGCTACTGACAATCAAATCGTCATCCATTTCTGCACCTATCGGAAGCATGGGGCGATATAGTCTAAACTCTCTCGTAGTTGTTGGCATCTATGAGATTGAGGGTTACGGTTCATTGATTGAAACAGGCTTTCCGTCGCTTATGCGAAGCAATTACGATTTTCACCACTATCGTACCCCGGTACTCGGCATCCGCGATAGCATAATGATCCTCTCCAAGTCTCTGCCAGTAGAGGATATTTCCGAAGATGGTTTCTTTGGTCCGCGTGCCTTCATACGTGCATCGGGTGACAACCTTATTGCGGCTGGTACGGACCGCATGGCCGATAACCTTCTCACGTTAAAAGCAAGAGTGGACGAACAATATGACGTTGTCGTTGATGGACTCGGCGAGATACTTGAACTCCAAGGTATTGTGGACACCTACGTGGAAACAATGCCTCTGGCATTGTTGAATCTGCCAATATTCATTCTCGCACTCTTCCTGTCAGTCTTTGCAGCTGACACTTTCATGGCAGCCCGTAAGACTGAGGTCAGCGCGTTACGGTCGAAAGGTGCCAGCTCTAGTCAGATTTACAGCATTTTCCTATCCGAGTCAATTGTTATGGCCACCCTCAGCATCATCATCGGTATGGTTCTGAGCGTACTATTTGCAGCTCTCATACCCTCAACCGTTTCATTCATGTTGTTTGACTGGGAACTCTACGCATTCTTTCTTCAAGCCACGGTGCTGAAGCCCGAAACATTTGTGATAGCTGTTCTAATTACTATCTTGCCTCCTCTTCTCTTCATACTTGGCTCAGCAAAGAAGGCTGCCGGCACTGAGATTGGTTCACACCTAATTGATGTGTCAGAGCCGTTGTCAACTGAACCGGAGGCAATTGGATTCACTGTAGGAACCTCCGTTTTGCTTCTATCCATAGTCCTCGGAGCTGTGCTTTTCCTGCCCAATAATCCATTCCTCCTTCTGCTAGAATTGGGTCTTGGAACAGCGGCCTGGTTCTTCTTAGCCTACAATGGATCTCGCTTTTCAAGGCGAAGCTTTGCAAGAATTTTCGAGAAAGCATCATTCCTTGTGGGTGAGAAGAATCGGATTTCTGCAGGCAATTTGAAGATGCGCAAGGGTAGAATCGTTCCCCTAATGGTAGTCTTAGCCCTCACACTATCATCTACAATCGCCTTCACGGTCCAAGCAGAGAGTTTCCATACAGATCTTGAGAAGGAGATTTCCTATGCGGTGGGAGCTGACCTCAGAGTTGGAGGCACCCCTCGGCCCTTCAGCTTCAATGACACTCTGGAAACGTATCCGGGTATTAGCAGAGCGGTTCCCGTGCTAAGCACTTGGGCCTCAGTGGGCACAGAAGATCTAACTCTTGAGGCACTGGACGCCGTTGAATACTCATTGATTGGGCGCTTTGACGAATCAAGCTTTTTCGGTGCGAACCCCAGTTTAGTTCTATCCGAACTAGCATCCGTAAGCAACGGACTCCTAATCAGCGTACATCATGCTGACCGATTGAACAAATCTGTAGGCGACATCCTAAACCTTCAGGTGGGCGGACGGCTGGCTCCTGTTGACGTATCTTTCATCATAATCGGCTTCATACATAGTGCTCCTGGTTTTGGTTATGCGTCTGAATCTGACATTCCATATTCTCGATTGGGCGCAGGGTTTGGGTATCAGGCAGGTCTTTCAGGCTTTGCAATTGCGAATCTTGACTTTGTATCCACTGTGACGGACATCTCCACTGCTTCCCTTTTCTTGGCTGACCTTGTATGTATCACAGACCAGGACCTAATACTTCGTGCACTGAACGATGTGCCCGGCTTGTATGCCGTTATTCCTGAGAAGTTCGACTTGAAGGGATATTCCTTTGGAACCGCGCTGTTTCTTAGTACAGTTGAAGGTCTATTCTCAATCGGGTTCACCATGTCCATGCTACTTAGTATGTTTGCACTCACTCTTTTCTTGGGCTCCGTTGTTCGGGAGCGAAAGCGTGACTATGCAATCCTGCGTGCAGTCGGAGCATCGAAGAAGCACGTTGTAAATATGGTTCTATCAGAGTTTGCAGGCATTGTCCTTGCATCGCTTGTTCTCAGCTTAGTTCTTGGAACAGTCTTCGGGTTTGTGATGAGTACAATAGTTTTTTCAATGAGTCCATTTTCTAGAGTGCTTCCGGCAGCTGTCACATTTCCAATTGGTTTTCTAACTGTCGTTCTGTTGATTGAGGTTACGGTGATGATCATGGGGGCTTATCTGCCTGCTCGGGAAGCCGCCAAGACGGATCCCGCGATTGTGCTCAGGAATCTGTAAGGAGGCGAGATGATGGCAAAGAAGAAAACAGAGACTCTGAAGGGAAATCCCTGGTGGTCCCTGTCATACGCCTTGACATCATTGAAGAATTATCCTGTGCGGAATATGGGCATCGCTCTTGTTCTGGCGATTGGCATAGCCCTTCCTACCACGGTGTTTGTGTGGACCAGCACCGGTACTGAGCTTGTCGTGAATGAGTACTTTCAAGAGGAATCCTACCAACTGGCCTTGAATCCCCGAGCTGGCGAGTCTTTCGAATCTTCCAATCTTCTGGAGGCCCAATCAACCGCCTTGGGGAGCGCTTTTGTTGAGTACGCTCATCTAGTACCTTCAACAATCGGGATTCTTACAGGCGACTTCTTCCACGGATGGTCTCAGTATTCAATGCTTGGCATGAACTATGTCAATGGAATCAAAGACATGCGGGTCATTATTACAACGAGCGAAGTTCTAGGCAACTGGTCCCGCGACTTCACTTGGCGTGGCGACTTTTCACTTTCTTCTGGTCAGGTCTTAGTATCAGAACAGTTCGTTGGCTATGCTCACGAAGTATACAACATCACAATAGATGTCGGTACTACCATAGACATGGATTTGCTTCGATATGGTACTCGCGGAGACCAGTCCGGTACACCAACCTCACTTGGTCTGTATCCCATCGCAAATCTCATGGTTGTCGGTATTTACGAAATCAAAGATGTGGGGTCAATCATTGGTGCTTCATTTCCATCCATCACACGTCAGAACTGGGATCCCTTAGGCATTGAAAGGGACATAGTTTTGGGAATCACGGACTCCGTCATTATACTGGAGGATGAGGTAGAACCGGAAGTTGTCGACGAAGTTACTGGCGTAGGCTTTTTCCTACCTGTGGTCCTTCTCAGGCCATCTGAGTCGGGTTTGCTGCAGTACGGAGCACAGAACATCGGAACCAACCTTGCTGCATTCAAAATCCAGCTTGAGGAGCAATACCCCGGTATAATCGTTGATGGGCTTTCAGAAATCTGGAAGCTTGAGGCCTTCATAACTACGTATCTTCAGAGCCAGATTCTGACAATCATCGCTTTTCCTGTTCTGATTATGAGTCTGATGCTGACAGTATTCACATCAGAAACATCGATCTCGCGACGAAAAGGCGAAATTAGCGCACTAAGGTCAAAGGGGGCTTCCTTCAATCAGGTCTTCTCAACCTTCATGTGGGAATCGATGTTCTTGAGTGCCTTAGGGTTTATTCTGGGAGTTGGCCTTTCGTATGTCATGGCTCCTCTAATTGGCGCTTCAACAGGGCTCTTCTCCTTTGACCCCAATCGCTACGTTGAGTTCATCTCACACACAGCATTTCCCCCCCTAGCTATTATTATCGCAGCTGCCATCGCCTTGTATCTGCCGGCTTCGTATTTGATGCATGTATCAAGGAGGATAGATGTGTCTGAAGTAGGTCAACCCACAACTGGATACGCCTCTGAAGATACAGAAGATGTAGGTATCTGGCGTTATGTCATTGGTCTTGCTGTAGTTCTAATCGCATTACTCATTATGCCGGAAGTAATAACACCAATAGGATCAATGGCTATTGCTGAAGTATTGATAGCAGCTCTTCTTCTATTCGCGGCATCATATCTAGGTTCTCGTGCCATGCGATTGGTCACTGCACGAGTGTCTGGCGGAACTAGCTTTCTACTTGGCGAGAAAAGTCTCTATCTCAGTCAGAGCCTCCGGAAGCGGAAGGGACAGTTCATTCCATTGCTGGTAATACTGACGCTCACACTGACCACAACGACCATGATGCTGATCCAATCATCAAGCTTTGAAGCGACACTTCAAAACGAGCTACGCTACTCAATTGGAGCGGACATGCGAATAGAGTCCGACCCAAAATTACTGCACTTCAATCAGACTCTCCTAAGCTATCCCGGAATATTGGAAGCTACACCCACAATTGAAACCTGGGCGCAAGTTGGCACTCAACGGTTCTTCTTGGAGGGTGTGGACGCCCAAGCCTACAAGCGCATTGGCCTATTCTCTGAAAGCAGCTTTGTGAACAACGATTCTGTGACCGTGTTAGCCACCTTGGCTTCGGTACAGAATGGTATCGTGATTAGCGAGTATTATGGGACCCTCTGGAACAAGACAGTGGGAGATAGCGTACAGATTCACTATGGTGCGATCAACGGAACTACATACAACGAGTTTGAAGTAGTTGGCTTGATGCGTAGCGCTCCTGGCTTTGGAGTGGCATCCACTCATGATATCAGCGGCGCATCATTCGCATCCCAGTTTGGCTTTCAAGTAGCACAAGGTGGATTCGCCCTAGTCAACCTGGACTTCCTGTCAATGCGAACTCTCATCGACATCTCAAGTCTGTTCTTTGTTGACACGGTTTGTTACGCAGATATGACTGACATAATTGATACAATTGAGGTTGAAAAGAATACACACGTCTTCACACTCGAAACATTCGATGTGAGTGCTGAATCCAACTCCATCCAGTTATTCCTATCCGGTATTCAGGGCTTGACAATGATATCATTCATCCTCTGTGCGGCAATGGGTCTCATAGCAATTGCGCTGTTTCTCGGGTCTGCGGTGATGGAGCGGAAACCAGAGTACGCTGTCTTCAGGGCGTTGGGTGGCACCAAAAAACAGGTCGTTTCCATGGTGTTTGGCGAGTTTGCAGGATCAGTTGTTGCAGCTATTACAATCAGCGTCTTTCTTGGAATTGTTTTTGGATACGCAATGAGTATTCTTACACTGGGACTCTCACCATTTGTCCCAGTATTGCCTGAAGTCCTGTCATTTCCGTTCACAATGATGATGGTGGTACTCTTACTGGAGAGTGTGGTGCTGCTGATGAGTACATACCTGCCAGCCCGTAGAGCTGGTTCAACAGACCCCGCATCGGTCTTGAGGAATTTATGAGTGTGGATAGATATGCTTGAACAAAGGCGTTTTAAAGAATCTCGCGAGAGCGAGGAGTTGTGCGCATAATGACCATTGCTGAAGAACTAGATCTTTATGGTGATTACCCTGACGACGTTGTGGTCAGCGTTGAGAACGTGTACAAGATATACAAGACTCACGAGCTTGAGGTAGTCGCACTAAGCGGCGTGTCCTTGCAGGTACTTGAGGGCAAGATAATGGCGGTAGTGGGTCCCAGCGGGTCAGGTAAAACCACACTAACAAACATCATGGGTGGGATCACTAAGGCTACAGTTGGCAAGGTCTACTGGGCTAACCTGCGCACGGATATCACCAAGCTTAGCGAGAGAGTGCTCACTGAAGCACGCCGCAATTTTTGTGGTTTCGTTTTTCAAACGGCGAATCTGCTACCTCATCTGAACGCATGGCAGAACATCGAGCTCGCTGCACGTATTGCAGGAGTTCCTCGTCAGGTACGCAGGGACCGCGTTGACAGGCTCATCAAACTTGTTGGCCTTGAGGAGCGAAGACGTAGCAAAGCCACGACGCTAAGTGGCGGTGAGAGGTCAAGAGTAGCGATTGCGAGTGCTCTTGTGAACCTGATTGACACAGAAGGAAAGGGCCTAATTCTTTGTGACGAGCCGACTGGAGACCTCGATCCTGAAACCTCAGAGCGCATTCTCGATCTCTTCCAAGAACTCAACGAGTCTCTCGGAACATCATTCTTCATCGTGACACATAGCCAACAGGTTGCGTCCAAGGCTGACATCACTGTAGAGATTCGTGATGGTATCATCTCAGGCTTCCATGAGGCGGGTGTCGACCTAGACACAATGGATGACACTAGAATCGTTAGATTAGACCGCAACTACCGATTGGCAATGCCAACTGATTTGCTTGAACGTGCCGGAAATCCAACGGAATTCCGCATTACACTAGAAGCTGGGAAGTTCATTCTTGTGCCGCAGGTAGGTGATGTGATAGACACAATGCGTGTTCGCAAGACACGAATCTGCAGAGTCTGTGGAAATGAGATTCCACAGGGCAAGTTCATTTGTGCAAACTGTGGAAGCACCGTGTAGATCTATTCATGCTCCTGCCAATCCTATCAGGGGTCCAGAGGTTCAGGAGCATCCCGTCGCTTGAACAATGATACAATCTCTTCGATGCAGCGCCAATTACCCATTAGCTTTCGAACCTCTCGCCTGAGACGCTTCAAAATGTAGATCTTTCTGAGCTCAAGTTCTCTTTCAATGAACCTACACAGAATAACACCCATTGGGTCGAAATCAGTGAGTATCAAGACTCGACCTTCCTTGCCCCCTGCTAATGCAATCTCTTCAATGTATTCCAACCTTGGCTTTCCTGATTGCGTCTTAACAATTCTCGCCTTAACTCCTAGTTCTCGCAAGATTTTCTCATCTCTTTTACCCTCAACCACAATCAGAAGATTCTCATATTGCGTATCAATCGTTGAGAACAGCTCTACGAGCGCCCTCTCGTTGTCCCTCATTTTCCTGTATCTCACCCATCTCATGACTAGAGCCACCATTCTATTTCTGCAATTCAGTCAATTAAGGCGTAATGGCTACTTTCATGCTCTTGCCTGAACTCATGAAATCCAATGCATCTTTGATTTTCTCAAGCGGCATCTCGTGAGATATCAGAATATCAGGGTCGATATCTCCAGCTATTATTAGATTCAACGCTTGTTCAACGTGTTTCGGAGCCAGATGAAAGACGCCCTTTATGGTCAGCTGCCCATAATGGAATCTTACGGTGTCAATTTCGAATTTGGTTCCAGCGGCGGCGCCGCCAAACAATACGGTTGTACCGGCATCCCGTGTCATGTCAACTGCTTGTTCCCAAGTCACTGGCAATCCTACAGCCTCTATGACCACATCTGCACCATGACCATCCGTTGCTTGCTTTACGCGTTCCACTGGGTCCTCAGTAGCAGGGTCAATCACAATGTCAGCACCAGCACGAACTGCCATATCCCTTCTCAGCTTGACCAAGTCAGAAGCAATCACAGTTGACGCTCCGCTCTTCTTCGCAAGCATCATCATCATTTGGCCAATTGGTCCTGCTCCTATCACTGTGACAGTATCGCCCAATTGTATACCGGCCTCCTCTATGCCGTGAACCACACACGCTAGGGGTTCAGTAAGTGCTGCATCGCGAAATGAGAGACTTTCAGGTATTTGATGTGTATTCCATTGCACGACAGGTGCAGGGACACGTATGTACTCAGCGAAGGCGCCATTGACTAGGGTATTCTTCAGCTGCTGGCAGAGGTTTGGTCTATTACGTTTGCAGAAGAAACAATCACCGCATGGTGCAGAATTTGTTGCCACGACTCGCATCCCTGGTTTGAAATCATCGACACCTGCTCCAACTTCTTCAACTATTCCTGCGTACTCGTGTCCAAATAGAGCAGGGATGTTCCTGATGAGTAGAGGATGGCCCCGTTTGTACGTCTTAACATCGGTGCCACAAGTGAGCGCGGTTCCCACCTTGATCAGGAGTTCGCCTGGTCCTATCTCGGGAATGTCGGTTTCTTCGAATCGTACGTCACCGACTCCGTAGTACATTGCCGCTTTCATTCTACGGGCCATAGGTACACAACCAGGCGGCCTATGCAAAGCACGTTTAAATCACTTCCTGACTGAACTCCCTCCACTTGTCCTATGGAAAGGCTTAATCACCTCACAACCGCGTGATGAATTCAGGTGTCAACTGTGCGAAAGAAAGCCCGTTATCCCGAAGAGATGGAATATATCGCCACTAGCAAGTGGGATGGGAAGACCGGTGGCATTGCAGGACTGAGAGAATCAGAATTGGTCTTTGACACTCCAAAAACGTATGGCGGTAGAGGTCAGGGATTATGCCCCTACAGGCTATTCATCGCCGGTGTCCTTGGATGTCTTAACAATACATTTCTCGACGTCAAGCGGCGCTCTGACTTGGACCTCATTTCGTTTGATCTTAAGGGGAAGGTCACTGTGAAATTTGACGGTGATGGCTATTCAATCACGGATTTTCAGATTTCTGGGGAAGTAGTGGTTGCTGATGGCGAGATTGAGTTCGGTGAACGGTGCGTAGAGATAGCAAGGACATTCTGCCCTCTAACGCGATCGATGAAGGATTGTATACCTTTTGAGTATAGTATCGCAGTGAAAGAACAGTAGGATTTTCTAGCTATATCTCATGTATCCCTTCGTTCTTTCATTAACTCGTCAATTCTCTCCACGTATCTTAGGATATTCTGCCAGTAGCCTCCTTGAAAGAACACGCTCTGACAGTCTTTACAGAGCCAGAATTTGTCATAGTAGTCGTATGTCTTCTTATGAACGAGGTTTCTTACGCGCTCCTTCTCCGTACTATCTAGTTGAATCAATTCTCCGTTGCACTTGGAACATCGAGACTTGGTGGGATCAATCGTAGGAGAGATTCCAAATTCGATGAATACATACGCTACAGCTTCATCCACACTACCTCTCACAAGCATACCTCTGATATCCCTCTCCACAGCATGCTGGTGCAGATTAGCGTCAGAAGTTAGAAGAATACGTTTCTCTGAGTTGGCGACTCTTAGCAGTTCATTGTCGTCGATATCTGCTCTATAGAAAGAGTCATGCCCTGTAAGCCTAAGCCACAACGCCAATTTTCCCAACATTGCATCGACAGCAAACCTGCTCATGATTGTTCACCGAAGAATAGGCGCGCCGCGTTTTTCCACATCACAGCGTCAATCTCGTTGTCTGTGATCTGTTCGTAACCCAGGTCTACGGTTTCCTGAGGCAGTCTCAAAGTGGAGAAGAACTGGACCCACTCCTTGAGAGGCATGGCATGCTCAAAGAGCGGAAAATCGCTCCCCCAAATCATTCTGTTTGGAAAAACATGCGCGAACTTTGCCTCTGCAATCATCCTGTAGAGCTTTGACGGAACTCGTGATGCGAAGATCTGCCATCCTGCTACATCCACACTGACATTGGGGTTCTTGGCTGCAATCATGAGTGCTTCCTGTTCCCAGGGAGTCCCTACGTGCGCGAGCACAATCTTGAGGTTGGGGAAATCAGCTGCAACCTGGTCAACGAAGACCGGACGCGCGTACTTGACATGTTTGAACCGGGAAGTAAATCCTTGATGAATCACAA
>JABCTJ010000192.1 GCA_018238375.1 Candidatus Thorarchaeota archaeon
GTGTTCGAACAGATTCATGGACCATTTCTTGGTCCAATCATCGCTCTAGTCAACCTCATGATTGTGAACCAAGTAGTGCCGGCGTTCTATAATACTCTCGTACAACTGGAACAAGGAACATCGCGGCATGGACTATGGATATCAACCATATAGCAATGGCGTAGAAGTGCACAGAATAAAAGCGCCACCAGTATCCCGCTGCAGCCAATGTTGAAATAGCATACAGAAACACGTCAAAGGCTGACGCAAGTAACAACCTGTAGTGACCCGGTCTTAGCAGCAAGACGAGGATTACAATGTCGAAGAAACCAAGTGCTATGAAGTAGAGTTCAAAGCGGGGACAGTACGGTATTGGGCCTTTGATGCATTCCAAGTACGCAAGGTGGCTGGCGTTCGCTAGTGCAAAGAAATAAGCAATGCGGATAACACTCAGTATCCAAAGGACAATAATTCCGAACGGTCTTGTTGTGTCTTCCCTAGCAGTCACTTCAGGTCGCACCTTCGCACATGTTTTACTTTGGCCCCGGACCTGTCGCTCTCTTGCGAACGACCTTTCTGGTGCCGCTGATCTTGTCACGTTGACTGATGAAGATGCATATGATGAGTGGCACAGATATGAACCATGGTACGAGAAGAAGAATCACTAGTATGATACAACACAGCATTGCATTGCTTGAATCTGATTCTTCTGGCACCGTAGTGTCTTGATAGATGACGACCTCGTAACCCACTGCTTCTATGACCCTAGCACAATTCTGACACTTCACTCGCCCATCTTCCAGCCTTTGCTCATCCTTGTATATGTATACGGCACCACAATCGGGGCATTTTGCTTTGATACCCTCGACAGATGTGGCGGTTTCTACAAATGACGGCTCAATGACTATGGGACCTTCCTCCGCAGATGTCGCCACCGCTCCCTCGCCGCTCATGCGTACGAACATCTGCTTCGCGCAGTTCTGGCACTCCACGAATCCTTCGTCATCAATCTTCTCAGCAGAATAGACATAGGTTGCCCCACAGTTAGGACATTTCAGTCTAAACTTATTCAACTCCTCCGACATAACCACTCACCACGTATCATAGTTAGTGCTACATTATAAAATGCCTGTTTAAGGTTCAAACTAGGCAAATCGTATTCGTGCAGCCAAGTCGCAGAGCTTAACCGAAGATCGGGCTCGCACCATGCCCATTGCTTACAACTTCTCGAAGGCGTGGAACTTCGTGGTTCGACTAGACATTACGTTTGAGTGTAAATTGGGCGAATCAAACCTGTATCCTATACGCGCGCTTTCCAACAAGGAAGATTGATCTTGCTCTTAACGGCCCCCTGAGGGTTACTGGGGTCCTTGCAGACAACATAGAATGCACCTCGCATCTCTCTAACGTGAGAGGCATACGCACAGTTAACGCATGTCTTGATCTCTGTCATAGTACGCACCGTATCAGGTAAATGTTCGTTGAGGACGCTCGGTATCAAGAGCCGAGAACGAACTCCAAGAACTCTCTTATTAAACCAGCGTGTTCACCAGGTACAATCAGATGGTGATTAGCTAAAGGTTTCTCTAGGAAATAATCTACAGACTCTTTAAAGGACACTCGAATCTGGGTTCGACAGTTCCCTTCAACTCCCAGATTCTCGACAAGCTTGCCTCCAGACACCCACAACTGGGATAGATCGTCGCCAAACACCTTAACGATGGTGACTTCTTGCGGTTTGAATCGACCCCTCAATCCGACACTCTTGCTCGTTTCAGCGTGACTGGTTATCTCGTAGCTATCGACAATTCCAAGCGGAACAGTGCAATGCGCAAACGCAACTGAGTTGTGGTCCTGGTCAACTTCAGTGGCGTTCGCCATGAATGCGGATTGTCCCGTAAGGAACTTGACAAGCATCATTGTGAAAGTGCTGGGAATGTCACCCTCGCAACCAGCGCTCAGATTCTCTGTGTCATTGATCTGAGAAAGAGCCAAGCACCCTGTGATGCCAGTCTTATGCAGAAGAGTGAAGCACTTGATTGTCACAGCGTCTAGGCGATTCTGCTCTACAAATCGTTTCACTGCCTGAGACACATTACCTGCATCTCTCAGCACCTCATCAGTCACATCAACACATGCAGCACTAGATACGAATTCCTCGAAGTCCTCTCCTGTTTCAATCGGGGTTTCTTTGTCAATCAACTCCAAGAGGCCTGTCAATGGAAACTTCTCAATGGTTGCACCCCAACGCTCTCGGACAGCAGACGCATCGACATGAGAAGCTACTAACCAAGATGATGGTTCTCCTAGAATCCCAAGCCTACTCTGAGCTATTCTATCTTCAACTTGGGAGAACCAACACCATCTATGTATCAGCTGAGCGAGCTTGTCGAGTGGAGTGTGGATAATGCGCGATTCAAATCCTTGCGACGTGAGATATGCTTTAATTTCCATAGACGCGGGCAAGGAATTCTGCCGTCCATAGCTCAGCAAGGAAATGGGCTGTAAAAGATGAGATTCGCTCAGGAACTTGATAACATCTTGCTCGATCCCCCCAGTACCGATGAGGACGTAGTTGTGTTGGTGCATCAATGATTGGTCGCGTTTAGCTTCCGCAAGAAACTCATCAGCAGGAATGATACGAGAGCCAGTTTCAGCAAACTTGTCCAGTACATTATCTCTTACTTCTACGTCTATGAATGATGAGAAGAAGGGAATGACATTAACGCCCATGTCAGAGTGGAATCGTTGCCTAGAACATATTTCTTTGGGCCAGCAGTCCAAGGTAATCTAACTCAGAAACCGGAAGATTCTCATGGACCGTGCGTGCTAGTGTAAACTTCAGTGGCAGATCTGCTTTATCTAAGCAAATCTATCGAGGTGAACAGATGCAGACCGTCTTCAAGGAGAACTTTCCTGCAAA
>JABCTJ010000200.1 GCA_018238375.1 Candidatus Thorarchaeota archaeon
AACGGATGGACTTAGTGCGCAAGAACCTCTCTTTTGAAACCAATCCGGAACGATTTCTACGTGAATGCTCCGAGGAGAAGGCAAATCTTCGCGAACGAATTGTCCAAGCAAAGGGGATACTGAAAGAAGTAGTCTTGCCGGAGCACAGTCTCAGGGCTATCGCTATGGCCTGCGATGCCCTTGAAGTTGATGGAGTCAGGCCAGACATCATAATTAGCAAGACAGCAATTACTCGCGCCGCCCTTGAAGGGCGTAAGGAAGTTGCCCTAGACGATATGAAGATAGCGTCCCAGCTTACATTGAGCCACAGAACTCGAAGAGGCGGCTTATTGGATCCGCCTTCGTCCACGGATATTGATCAAGCCATCACAAAAGCAGTCAGCATTGCACAGAAATCTGACAAGCGCAAATCCCCCACCGAGGTCCCACCATCTAAGGAAGAAACCGGTCGTCGTTCTAGTGGAGGTAGTTTCGGCAGACAATCCAGCTTTGCAACCAAAGGATCTGGGGACGGTAAAAAAAAACGCCGAAGAAAATAAGGCGTCCCCGGGGTGACCCCATTAAGGGTACGATCTGTGCTGTTATGATGGTGACTGTGTTTTTGTATTTCGCTTGGATATACTACAGTCCGATTTCATTTCTAGTAGGCCATCCGTTGGGCACATTCCCAACGGTTCCACTTCTCATTCTGAACACCATTGTGTTCATTCCCCTCAGTTACTACATAATCCGCCTTTGGCTACGAACCATGATGCGAAGGAAGAGTGGACCCGCGGCAGGGATAGATACTGTAGAATCGGGGGACGGGGTTCCTGAGCCGGGTGATGAATGGGGTTTCGCTACACGACCCTATAGCTTCAAGCCTCTTGCAAAGGTCATTGGTTTCAAGTCCGAAATCAGGGAATCTCCAATCGGTATCGATGCAGGGTTCTTTGTGAAGATTCCTGATCTCGCCAGTGGTGAGGCCATCTTTGACGCAGGCGAGCTTCGTTCCAAGGTTATGAAACGGTCAAAGGTCTCTTCTGGCGGGTGGATTAACAAGCGGATTAGCTCTAGATCTGCTGGGTCTCTAAAAGCATCTGAAACCTCACAACACGGTCGCTCCTTGAGGTTTCGAATACCACAGGGAAAGGCAAGTAGCATTCACTTGCCCTCTACCGTAGTTGCAGCTGTTGCGAGAACAGGTAGAATAACACCGGGTCAGAAGCTAGTAATCTCTAAGAGTGACATCAGGGAGAAGGTCTTCACAGCAAGAATACCCTTGACAGTCATCCTTGTCATCGATGTAAGTATGTCCATGAAGGGGAGTATGAGCCAAGTGCGAAATCTCCTAGAGCGCATAGAGCGTGAAACTCGAGGGTCCAGAGATCGTGCAGGTATTATTGCATTCAAAGATAGTGGGGCCATCGAAGTTCAGACCCCCACATCGAACTGGAACAAGATCTATCGCGGTTTCACCCAGTTGAGAATATCAGGCCTTACGCCTCTGGCTGAAGGACTAATGAAATCCCTCGAAACCATCAAAAGAGAGAGGATGCGTAGGGAGAGCATCGAGCCTCTTGTGATTATTATATCCGACTTTGCGCCCAATGTTCCCCTTGCTCAATCTGTAGGACCCGGTCAAGCCAGGTATACCCCAGTCCTGGATTTGGTCAGGGCTTCACGGATGCTTCGCAAGGCCAATGTGCGGTTGGCTGCAGTCAATGTCGATCCTGAACAGGTTCAGTGGGTTCGGATACTCAAGCGTCCATACCATGACGCGCTAGAGCTGGCCACGATGCTCAGGATGCGAAAGGAGGGTCACGGCAATCCAATAGAAACATTGCTGGCCGTACCGGAGTTTCGAAAGACGTTCGGTGCGTACTTGATTGCTCGCGCGGGAGGTGGACATGCATACCTATCAAGGGAACTAATGCGAACTAACTCTGTGCTTGGTGAGCTTCTCAAGGGAAGCCACGAAAAGGTGCGCCTTAGAGCCTCAGACTTGGTAGAAGCAGAAGCGTACCTGTCACATTGAGCGCAGCAGTACTCTCGATTATGTTATTAGCGTCTGCTTGCTGCTTGAGTTGCGCATTGGTGCGAGAATTGCCTTGTGTCATAGTGAGTGAGGAGAGCCCAGTATGGGTACTCTATGATTTCACTTTTCATACACATGTGCACAGTGCTAGTGCGCACCTCTTGACGTAAAGGAGTCGAACGATATGCTCCCTGGCAAGATCCCACCAGATATTCTCGAACGGTTGGTATTCACACATTTGGGTAGAAGTGACCCAGATTTGATTCTTGGCCCTGGAATAGGACAAGATGCCTCTTTGATTAGGATTGGGAATCGAGTAATAGTTGCTTCCACAGATCCAATTACAGGGTCAATTGAGGATATTGGTTGGCTTGCAGTGCACATCAACGCAAACGATGTGGCAACGTTCGGCGTCGCTCCTAGATGGTTTCTGACATCAATCATGCTTCCCGTGGGCAGCACTGCAGCGGAAGTGGGTCGGATAATGAGTCAGATAGATAGCGCCGCAAAGACGCTTGGCATAACCGTTGCTGGAGGACACACAGAGATTACGGAAGGTATTGAGAAGCCTATAGTAGCAGGCTTCATGCTGGGAGAAACTAGTGAGGGGGATTATGTAACCTCATCAGGCGCACAACCCGGAAATGCAATCGTGATGACGAAGACTGTAGGGATTGAGGGGACTGCCATATTGGCGGCTGAGGGTCGAAAAGCACTCTCCAAAGAGCTAGATGTAGCCGTTCTCGATGAGGCATTAGCGCTAAGGAGTCAAATCAGTGTAGTATCTGAGGGGCTAAGTGCATTCAGAACTGGTCATCTGACTGCGATGCATGATCCAACAGAAGGGGGATTAGCCGGCGGTTTGCATGAGCTGTGTGATGCGAGCGGAGTGGGCTTTGAAGTGGAACTGGATCGGATACCCATTCATTCGACGACGAAACTGTTGTGCGATGCAATTGATGTGAACGTGCTAGAGCTCATTAGCAGTGGATGCATGCTCATGACTTGCGATTCCAACCATGTTGATGATGTCATAGCAGCAATAGAATCGGAGAATGTTCAAGCAACAATTCTGGGTCGCATCCTCGAAGATAAAGAGAAACGTCTAATTTACTCCGAGGGGAAGACAATGCAGTTAGCTCGCCCGTCCACAGACGCTCTATGGGACGCCCTGAAGAAAGTCAAACCGTCATGAATATTCTGAGCCGTTCAACATCTTCGTTTCTTGCACTCTCAATCACAATGGGTGAAAGTGAGATGTTGCCATTGGTGATAACCTCATATGCGTCCGAGCCCTCTGCAGCTTCTTTCTCCACACCGCGAAGCCAGTAGTACGGACTTCCATTGGGATCCAGTCTGCGCTCGATATCGTTGCTCATACGAACGATTGTGGGCTTAGTATAGATGATTGAGGTGTCAGCGTCAATCTCACAGGGGAAATTCAAATTCAATGCATCGATACCTTCAGGCAGTCCTTTCTTCAACACTCGTTTCACAATGTCACGAGTTATTTCACACTCTCTGGCGTATTCGTGTCTGGAGTCTCTTGGGTTGAACCACTCCTGAGGGTTTACGACTCGAGATGTTGCTAGAGCGGGGTAACCCTGCATCGCCGCTTCGAAGGCAGCACCGACGGTGCCACTGGTCAGCATGCTTTGATACCCAATGTTTGCTCCTGAGTTAATGCCGGAAACAAACATGTCTATGTCCTTCACAAACTCCTGTGCAAGCGGGACCGAGTCTGCAGGGGTTCCGTCATGCGTGACAAGTCGATAGCCATTCTTCTCACCATGTTCATAGACACGAATCGGTCTGTTGAAAGTTAGCGCTTTTCCCGTGGCACTTCGCTGACTATCTGGTACTACAACAATGAGTTCCATATCTTTGGCCAATGTGTCAGCCAGCTTCAGTAGCCCTGAACCATAGGGTCCATCATCGTTGGTAAGAACGATTCTCTTCAACAGCTTATTCTCCATTCATACAACTGCATGATGGAGAAAAGGTAGTTCAAATAAGAGTGACGGTGAGAAAAAAGAGGAGGGACCTGGAAACAAGACCTTGCTTGCTTCCAGCTCCTTCTTCTAAGACATACATAAGGTCTACAGGTCATAGGCCTTCAGGGTCTTGCGTTTGTTGTCTTTGCACCTCGTCGACGCTGCGACTAACAGTGCATCGATTTGCTTGTCCATTGCCGCATAGAAGTCTGCTGAAACCTTCATGTTGTTTCTGCGTGCATAGTCCTGAACGGCTTTCTTAACTACATATGGCATTGTTTTAATATCTCCTCTCCCGTAGGAGTCATCTAGAACGCGCCTCGGTACCTTATAAGACTTCACTAAGAATAGCGCCAGAAAGCGCGTTTAGGCCCATTTTGACACTGTTTTGGTGCCTTCCTTATAAAGGAAAACCGCGATTTAGCCAATAAATTGACAAGAACGCACTTGTGGAGCTTAGCTTTATCCTAACTCATCAAGCAGAATACTCACGATTTTCTGTGACGCTGTGCCATCGCCGTACGGGCAGGACCTCTTGCCATTCAGTCCAGCTCTTACTGCAATCTGTATCGCCTTGGGAAACTCGCTGGGGTTCACTCCCACGACCGATGCATGTCCTGACTCAACAGCTTCTGGTCTCTCGGTTGAGGTTCTGAGGACGAAGACTCTCTTATTAATCGTCGGCGCAGTAACTTCTTCTTGAATTCCTCCTGAGTCAGTGAGGACGTAGGAACAAGAATCTAGTAATGCCAGAAAATCAAGGTAGCCTGTTGGTTCGATAATATGCACGGTTCCTCTAGATAGCAATTTTTCCATCAAGCCAAACTTCTCCAGCCTGGCAACTGTTCGAGGATGCGCTGGGAAAACAATGTTTGTTTCCAGTTGCAGCAATCCATCAACCAATCCGGAGAGTGTTTTCTTGTTGTCCACATTCTCAGCTCTGTGGAGCGTAAGAAGGATGAACGCGTTTGGCTCTACATCTTCAATTGTTAGTCCCCACTTTCGTGCAGCTGGTAGTCGTTCTTCTAGAGTGTCAATCACAGTGTTGCCGGTGACGAAAATCTTGCCCCACACGTCTTCCTTGCGAAGATTCTCAGCTGAGTTCTGAGTAGGTGCAAACAAGTAGCTAGAAACGTGATCAGTGAGTCTACGATTGTGCTCCTCAGGCATTCGTGTGTCATAGCTTCTCAATCCAGCCTCAACGTGAGCTACAGGGATACCCATTTTCACTGAGGCGAGTGCTGCTGATAACACTGCATTTGTATCACCCTGGACTAAAACAACATCGGGCTTTTCTTTAACGAGTTCTTTCTCGATTCCAACAAGTGCTTTTGCAGTCTGCTCTCCGTGTGTACCGGAGCCTATGTTGAGATTCCTGTCAGGTTCTCGAAGGCCCAGATCCTTGAGGAATAATTCGCTCATGAACTTGGAATAGTGCTGACCGGTGTGCAACAGGAAACACTTGATTTTCCTATTCTCGCATTCCTTGATGATTGGAGCGAGTTTTACTATCTCAGGTCGTGTCCCGAGGACGAAGAACGGACGCAATTCGATTCACTTTGACATCAATCATTCTAGGCCCTCATAAGGCTGACGGGCGCGGCCAAATGCACATTCTGGGAATGCCAATAACACCTATTAGCAATTCAAACGAATGCAATCTCGGCTATTAATGCCCGAGGTGGAGATGCACATTGAGATACGCCCTAGGAATTCTCTACGGAGCTCTTGTTTCAGGAATAATCTTCTTGGGAAGTGCTGCCATCAAACTCGCAGGAAATGGCGTCACAGATCAAGCGGAGCTTGATGCACTTTGGGGCATATTTCAAATTTGGATTGTTGTGTCTATACTAATCA
>JABCTJ010000221.1 GCA_018238375.1 Candidatus Thorarchaeota archaeon
TTTTATTCCCTACCTCTTCAGCGTAGTTGTGAGTGCAGACTAATTCGTCCGCATACCTTGACTAGTCTGTATCAATCGTTAAAACACTTCGCGTGTGTAGGCTCAAGATTATATATTCATCCTTCGCATCCCGAATTGCCGAGTTCTTGGGTCTGACTCCCATGGGCGAGTACCCATCTTCGGCATGACACAACTCTAGCTGGTGAACTAGAATGGATTACTTCACGACTAAGAAAAACTCAACAATTTTCGTATCCTTGCTTGCAGTGTTAACGGCCTTGACCACAGTCACTACCATTATGTTCACGGTTCCGTTTCCCTCAACTCAGGGCTACTTCAACCTAGGAGATGCTTTTGTGATGCTCAGCGGTTTTCTACTCGGACCGGTAGGTGGGTTTATTGCCGGGGGCGTCGGATCTGCCACAGCTGATCTCATAGTCGCTCCTGTATATGCCCCCCTTACTTTCCTGACCAAGGGCTGCGAAGGAATGGTTGTGGGGTGGTTTAGTTCTCGTACAAAGAAGAAGTCACGAATCAGTCCCTGGGATGTTTTGGGAGTGGTACTGGCATCTGTCGTAATGCTCCTTGGTTATCTCCTTGGTGAGGTACTGTTCTTAGGTTACGTCTGGGAAGCGGCGATGCTCGAACTAATCACAATAAATTCAATTCAGGTTATCGTAGGCTCGATTGCGACCATCACAGTTGGACCCGCAGCAAGAGTCTTTCTGCGAACAGTTGTATCCGAAGAACCAGCCAATGATACTGCCGAGATGGATGAGCTGGAAGCCCACTCCTCGGAAGGGACCCCCATTGACTGACGGTCGTTCTTGACACCAGAATTGTGCAGCCGATAGCGTTTTTTACTACACGATTGTCCAAATCCGTATCCCCACAATCACGTAATTCGAATCGAAGTGGAAGTTTGAAGCATGATTGACAAGCAGAAACTCAGAATCGACGCCGCAAGGCTCGACGTAATCAACGAATTTCTAATGAAGGAAGATAATCCGTTGGTCAATGACTTGATTGAGGTCATCGAGAAGCACGGTGGTGTTGATGAAGTCAATAGGAAGGCGGAGGAGGCTCGGAATCTTGAGAACCTACTGGCCAAGCTAGAGGCAAAGAAGTCACCCTACATCAAGGATTTGAAGTGGCTTCAGAAACAGCGAGATAATGAAGCATTCATCTCCATTCCTGACTATCGCAGGAAGTTGCTCGGTGACAAGGCAGACTCGATGTCTTTCGATGAGTCGTTTGCCATCACGCTTGAAATCAGCGCGTGTCAGTTCTTCCCTTGGATTATTGAGGAAGCAAAACAGGCCATTGAGAAGCAGAATCTAATGCCTGGCCGCTTCATCCGTGTAAGGAACATGGCGGAACAGACAGCAGATGACCACGTGATTGCCTTTGCAGCCGCGATGCAGATTGTAGGAGCGTCATACGTGGAAACTCTCGACACAAAGGGAACCCTTCCAGGTCCTGATGGACTTCCTCTGAATGTACACCTTGGCTGTCCCAGCGGCCTTGGCTGCGTTACTGGTGCCTTTGGAGGCATTGGCATGCCAAACAATCTCCCATTGAAATGGGTCGACGAGTTCTTGCATTACTACACAGAATATGGCATCAGACAGGTCTTGAATATCAATCCTGGAAGTGTGATGTTAGGTTACATGATGCACAAGCTTGGCGTTGACATGGAGTTCAAAATCAGTGTCTACATGGGCAATGACAATCCCTATGCAGTATTATGGACATTGATGACTGCCTATCTATTCAGCAGACCTGACGGAACGAGCCCTCTCATTGGCTTCAACCTGAGCAACAGCGTTGACAACGAAACAATCGAGATGTCCGCCTACATTCGGGAATCTTTCGGTTTTGAGGATGTGGTCCGCATTGAACATCACATCATTGAAACCTACAAGAGCATTGTTCGGCAGCCCTACGATCGACTTAACGAACTGTTAGATATCGCAGACCATGTGAAGAACATTAGTGCCAAGCACGAGGGCGGAGTACCAGAAATAGATGCTGCACGGGATCACCCTAGTGACATTTCCGAGTACTTCCTTCCAAAGTCTAAAATAAATGAAGATGGATTGATGCCTGCTCTCTTGATCAACTACTTGGATAAGCATCATTCACTCAATAGGACTGCAGAGGAACTGACCAAACGTGGCTTGACATTCATTGCAGCACAAAAGCTGCATAGAACATAATCTGCGAGTCAAGACTGTTGAACTTGAGAGTAACAGCGCGAAGGTCGTTTCTACGGCCTTCTTCACATATCTTGCTGGAAGTGATCGTCGTACATGTTCTGCAGTTGTGTCTTGTGACCCTTCTCTTCTTCGGCGAGTGATTCGAAGACAGTCCTGTGAGAGACACTACCTGTGAGTTCAGAGAGCGCCTTGTAGAAGTTGTACGCAGCCTCTTCACGCTTCATTGCCACAATCAATACATCCTGTGGTCCTGATGAAGGGTCGAGTGGTATGTCGAGCAGATACTTGCTGAGATCCATCTCTTCAACCTCTGCGCCAGTTTCACAGGTGAAGGTGTCACAAACCCCCTCTTTGAGAGCCGCTTGTAACTTGTGTTTGTGCCCCACTTCCTGCGTCGCAAGACTGTGAAGTAGTTTGGCTGAGGATTTAAAATCTGATTTTTCTGAAGCCTCAGTGTAGAACTCGTAGGCTTCCTCCTCCCTCTTAATTGCAAGGGAGATTAATCGTTCGAATGCTTGGTTGACACCAGTCATCGTCTTTCCCAATTGGTTTGCAAATCATGTAGTTTTAAGCCTGATGATTTGCCCGTAGCTTTGAGGGTTCATCTCGCTATTCTTGGAGAAATCGTCCTGATTTCTGAGGGTAGGTACTTGTGTAGCCCCTTGGGAATCTCGATGCTTCCGTCTTCCTTCTGGCAGTTCTCAAGAATTGCTACTATCGTTCTAGGATTGGCCATCATTGTACTATTTAGCGTATGAGGGTATGATTTCTCAGTGCCGCCTTTTTTCAGCCTGTACTTGATGTTGAGTCGAGTCGCCTGATACGCTGTGCAATTACTGCATGAACCCCCCTCTCGATATTTCTCTTGACCAGGCATCCAGAACTCGATATCATACTTCTTGGCTGCAACGATTCCGATGTCTCCCGTACAGACGTTCACAATACGATAAGGCAACTTCAATGCCTGAGCCATTTCCTCCTCATTCCTAATGAGTTCCTCATGAATGCGCCAAGATTCATCTGGATGGCTAAGAACGAATTGCTCGACCTTGGTGAATTGATGAACTCTAAAGATACCCTTCGTGTCCTTGCCGTGGGATCCGGCCTCTTTCCTGAATTGAGTACCGACTCCCGCCAACTTTATGGGCAAATCCGCGGGTTCAAATATCTCTCCCATATGCATTGCAGCCATTGGATGCTCTGACGTAGCAATGAGATACAGGTCCTCCCCCTCAATTTTGTACATGACCTCTTCAAAGTCTGCAAGATCCGTGACACCTTCATACGGCGCCCGACGCATCATAAATGGCGGATAGATCGGTGTGTAACCCTTTTTGAGAAGTATCTCTAATGCCATCTGCTGCATTGCTAAATCTAGCAGTACAAGTTCATTCTTCAGAAAGTAGAATCTAGATCCCGCTATCTTGGCTGCTCTCGCGATATCTCCAACATCAAGTGTCTTCAAGAGGTCCACATGGCTCTGGATTTCAAAGTCGAATTGAGGACGACCACCCCACTCCCTCACCACTATATTGTCTTCCTCATCCTTGCCATAGGGTACGGATTCGTGAAGGATGTTGGGGATGCTCATCTGAATTTTCCTCAGCTCAAGTTCGAGCTTGGCGGCTTTCGTTTCGACCTTTTGAATCTCTGAATTTACTCCGTTAACTTTCTTGACAAGGTTAGAGTCATTCCCACCTGACTTCTTCAGCTTCCCAATCTCCTTGGACAGGCGATTCCGGTCAGTCCTAAGTTCCTGGATTCTTTTCTTTAGCGACCTGACTTCAGAATCAAGAGCGAGCAAGCGGTCAAACATCTTCAACTTCGCATCGTTTCGGCGCTTGCGGAGGTCTTCTCGAATGAGTTCCACATTTTCGCGGATGAATCGGATGTCATGCATTAGTTATCACTCTCTAGGAGGTTGCTCGTTCATAGACTTTCTCAAGTTGTTCCAACTGTGTAGTCCAAGAATACTCTTTCTCCACCTTCTCTCGACACCGCTTTCCCATTGAACGCCTGAGCTCACGGTCCTCAGCAAGGCGACGCATAGCATCAACGACAGCGGCGGTGCTATTGGGTTTCACAAGTATCCCTTCTTTCTCACTTAGGAGCTTGGTGGTTTCACCAATGGCGGTGGTGATGACCGGAAGTCCACAACTCATTGCTTCCATAACACTAAGACCTAGCCCACCTATGTTCTGGGGAATCACAAAGACGTCTCCCTGTCTGAAAACTGTTGGAATCTGCGAGTGGTCAATTGTTCCCGGCCATCTTACAGAACCATCCTTAACACAGTCTGCTAGCTGCGACTTCAACATACCATCGCCGAGAAGGGTCAATCGCGTGTCTGGATTTTCCCTGTGATACTCCTTGAATGCGTCAAGGAGAATGTCTACACCCTTGTCAAAGCTTAGTCGCCCAACGTATACGAAGTCTACAATGCCGTCCTTGTCGTTCTCGTTCGTTCGAGGACTAAACAGTTCCGTATCGACACCATTTCTGATCACAGTGAGCTTATCCTCGGGAATCCCGTAATCAGTGAAGTATGGTTTCTGCGACGGGTCAACGAGCACGATCTGATCGTATCTCTTGCTTGCAAAGAGGGACGCTTTCCATGCTACACTGAATAGTGTTGTGTAAAACGAAGCCCCGCTGGCATATGCCAGATGAAAGGTCACCACAAGTGGTGGAATTACTTTCTTAAACGCGGGAAGCAGAAACTCGGTGCTCCCCGAGTTCATCTGAATGTGCAAGACTTCAATGCCATGTCGTTGACTCTCATTGGCAATCATTCTTCCTGCTGCAGGCGAGTCGAGCGAGTAATGAGGGTTTAGATGTACTGCAGAAATCCTATGCACGCGGTCTTCAGGAAGATTGCTTCCCGCATAGGACTGTGCGAAGATGTGCACATCATGCCCCCGCTCCAAAAGACCTTCTAGCACTTGATTGGCACGCACACATAACCCATCTGCGGCGCCGAACTTACTCACCATGCCAATCTTCATCACAGCTAACCTCGGCTTGTGTGCATGTAGTGCTCGATTTCTCACTTCTCTTTAGGCTCTTTCGATAGGTTGTGGCTCAAGTGAACCTGCCGGCAGAAGGACAAAGGTCTTTGACCGCGCAAGCATCACATTCCGGTTTCCGGGAGTTACACGTTCTCCTTCCGTGTGCTCCAACTAGTTTGGCGTATTTATACCATTGTTCTCTCGGAAGCAAGGCCATCAAATCGCGTTCGGCTTTCTTGCGATTCTTCTGATGTTGGGTTAAGCCTATGCGTTGTGTCACGCGCATCACGTGTGTATCAACGACAACGCCTTCGTTGATCTTGAAAACAACAGACAGGACAACGTTAGCAGTCTTTCTTGAAACTCCTGGCAGGGTGACAAGATCCTCCATGGACTTGGGAACTTCTCCTCCGAATCTTTCTGCAATGAGTCGTGCTGAGTCACGTATGTAGGAGGATTTTCTGTTGTATGTTCCGCAGCGTCGGATTATCCCAATGAGATCCTCCAATGATGCTCGCATCAGAAGTTCTACATCAGGATATCGGCTGAAGAGCTCAGGAGTGATGGTATTCACACAAGCATCGGCTGTGTTAGCTGAGAGTATTGTAGCAATCAGCATTTCGAAAGCGTTACTATGATCCAGATAGGTTTCCGGTGCGTCGGGATATGCTCTGCCCAGTTGCTTCAGTATTCCTTGCACTCTTTGCTTGTCGCTGTCCATCTGACCACACTCATAGACACTGACGATGCGGTTTTGTCATGTCATCAGACCTACTCTCTGGGGCTCTGTGATTCTGGAATATCCGCTTCATCACTCACCAGTCCGTTCTTAGCTAACGCTCCCAGTATTAAGAGATTAAGGCCAAACACTATTACAAAGAGAAGGGATTGTTTGAAGTACGTGAAAATGATGCCTCCAATCAGGGGGCCAATGGATTGACCAAGATACACTACTGCCCAGAACATCGCAAGAATCTTGGCAGTGTCCTTTCGCGGGATCCTCTTCCGAATTAGAGCGAGGAGAATTGTGTACCACAGTACATCGTTCACCATCTTGATCACGATAGCCAAGAAGGGCGTCGTGAATATAACTCCGAGTCCCTCCATGCTCGCTTCTGCATCACCAATCAGCCAGTCTGGCGCCCATTGAGGGAATATGGGTGCAACGAGAAGAAGGCCCGCACAGATTGGCATGAAGGTGTACACTACCAGCGCAGCTTTTCTTGCCCCTTTTATGTCGGACATTCTCCCAGTCTTGAGAAGGAGCGGGGTCAAAATGACAAGGTACACAAACATCATTATCGCGATGCCCCGGTATGATATACCCAGTATCTCATTCGCGTAGATTAATGCACCAAAGTGGAATAACGAATCGCTAAGAGCGTCAATGATGACAACGACGAGCACTCCCGGCATCATCCGAACGAGTATCCCAATCGCCTGACGGTTCTCAGTCACGAAGTCTTTCCATAGAGGAGTTCCTTCTACTCTACCTTTCTGCGGACTGGGGTCCAGATAATATGCTCTTGCTGCAGCGCAAATGAGCAAGAAGATTCCTGTCAGCAGATACAGGCGCCTGAAGCTTTCCGCAAAGCCAAAAACAGGTTCAATGATTAGGAAGACAAGTATGGTGATTGTTCCCAGCGATCTACCTACCATAAATAATGATAGTGACAGGCCGCTGTGTTTGCTTGGTATGTTGTCCATGATGTATGCAGATGACCCGCCCTTTGCAACATCATTCAACCCTAAAATAATCAAGCCAATGAATACGAGTCTAAAATCCGTGAATAGGCCGATGATGATGTGATAGACCGCAATCATCAGCATTGCCGCTACTGCGAGCTTTTTTCTGTCAACGACATCGCCCAAATATCCCCCAACAATGCGGGCGAACACCTTCTCTATTGCTACTAAACTGAGCATCATGCCCATAAGAATGAAATCCCATTGGATGGTGCGAAGATATAGGGTGAAGAATGACCAGGTGGCCGCCATTGCATTGAATACCCATGCAGTCAGAAGATAGACAGTGTAGTTACGCCATGAGAAGATATCCCTGAGCGATTGACGCCAACCCGGCTTTTCCTCCTCGGGATAATCTCGCTCAAGGGGTTCTCCATCCAATTCCGCATTTCTCCTGGCCTTTTATTTATCCGACGATTCATATGTAGATTGTTGGCTACCTAGCTAGATTTAGATTCTTGCTATCAGCATGGCCTTAGTGGTTCAGAAGCTGAGCGCTTTCCCATTTATCATGGCGCTCCGAAGAGCATCAACTTCTATTGTACGAATAATGCGATTGTACCTTATATTGGCCTACTAAAAATCAGTTTCAGAGCAGTATATAATCTCAGATATAATAACGGTCTTCTTATTACTGACCTTCCAGGTCAGATTCCTTCTCGACTTTCATCTTGCTCTCCAAACCAGGAACTTCCGGGGTGCACACCCCTGAAGATATCTGCTAGCGTGATTGAATATCCATCACGATTCGAATACCAGCACCTTGATGTCGCCGTCTGCTGTGGGCATCGCCATCAATTTATGGGTGCATATATCCGCTGTGAGGACAAGGCATTCTGGTGAGCTTTTTGAGCTTACCAGGTTCTTTATCGCTAGTTCAAGGTTCAGCGCAAGCAGTCTGACGACTTCTGGATCATTCAAGGGATCGATTTCTCGTCCCTGGTCAGACATGTTGCTTCCGTAGACCGGTTCGATGCTTTGTGTCCTTATCATTTGTTTTCCTCCATTTCTTGTATGCAGACATTCTGCATTTTCACATTTTACCATGGGTCAGGGTCAGGGTTTCGTCCGGGTATCATTTTTTTCTCTCCTCCATTGTATAACTCGATATTTCGAGTCCTCATACCTGTCGCCAACCAGCAATCTAGCATATCGACTGTCTGTTCAGACCGCCTGGAAGATGTAGGTTCTAGTTAACTGCAGCGAGCAGTCTAGAACGGGCTAGGATCTTCACACGGCGGCTGGACTACGGTCGAAATGCCTTGCACGATGCCAATCGACAATAACTTCAGAGCGGCACGATTCTCAGTCATGCTCTCATAGATTGTTCTCATGTTCGCGCTAATCGTTTTCACCTCCGAAAGCTGG
>JABCTJ010000241.1 GCA_018238375.1 Candidatus Thorarchaeota archaeon
GCTGGCTTATCGACTTCCCAGCTCAGTTCATCATCTGGTGGGCGCGATGTTACTTCGAGAGTGGATTCTTCTTCGGGACGTACTACCTCTTCAGGTTCTGGAAGAATTGAGTCATCGATATCAGGAAGAATGTCTTGTTCTGCATCTGAGCCGGTCTGTGCCTCTGTAGAGTGCACTGTAGTTGGCAAACCAGATTGTGCCAGCATGTCTGCCATCTTGTCTTCGAGACCCTCCACACCAGCAGTTTCGATACTTGGCGCATTCTCCGTGACGATAGGACTGCCCATAGATTTCATATCGAGTCCGATTCTGATTCCACAATGCAAGCAGAAGGTTGATCCTTTGCGAATTCTCTTGCTACACTCTGGGCATTCTATGAACTCAGCCATTGTACACACATCTGATCTATTACTGAATGCGGCTGGTCATCCTTGAGGAACAGCACGCTAACGGAGGAGCTGAAATGCCAAACACGTAATAACGTCAACTTAGCGTTTCGGGTACTCCTTATCAGAAATAGATTTGCGATGTTTCATAAGGATAGCTTAGATGTATTGTCGGACGTAGAGCAATGCTTAGGCATACCGTGTGGTCATGAAGCACATAGATTCTCATCCAACAGTCGTGGGGAATTGATGATTTTCTAAAGCCGACACGAGAAGTCTACAACGGCAAACCTTTTGTTCTCTTATTTTCCCTTTTTCCTAATACGGGAAGTCCAGCGACAACCACGGATGTGTAACTCATGCCGGCAATGCCAAAGCGGGAGATCTTTGAACGAATAATCCAGAATATTACCAGCAAGTTTCCGGACGTCTATGCCGCACTCTTCATCAGTCCAGAGGGCTTTCCGATAAACAGCTGGGGCGTAAGTCTAGAAAGAGCTGAAGAGATATCGGCGCTGCTCAGTGCCCTCATCGGTAAGACAAAAGAAATCATCAGACAGGTCAATGAGGGCGGTGATTTACATTTCATCCAAGTTCAAACGACCTTCGGTGGAATTCGCATTGCTCCTCAAGAGGAGTTCATTCTTGTCACTCTGACCAAGCTTTGATTCATCAGAACCTCAGTTTTGCAAGCGCACTACACTGCCTCTTAAAGGGCAACCAATTCCATTGTGCGGTTCACCTGCTTAGGTTCATCAAATCCTGTCCTTATAGCTCACTCACTCGGTGCCGCAACTAGTGCTATTTTTATACTGTATGAATCCACAATATCTTAGCCTCGTGCTTTGCATCGGTGAAAATCAGCATTCCAAGCACTTGAGGGAGGTCTTTAAGATTCCAGCAAAGAAAAATGAGAAAGATGTCGACTACGAGGAGTTTGATGAAGGGAAAGATTCCACATTAGAGGCCAGTGCAGAAGCTAATGCCAGCCTCGATGTGACTGATCTTCCAGGCGTCGGCCCTGCAATTGGGAAAAGGCTAGCTGAGTCAGGCTACAAGAGTGTTGAGGCGATTGCAGTAGCTTCACCGAGAGAACTTGCAGCAGCCGGCTCAATCGGTGAAACAACTGCGACGAAAATTGTCAAGGCAGCAAGAGATATGCTGGATATCGGTTTCGAAACAGCTGACCTAATGCTAGAGCGGCGCAGAACTGCTGGTAGAATCAGTACTGGTTCCAAGGCTCTTGACGAGCTCTTCGGCGGCGGTCTTGAAACCCAGAGCATCACCGAGATGTACGGTTCGTTCCGTTCGGGGAAGACACAGATGGCTCATCAGCTGGCTGTCAATATTCAGTTACCTCCCGAGAAGGGCGGCTTGAGCGCGACAGCGATCTATGTGGATACCGAGGGCACTTTTCGTCCAGAGCGTCTTGTTGACATGGCTGAGGCTGTGGGTCTTGATCCCAAGAAGGTTCTAAAGAAAGTGGTGTGGGCACGAGCGTACAATTCCGATCATCAGATTCTGTTGTGCGACCAAGCATTGGAGATGGCCACAGAGCTAAATGCCAAACTTCTCGTTCTTGACTCAGTAACTAGTCACTTCAGAGCTGAATACACAGGCCGCGGTACTTTGGCGGCACGACAGCAGAAGCTCAACAAGCACCTGCATCATCTACAACGGGGCGGAGAGGTCGCCAATATGGCTATCTATATCACGAATCAGGTGATGTCACGTCCCGACGCTTTCTTTGGCGATCCAACAACGCCTGTCGGTGGGCATGTTCTGGCTCACGTACCTCAGACACGCTGCTATCTAAGAAAGTCCAAGGGCGAACGTAGGATTTGCAGACTGGTAGATTCACCGAATTTGCCTGAGGGCGAAGCTATCTTCAGAGTATGCAAGGATGGCATCAGGGACGTTGAAGGGATGACCACCTAGGAAAGCTGGCTCGTTACTAGCTAAATGTGGCTGAAGCCATTATCTTGTCGGTGTCGCGCGCCCAATTCTCAAGACCGTCTGGAGTTCCGGGGTATTGAGCATAGTGGCGGTCAACTTTCTTCATCAGACGGGCTGCCTTCTGCAGCTTCAATAGGAGTTTGACGCGTGAGGCGCCTCTTTTTGCCTTGCTTATCTTGTTTCTCATGCTAATTGATAATCCATCACCGCGATTTGCAGCCATCAGGTCGTTTGCTTCGAGCAGGCGCTTCTCGAATCCATAGTTCATGTCATCATCACTGACAGCCTGGAGAAGTCTTTTGAATACCTCAAGAGAAGCCAGTCTTCTTCCAAATCTACGAAGGTACAGTGTGTTGTAGCCCCACAGGCCTCCTGCGCTCACATTTCTCCTCGCTATGGCTTGTTTTGCTACTTCGCCTAGGATTATTCCAGCTCTCATTCCGGCCCCAATACCACCACCATGTATTGGATTAACCTGCCAAGCGGCATCGCCTACAAAAGCCACTCCATCGGCCACAAGGCTCTTCATTGGCCGCCTGATTGGCACAGCGCCTCCTCCGCCATCTAATACACGCGCACCATGTAATAGTGGGTTTTGTTTCTTGAAGGTCTCGAAATAATTCTTGGGAAACCCCTTTCCCTTCCCTCCAGTGATTCCAACACCCGCGTTGATTGTCTTAGGTCCCTTAGGGAACACCCATGCATAGCCTTGCGGAGCGGCATCACCCCCCAAGTATACTCGTGCAACCTCTGGCTCTGCCATTGGATTCTTCAAATCCAGTATCTCACGGTAACACAATGCGACATCTTCCTTCGCAATATCGCGTTCAACAAGTGGATCGTCCAACTTCTTTCTGATTGCTCCAGCGAAACCGCTTGCATCCACTACTAGCTTGCAGCTAATTGCCATCTTTTCATCGGTATGGCGGTCGAGATACACTACTCCGGCCACCCTCTCCTGCATAAGCATTGGTCCGATAACGTGAACTTCCGGTCTGAAGACCACCCCCACCTGCACCGCTCTTTGAAGCAGCCGCTGTCCAAATCGCGGTCTGTCAATTGTCCAACCATCGAATTCGTCCCACCCTCTAACCTGCAATTCGTTCGACATGTTGGGCGGATAGACATCCGCACCCTTGACTTCAGATGATATCTCTTTACCGCGTGGTGGCTCGATTCCTGTAAACTCAAAGTGTGACTTGCTGATCTCGTCCCCACAGACCTTTTTCCCAATCTCCGGTTCTGGCCTGCGATCAAGAAGCATAGTCTTCAGTCCCAGTTCAGCACACCGTTTCGCAGTAACACAACCAGCTGTCCCTGCACCAACTACTATTACGTCAGGTCGTTTCAATGTGAGTCGGGCTTCAAGAAGTTCGCAATGATATAAACACATGCGTCACAACACGTGTGTCGAGTGCTCATTCGGGTTCGCTAGACATGTCT
>JABCTJ010000244.1 GCA_018238375.1 Candidatus Thorarchaeota archaeon
CCATTATTGCGGCCAAGTTGGCGGCGATATTGGACTTTCCGGTTCCTCCACGAAAACTATGTATGCTGATGATTTCTCCTGGCACTTTATCTCACCTGACATGATTCATGATTCGTTCTTCTTCCCATGTGACGTGGCTGCCGAGCTCTCGTAGAACCTCGAGTATTCTCGTAGCAGAGATTTGAGACCTCTCCGAAATTTCTCGAAGCGATAGGCTTCCGGTACAGAATTTCCAGATTGAATCAACAACTGCAAAGTCCCTTTTCTTAATTCCTATAACCTCAAGATAGGCCGAAAAACGATCATCCCTCTCATCCATGACTGGGAATATTTTCGTTATACGGACCAATCCCTTAGCAATCAGTTGAGCTAGTATCTCATTGCTCTGTTCCCGTTCCAAGCCGCTGCTCTCTTGAATGTCTGCTATCGTCCTATTTTTACTTAGAGAGTTAACGATATTATAACCGCCTTCACGCATCTCGTCTGACATATTCGAGAATACAATTGATGAGTCGCGTTTGACTTCATCAAGCGGAAGCGCAGGAACCACTGCATCGTATTCATAGAATGCAATCGGTCTTTCCATTCGCTCAGGATCGAATCTCTTGATATCAAAAAAGCTAGTCATTTGCAAACGTGTCACAAAGGGATTCACAAGTTCTACATACGTCTTCTCCGAAAGTCCTAGTGCAACAACAAACGCACAGGCCCCCTTGTTCCTCACTCTGATAAGCATAAATGAATTGGATGGGTCAAGACAAGAGTGCTCTACCATCTTGACTGCTTCTGATGAATCGGAACTGGCGAACGGCGGTGTAAGATCGAGCACAGCTTCAAGCTCGTACGCTCTCAAGTTGGAAACAACAACATAGCCATCCCAAGTGACCATGCCCCCTCGAAGTATGTCCCTGTTCAATTCAATCTCGGATAGAGTCGCCTTCAGACTTCTAATGTCATCTGCCGGTAACAACGCTGTTCGATACCGTCGTGCTAGACCGGGAACGCCATCAAATTTCTGAAGAATTGCTTCAACGATGTCCGCGAAAGGCCTGAACACTTTTGAATTCGGGAGATCCTTTAGAAGCTCGCTGTAGAATATACTAACGAACTGCTCCGCAATGTCTTTCAGAATTACTCGGTGTATCTCGCCACTATCTTCCTCCGCCACAAGGGCAATGAAGTACAGGTCTCCCTTTCGCTCCCACACGAGTTTGTTCGAGGAGAAGGACATTACTCTGATTTGGTCTTGACCGACTTCTTCAGCGAAAGAACTCACTGCTGACAGGAATGCAGCTACAAGCTCATCAAGTTTCTTCGTTCCCGTGACGCTGTAGTGAAATATTAGAATGCCACCTTCACGTAGAACGATTATTTCCTTGACCAATGCAATGGCCTCCGGTACTGTGAGCCTGTGCCAGTTGATTCATACTCACTTATAGATTTGTCCAGACGAGAAGCTCGTATGCATTAACCGAAATTCGGAAGCGTTTCTAGCCAGCTGTAGGCGCATCTATCAAACCGCTGACCTCTATGTAACTCCAGTTGACTTCCGTTCCTAGCTTCGCGAGAACCTCGTAAAGGCGGTCAGCAGTCACTCCTAGTCGTTCGCTTACATCCACAACAGACCTTTCACCATTGCACAGATGTTTTGCTCTTTCCAACAGTTGGTATTCCTTGCTTGGCAATCCCACTAAGTCAAGGAACGCATTGAACCTAGCATCTCCGCTTTCAATGACCGGACACATCTTTGCAATTCTTAGAACCCCTCTGATGGCCAAATACTCTATCACTTCAGAAATAGCGTCATCATCAATATTCAGTTTGTTCGTAATGCTATGGATAGAACTGTTGCCATCAATTGCTGTGAGAATCCGGGCGCCCAAGCTCCCAAAATCTCGATGGAGCTCATCAAGGAAGCCTCCTGTTCGTATTGCAACATCTAGAACTTCCTTTCGAACTGTTGGAATAACATAGGCACTAAGATTGGAGATGATTATCAGCACGCCTTCGTAGTACTGGAACACACCCTGAACTTCGTTCCTAAAGTCTTCGAAAACATCCAAGATTGGTATTTCCATTCTCAGTTCAATTTCATACCTTGCCATGAATTTGCGACTCAACTCCCTCAAAACTGCCCTTAGCACCGTTTTTGAAGCATGATTGTCAACCAAGAAGATAAAGAGGAAATCAGGATTAAATTGCTCGTACAACAATTCTGAACCTTCAAACGTCAAGCTTCGGATGGATCGTTCACCGAATTCTGTGGCAAAGCTCGTGATAGCACTGAGAAAGCCTGACAAGAGAGAGTCCATCTTGCGAACTTTGGTTTTCGAATAATGAAAGATTGGTAACCCTCCTGCTGTAATTACCATAAACTCTTGGACTCCAAGCTTGCCAACCAACTTGCATCTCTCCGTGCTTCTTGCCCCGCGGTATCTTGTCTTTAAGGTATTGCTTCCTTTTATCGCGAGAATGGCTATCTTCGTCAGCGTGCATATTGCCCGAAAGGTCCATATTGCTTTGCATGCGGAGCCATATAACGCTCCACGATTGGTGATACGCATGCTCGAATACAGGGAGTTTCCAGTAAGAACCGCTCTAACGTATATACTATTCTCTCCTAGTGTTGCTTTTGTCATGTTAGTGATTGTTAAGGTGATAGAGGGTTCATTGCTACCATTGACGCTACTGGAACACCACGGGCTGCTTGGCTTTGGAGCTTTAGCAGCAACCTTCTCGTTATTAGTGACCGGCTATATTGTTGACAGGCTTCAAAGAAAGGATATTCTGATGTTTCTAAGCGCTTTAATCCCCAGTATCGTTGGCTTGCTGGGATCGATGCTTGGATTCCCGAATGATTACTCCCCCCAAATAGAAACTGCCCTTGTGATTTCTTCGTTTGCGTGCCTTGCGTTTCTAATGGTGAGCTGGACAGTCCAGTTGAACCGAACAGTAGTCGTGAAGTTCCGCGGAAAGGTTAATGCTGCATTTCTTGCTCTCGCGCTTGTTGCTTTTCTTATCTACTATCTTCTATCTGCTATAGGCATTGTCCTTATGGGAAATACACTGTTACTTCCAGCAGTAATTTCATTTGTTGCTGTGATAACTGCCGCGATATTGCGACCTTGGAAGCTCGATCAAGCTCCATTGGCTGTGCAGGGTTCAGTAATGAAGTACTTTGGTCCAATGGCTTTAGTCTTGGCAGCTCACATGCTATGGTTTTTTGTTGTGAAGCTTAGGTTTCAAGCGGAAGGATACGGAACTCTAAGCCAGACGGTAGGTTTCGGAATTTTCGAGGTAGGCATTCTTATCGTCGGCGTTGTTGGGGCCGGACTTCTTGCAGACTTCCTAGGACGAAAACGCGCATTCAGTACATTGATCTTGCTAATGGGTTTGCTAACGATTTTCGGGTCTGCGATGTATGAATCATTCTTTGTTGAACCCAGCTTACCGTTGGACATAGGTCTACTGGTATTCGAACGGTTCATTGAGGGATATATGTTGGGTCTTTGTCTGCTACTCATCTGGTCAGAACTCGGCTCTGCGAAGACCAAAGGCTTACGATTATCCTTCGTTTGGTTTTTCTTTCTGGGCTACATGGCTCTCTTCTGGGCGTTGGATCTTGAGGCTACAGTCTTTGGATTCACATTCCTTGTCCCTGAGGAACTCACCCTGATTGGAGGTAATGTAGCAGTGTTCCTCGCTCTCATCGCCCTGTACATGATTGGGCCTCTACCGCAGATAATAGGTAGAGAGATTGAGATGAAAGAGTTGGCCTTTGACTTTGATGACAAACAGGTTAGACGAACCGTGGATGCTTTTGTCGGTACCGATGAATTCGCTTCCATTCGCTCGCAGCTCGATGTGTTAGATGCAGGAGCTGAGCTGAGTGAAATTAGTGACAAGGATATGAGCGACATACTTGGAGATGATTTCGTTAAGAAGCTGCCACTTAGGCAAGTGCCAGGAATCGGTCCAAACCTTGAGAAGAAGCTTCGACGTGGTGGGTATAAATCTGCAGCGCAGTTATCCGGAGAAACCCCAAAACGACTTGCAGAGAAGATTGACGGTCTTGGCTTAGCACGAGCTAGGAAGATAATCAACGATGCCCGAAATACTGTGAAAAAAACTGTGAAGCCGACACGTAAGAAGAACAACAGCTGAATCGTGGGCAACTACGCTATTCCAATTTACCGAGCAATCCAGCTAAATGTCTTGTAATTTCTTTTGATCTTAATCAGATAGGTGCCTAGGATAGTAAGCAAGACCTGTGCCACCTAGAAGATCAATGCCTTTCAGGCGCTTCCCGCACACATTGCAAGACAATGATATCTTTGGCTCATCGGATGCGGCTCCACATTTGTTGCATAGGGGCTCAACATCCATGACTGCTAGCTCATCAACCTTGATAGGCGTTTTACAATGTTGACACAATACCTCTAACAAATCATCAGCGATTACTGTATGGAATTGCGCCTTACATTGCGGGCAATACGCGGAATAGACCTTGTGCAGATCGCTGGAATCGCACTTCGGGCAGAGGAGATTCACATTGATCTCGGAGCTTCCACATTGAGTGCATTCGATTCTTCTGCCGAATGTCTTTGGAACTATAATGCCCTCATTGTCCAAATCCTTTAGCTTACGAGTCACTTCTTCAACATCTTGACCTAGGTAATCTGCAGCCTCTGGATACTTGATGATTCCCCTCATAACATGCTTTGGTTTGATTTCAGTCAATCTACCATCGACCATGTCTTTTACCATTCTTTGAATACCTGAGTCGGAAAGAAGTTCTTTGCCTCGCGTATCCTGAAGGAGTTCCTTAAGCCGCTCATAAGCATGCTTTATCTCGTTGTCCCAATCCTCTGCGTTGAAGTTAATTTCGCTCACTAAACGCTCTAGATTCCTCTCGACAACGAGCGGGTCATCATCATCATCAAGGAGAACGGCAATGCAGTTTGGTGTTTCCAAGTAAGAAACAACAAGTCCTCTCTTCATTTTGGTGTAACCGAGCTGAGCTTCCTGGTTCACTCCATGTCCCATGAAGATGACTAATGCTTCTTCGCCCTTCAGTTCCTCATCTTCGGGATATGCCCTGCCCACCATTGGTCCAAGAATGTTGTCCCACCAAATTGAAAAAACTGCTTTGGGCATTGCTTGGGCTCCTTTCTCGAATCGCTAGTTGAATGAACGTGAGTTCCTTGAGTTGCCCTTTCTTAATAGGCTTCGGTCGATGAACCCTTGCGTTCTTTATACTGGTTCAAGTCTTTCTTCACCGAAGGGTATAAATCCGCACTGAATGGACCGACCGGTTACGAGAGCAGTTAAGGCAACTAAAGGATGTCAGATTTATGGTTTCACGACGTAAGCGTCATTTGTTTGTCGTATCGATTTTTGCATGGCTGATGCTCTCTGTGTTTGCTGTTGGAGTTATGATACCTACATTGTCTGAAGCCGCCCAAGACAACAGATTCATGCTTGCGGCGCCAACCATTACCAGTCCATCTGATATGGAGTTCGAGAATGGTACACAAGGTGAGCGGATCACTTGGAACGCAACAGAATCTGAGCCGAAGAATTATACAGTAACTCGCGATGGTGATGTCTATAGTTCAAGCTCCTGGGACGGATCCGAGATCAATGTCGACCTGAATCACTTGTCATCCGATGAGCTTGCTCATACTCTTCCCGTTACTTTCATCTTTAGATGCACAGTCTTCAATATGCAGAACGAGTCCGTGTACGACGAAGTTCAGGTCAGATTGATTGCTGACGAGTCCTTTCCCATTATCGAGGCTGTCATGTGGGGTAACGAAACTGTAGTGTTTAACTCAACATTAGGCGCCTACGAGGCATCCTACGAAGAAGGCAGTTTTGATCACGAAATAACCTGGAACATTACCGAATCCAATCCTGATACTTTCAACATCACTCGACTATCAAACTACCCCACAAATAACGACACAGTGATAGAAGCGGGAATCTGGGATGGCGATAACATAACGCTCAACGTTGATGGATTAAATTCAACTTATTGGTACCTGTTCACTCTCTATTTGAACGACACTCTAGGGCATAACGTGACAAGTCGGGTTAACGTAACTGTCTATGAAGACACCACTGCCCCTATTGTTGATTCACCAGATGACATTTCCTACGAGTTTGGGGCGGACCCTTACTACATCGAATGGAAGGTTTATGACTCCAATCCGAAGAACTACACAGTGATTGTGACTATCCTCTACAATGATACTTCGTATGGTGATCCTCTTACTGTCCATGGTCCTGCAAATATAACTCAGGATGAATGGACCCTTACTGATCCAAGAGGTGACGATATCGTACTTCCGGTGCATGGCCTCTACCTTGGAAACTACAGCTACACAATAACGTTGTTCGATGCATTTGGAATGAATGTGACTGATTCTGTCAATGTCACAGTCTACAGAGACCTAAGGGCTCCTGTCATCAATGCGACTGGAGACCTAACCTACGAGGAAGGCTACACAGGCAATTACCTGAACTGGTCTGCGGAAGAGAACAACCCCCGAGTGTATAACCTAACTCGTGATGGCGAGGTCATCATGAATGGTACATGGAGCGGCCATAACCTCAGTCTTGTCATTGACGGGTTGGATGTAGGCATCTTTGTTTACAATATGTCATTTGCCGACTACTTCAATCAGACCTCTTACGTAATCATCACAGTGCAAGTAACCCCTGACATTCATCTGCCAGCTGTCGCGGCGATTAGAGTGATACAGTCTTACTCTTCAGAAACTTGGAATAACGTCGAAGTTCAGGCATTCATCTGGGATTTGAATGGCATCCTCAATATAACACTGGAATGGGGAACAGACCCTAGCAATCCTGCGCACTCCTCGATGGATTCCTTGGGTGAGAACCTATTCATTGCATCTCTTGGTGAATACCCTCATGGTTTCGTCGTGTGGTATAGAATCACTGTCCAGGATAACTCCTCGGTACAGAATATCAAGAGCTCGGGATGGTCCTACTTCGAAGTTTCGTCGCTAGAATCTGAAGGAACTCCCGCACTACTATGGGTGGGTTTCTTGATACTAGGGTCTCTTGCTATCATTGTTCTTTTCGTTATCTACTTCAGAACGAAGACAAAGTAGTCCGAAACTAAATGCCTAGGATCGCAATTATTCTCCTTTGCATTTCATTCCGATTGCTAACAGTCAGCTCAAGGAGCCTGACATCTCTTCTCGCTCGAACCTCATCAAGGAATTTGTCCCGTCGTTGTTGGATAGTCGCTATGACTCTCTGATTGTCCAAGCATAGTCGTACTTCACGAGCGAACTCTTTCGAGAAGAGCTCCATCTTAGCAATCTCATCGATGATGATTAGCTTGTTTGATTTCCGAGCGTTGACAAGAGCGGGCACAGCAATCTCGTTGATGTCCTTGATGTTGACAAAGTACCGGCCAAGCCTTGGTCCTGAGCTTAGCTCACAGTGCGCGAGAATACCCGTTTGACCGGTTAACGTTTCTATTGAGAAACCTACTCTACGTCCACCTTCTCGAATTTCTTTTGACCAGAATCCTCCAGCCTTACTTGGACCTAGTTTCTCCACAATTGCTCTGATGAGTGTGGTCTTGCCAATACCGGGACGCCCTGTTAGGAGTAGATTTTGTCGCCCATCTGACTCTGATTTAAATTCAGGGCGCGGACTAGGCATATCGTGCTTCCCTCCGACTGGCTAGTGGCTTGGACTGAGTTTGTAGTGACGATTAGCCTTGAACCGTGCCAACTTCTCAATAATCCGCAGTGATTTCGCTTCCAACAGATTCGCCTCAATACGCCCCGCAGCTAGGGTTTCTTGAAAGATGTGCTCCCCTCGAATTGTCCTGATTAGAACGGTAGTCCATCCGTCCTCTGATCCAATGTTGCCGCAGGAGATGTCAGCATTCTTGCATGTTAAGTCCTGGCAATAAGAACACGATTTCGCTGCCACAGGATTGAGGTCTCCAACTGGCCATTCTCTTTCGTTTCCAGAAACCATGATACGAAACTTACCGCTGGATATGGCCATCCTATCTACATCCTTGATATCAATCTCTTTATCTTTCAGGAACTGTGCGAGACCTGTGTAATCGAAGGACTCCATGCAGAACAGACCTATTTTGATGACATCGGCTCCCATGTCCATCTGGAAATATCCTGCTGGATGCTTCTCCATGTTGTCTATTGCATCTATGCTACAGGAAGTACCAACAACGCAGATTATAGAGAGTCCCTTTCGATAACCTCTCATCATTTCCTGAACGACTGGGGCATGTGTGTAAATAGTGCCTCCACATTCTGGAAGCTTGGTCTTGTCTGTCACGAGCTTGGCAACTGGCAGCCACGGATTCTTAGGGTCATGGCAAGTCACCACGGCGCCATCCACAATGCTTTGATCTAGCATATACATCAGAAATGCAGTGACTGCTCCTCCGTCCTGACGTTTTCCTTTTTCGTCAAGAGACTTCACTCTCCAAGCGCTTCGGAACTCTCCGACCAGTTCGCTCCAAAGCACCTTGGTCCTAGGACAGATTGCATAGCACATCCCGCATGAAACACATTTGCCTGTGAGAGTAGGGACGTATTTTCCGGTTGTTCGGTCTCCTACTAGTGCTTCAACAGGACAGTTTGAAACACAAGCACCGCACTCAGTACATATTCCCGGCTGAATGATTTCCTTGTCGAGCTTCTTGAATGCATAACGTTTCGTATTCTCCTTGAGCCATCGTTGTCCTCTTGATAGACTCTGCTGAACGTCAGGTGACATCGTTAGACCTCTGTGGGCAAATCATTGGAGCTATCGTATGCTATTCCTCATTTAGCACTGCCGGACAACATGATATCGAAAATCTGCTAGGCGATGTAGTGCTTATGTTCGAGGATTTCGAGTTTGGGCTTGCTACGACAACTATTGATTGAATCCGTTCTCGCTATTTTATCATTTTTGAGGGTAATTGGCTAATCTTCTTCTTGATTAACTCCCGTCGCTCACCACGCGATTTTAGTGCCTTTATTTCCGCTGCATATTTATCTAACACAATTCTCCGTTGCATAAACGCGTAGAACCCATCATACATAGGAAATTCCTTTTCAAGAGCTTCATGATCGGATTTGCATAGCAAAGGCATTCCACTTGCTATTACTTCCAAAACCCATGCCAATGGCTCCTGTTCTAATCCTCCTGATGTATCTGCTGCTCGAACCACTTTCTGCAGCTCAGCCAGCGCGGTATCTCCAGCTAAATTATAATCTCTAATAATCGCGTCAAATGTGCAGTGTTTAATGCCGCCTTCCTCATAATGATCCAATTCAATTCCTGTTCCTGTGTCAAAGGGGATAGCTCCAGTTTTTTCTACGAAATCCGAAATTTGGTCCCTAGGAAGGAAAATGAATTGTGCCTGAGCATCGATAAACCGGCGAATTAACCATGGACAAGCCACTCTATCAACATGCACGTAATTTCGTGTAATCCATAACATTTGAATCATCTCGAAATAGCTGCAGGTGATATTTGATTTTTTC
>JABCTJ010000247.1 GCA_018238375.1 Candidatus Thorarchaeota archaeon
GTGTCCTATCCTGCTATGACACAGTGTTAAAAAGGAACAGAGCCACAGCGCTATTTGAACGGGCGAGGAATGGCAAATACAGCCCTTGCTACTTCAAAGAGGCATGAGAGAATGGCATTCGTTGCAACGAGACAGTCTGGTTTTGATATCATCTTGACGAAGGGCTTCCAAGTCAAGCCCGGCTCCACATTCATCTGCGGCTTTCATGGTCTGGGCGAAGTAGGCTTCTTGAGCACCGCCCATTTGACCAGAACATTGGAAGCAAAACGAGTCGGGTTCATCAAGAGCGATATGCTGCCATTATTTGTATCGATGGAAAATGATAGGTTGGTACTTCCGTTCGAGCTCTACTCCTATGCAAAAAAGAAACTGATCTTTCTCGTACCTCGATTCCAGCCACATCAGAGCGACCAGTGGAATTTTGTCGACAGGCTCGCCGAGTGGCTAGCAAAGTGTAAGTTCTCAGAAACCATCCTCCTAGGTGGATTGGATGCAAGCTTCAAGGAAGGTGAAGCCAACATGCGTTGCGTCCCAACGAGCAAGTATAAGCCCTTGGTTGAGAAGTGGGATGTTCCGCTCTTAGAGGAAGGGCTCTTTGTGGCTGGTCCACTCGCACTCCTGCTGGCAGAGCTAGAGATGCGAGATGCTCCCGCAATCGGTCTGCTGTCCTATGCTATACGAGGAAGACCGGATCCACGAGCAGCCGCCGCAATGCTGGAGAAGCTGAACCAAGTATACGGTCTAAAGGCCAATGTGGAGCAACTTCTGGAAGAGAGCAAAGAGATTGAACGGCTTGAGAAGATGCGCAGATCAATCGAATCCGACGATCGGACCTCTGACATGTTTGTCTAGCTTAACCTTCGTATGTACCACCCGATGTCAACAAGGTTCTTGGCCACAAGTCTGTCCTTGGCTAGACGTCCAATCTTGGCAGCATCCACTGAGAGCGCTGCCAGACCGAGACACTCACTTGATTCGTTGAGGATGAAAACCTTTTGACCTCTCAGAAGTGAAGGGTCAATCTTGATTACTGACTCTTTGAGAATGCTTCTTCCGTATGTAAATGATTCAGCTCCCTGCCTTGAAACAATGAGAAGGTTGGAAGTGAATTCTTGAACGCGTTCCAGTGCTGGTAGGCTCAACCTAAACTTGCCATCCACGAGGTCTCCAAGCCACATGCCGAGTGAGAGGGGAGTGAATTGCTTGAAGTCACGGTCAAGAATCTGCAGCCAGTCGGTAGGAATTAGATAGAATGAGATCCCCTTAGCTCTGGGCAATGATACTGGTGTAAGAGTACCTAAGATGCGCTTTGTCACACCAGCACCAAAGTCAGAATCTATCTGGTTCCTCACCGTGTCCCACTGTACCGAGTCTACATACTCTGGTTTCAAGATGATTCCTCCTTCTCAATTCTGCAGATGAAGAAACCTTCCAAGTTGTGCTTATGGGGAAGAAAGCGTCTTGCCAGAATCAGTGATTCATGCAATTCAACGCCGTACGGGTTAGGATAGGCAGGGATGCCAAACTCGATGTTGATCGGCACTATCTTTGTTTCAGGTCGCCGTCTTAAAAGATCATCAATAACGAATTCGTTCTCTTCAGGGGCTATCGAACAGGTTGAATACACAAGAGTTCCTCCCGGAGCGAGAGAGGAGATTGCAGCATCGAGTAGTGCATCCTGCTTGGTAGCGCAAAACCTGATGTCCGCCATGCTCTTGCTACGCTTTCGTGAGGGATCCAGAGCGATGAGTCCCTCTCCTGAACAGGGCGCGTCAAGTAGTATGTAATCAGGTGCTATGCCAAGCTGATCAAGCTTACGAGAATCACCGCGCAGCACAATCGAATTTGTCACACCGCAACGATGGATGTTGCTCTCGAGGCTTGCCGTACGAAGCTTGTCTTGTTCAATAGAAACGATAATCCCGGTATTATTCATCATCTGAGCCATGTGCGTAGTCTTCCCACCTGGGGCGGCTGCCATATCGACAACTAGGCTATCTGATTGCGGGCTCAGTGCCTTTGCTACAGTCATTGATGGTACACCCTGAACATAGTAGAATCCTCGCATGTGCTCTAGGAGTGAACCAGGCGAGATTCTTCTGAAATCAGCAATGTATCCCGTATCCAGCCATGGAACTCTCTCCAACCTTACGCCTTTGGCTTTGAGTTTGCTGAGTGTTTCCTCTGCGGTTGCTCGAATTGTATTGAGTCTGATGGATTTCTTTATTGGCTGTTCACATGCCTTTAGGAACTGGATTGCTTCCTGTTCGCCCCAGAGAGCAACGTATCTTTCAATCATATACGGCAGGTATCCATACTGCTTGGCAAGTTCCTTAGCTCTCTTGCGCTGCTCTTTTCCAATCAGGATTCAGTCACTTCCGTTTGCTCTCGGGTTCAGACGCCAATGTCCTCGTTCCACAGTTCTGGGTAGCCCTTGATGAATTTCCGCATGATTTCAAAGCAGCCCTTGTCATCAAGAATCGTAACCTCTACTCCACGACTCCGAACATACTCCTCTGGTCCCTTGAAATTTCTGTTCTCGCCTACAACAACCCTAGGAATCCCATAAAGGAGTATGGCCCCGCTACACATGTCACAAGGGGAAAGGGTGGAGTATATCGTGGCCCTTTGGTATTCCGACGCTTTCAATCGTCCTGCATCTTCAAGACAATCCATCTCAGCGTGTAGGATTGCACTACCCTTCTGGACTCTGCGGTTATATCCTCGACCCACAATCTTGCCGTCAACCACTAACACTGAGCCAATGGGTATGCCGCCATCTACAAATCCTCTCTCGGCCTCGATGAACGCCTCTTTCATAAAACGAATCATCTCTGGCATCGTGGGTTTGGATTGCTGATGTTTGGTCATCTCCACTACTCCTTTCAGGCATGTTTCTCGAGTGCGGCCTTCAGCTGGTCAAGGTCTGGCGTTATAAGAACGACCCGGGGTGTGAGTCGGTCCGGCGTTGCCAAATCCTTGAAACCAGAACCTGTTATTGGCACAACAACTCTGTCAGACTTATCGATGACCCCTTGGTCAACAAGCGATTCAAGCCCTGCCAATGCTGCAACACCGCTCGGTTCGGCAAAGACACCTTCCAGCTTACCGAGAGCTATAAGCTGCCTCTCTATGGCATCGTCAGGCACTGCAATCGCTCTACCGTTTGCCATCTTCAGATACTTGAGCGCCGCATCGCCATCCCACGGGAATGGGTCTGCAAGCCCTCCTGCCACGGTTTCGTTTGAGTCCCATGGCGTGATATCAAGAGGGTCCTGATTCTTCTTGAACGCCCAAACGATGGGTGAACATCCTTCTGGCTGAACCACAACTGGTCTAGGTAGGCTGTCTATCAGCCCCATCTGCTGGAATTCCCATAGTCCCTTCATTGTTCCAGCCATAAGTCCTCCACTACCAGTGGGAAATAGTATCCAATCCGGTGGTTCCCAGTTCATCTGCTCAGCAATCTCATAGCCAAGCGATTTTGTGCCTTCGAACTGAAAGCAATTGAATGGTCCAAATGATGGTGTTGGTGTCCACCCCAGTTCTGTGCAAGCAGCTTTGAGCAAGGTTGTTGTAGGATCTACTCCATCCTTGACCTTTTTGACTCGGAATATGCGTGCTCCGAGAGTCCTGAGATGTATGAGTTTGCCTGCAGGAGCGTCCTCTGGCACGAAGACCACGGCTTGCATTCCCGCTCTAGCAGCGTATGTAGACATGGATGCCGCAGCATTTCCAGATGATGCTGCAGATACCGTTTTTGCGCCATCCTCATAGGCACGACTTACTCCCACACATATCGGTCGATCCTTGAAAGATCCCGAGGGATTCGTCGTTTCAATCTTCAAGAACAGATTGCCAAGTTTCAACTGGTTTCCAAGTCGATTACTTCGTAACAATGGCGTATTTCCTTCACCCAGAGTTACTATGTTCTCTCGCTTTTTCAGTGGCATTAGCTCGAAGTATTTCCACAAGCCTCCCTTTCGTTGCTCGATGCTCTGCCTGGTGAAGATTTCCTTGAGGCCCTCGAGGTCGAAGGATATGTCAATTCTTCCCCCGCATCCATCGTTGGGCGGCACATCTCTATCGGTGTATTCCTTCCCGCATTTGGCACACTTGAGCTGTTTGATTCTTGACACGGCTACACCTGCCTTCAATGGTTGTCAGGCCTCCGTTATGATAGTTATGGAATGCGTGAAATCTTACATTCCCCAAATGATGTTGTACTTGGAATATTAGATAATTGTAATCGTGGGGTCCTTATTAGTCCTAAAGCGCCACTACATACTATGCTAGGACTAGGCAAGTGGGTAAACGCTGTTTCACGCAGTCCACGCCCACTCCCGAAAGCCCGAGGGAAGACGAGCTCCTCTCGAGGGAAGTCCTTACTCTCCTCTAAGGGCCTTGTATCAGGTCTTGGAGAGTCCGCGGCTGTTCACCATGCTCATATGAGCCTTCTCAGTCTTGGTGACGAGGTTGAGATGGTTGATAAGGACCCCGCCGTGGCAAGAACTGTGGAAAGCCTCTCTGTGGCTGGGAGTGATACCCTAGCAGTGAAACAGGAGAAGGAAGCCATGACTGTGCGAGGGATCCCATCCCGATGATGACAGACAAAGCCCCTGCTAATCTTAGGCTCTATAGGAGTCTTGGAGGTGGCGACACTGGCAGAGGACGGGTGAAACGCAGGAATTTCTTGCAGTTGAGTGTCACTCGCATGAACTGTAAGAAATAGGTTCTATGGACAGGTCAGTCTTGAAGAGGTCATTCTGGTCACTCGAAGTGGCTGTCAATTCCTGTCTAACCCGCAGAGCGAACTGATTTGCATAGAATAAGATTCAGGAG
>JABCTJ010000251.1 GCA_018238375.1 Candidatus Thorarchaeota archaeon
CTCCTGAAGCTTTACAGTAACGACTACCATGGTGTAACCTTCATCAAAGAACCGTCAAGGTTCAGGAAGCACTATGTGGCTAGGTACAATGTCTAGCCTCTGTCCACACGCCGCAGTTCCTTACTCCGTGACCAGTGACTCTATGGGCTTGTACTCTATGTCAAAGCCGAAATGCTTTGGACTGAGTACTTTCAGGCCTTCCGATCCCCTAAACGTGGAGATAGTTTCCATGCCAATGACACTCACCTTGTCGCCAGGCTTGATGTCCGTGTTAGTTATTGGCTCTCCAGTCGTAGACTCGATGATCTCAATAATATCGGGACTTGCGACCCATGGTTTTCCATCCAACCAGGTCACGTGATTCTCATTCTTGAACCACACCTTGAGTTTGGAGCCCGATTTGATGCCACTTCCTTTAATGAGAGTTTCACCCCACATGTATCCCTGCCGGTTCTCCCATTTCTTATCAACGACTTCGCCTCGGAAGAGAATCCACCCTCCCACTTTCTCAATTATCTTTTCAGCAGGGTCATCTCCAGACTCTCTGCATTCGCGTATCATCTTGCCCACTTGGTAGCTCTTTGTGAGAGTTCCAGGAATGATGGCTTCCTTGAAATCAGTCCCCTGCACCGGGAATGAAACGTTGCCCAGGTTACCCCACGCCACCTCGCTCAATGCCTTGGAGATACGCTCTCCCATCTCGTAATTAATCACATGAGGCACGACGTACTTGTTGCCGAACCGGTCAACTAGGGCCATGGGTGCCATCGAGAAGCCCTTGATGCATACTGTATTTTGGCATATCTCAGGCACTGCTCTTCCAGAGTAGTCGCCGTCAACGCAAGGGATTCCATGCTCGATTGCCGCATGGATGGGCGCAGGTGTATTGACCCCACCTAGCTCAAAAGGCACGGCCGCCGCGAACTTCACTCCCATGTGTTCTTCAAGCATCGCTAACCCTGTGGATAGCTCCTTCCCAAGGAAATCCCAAGGATATTTACTTCGTGCGGCTACAATCTCTGGAGTTGGGGGTGCGATTGTCCCAGAATAGAATGGGCAAGCCACCCAGTCATCGTCATTGATTGTGTTCACATCTACAATCTTAATCGTTTTTCCCGCGTCAATATGTGGGTATAAGAACAACAGTCCGAGATCTTTTGATCCGCCACCGCCGGTACCAAAGAATGTACAACCAACAGTGAGATCCTCCACATCCGTCATGCTCTTTAATATCAACGTCATGCGAACAACCTCATTTTAACAACGAAAGAAGTTAAGCAAACCCCTATTTAATTTCAGTGTGCCAATGTATGTACAGCTGAGAAGTCTAAGTCGTTGGTGTTGTGAATTATTCAGCTTGTTTCTTGATTTGGTGAAGCCGAAAAGAAAAGAGTCGGGAAAATTCTTTCGTCTCCCTCTCAACGGAATCTCTGCAATCTAGAGCTCTACGCGCCCTGCCGAAACCTTACCATCATCAATATTGATCAAGAATCCCTTCAGGATCCCTTCTCTGTACTCCGAGCCCGGGTTTACGCAGAGTGTCCGTCCGATATTTCTGAATCCGACAGACTCGTGTATGTGACCATGCATCCCCAAGAGCGGCTCGTACTTCTCGATAACGGCTCTCACGGACTTGCTGCCTACGGGCCCCAGTATCTCAAACGCTCCGGCTTTGGCTATGGAGTGATCATCCTTGAGTTGAGGTGCTGTATCCAATCCTGAGTCAAACGGAGGGTCATGAAAATTGCACAGCAAGTTGGTGTAATCATCTACTCTTGCGAATTCTTCTTCAAGTTTCTCCATTAGCTCCTCATCTGGGCACTCACGCTCTGTGTCCCAAGGTGTGGAATTCACCCACTCACAGCTGATAAGCGGATACCCATGCACATCGATGACCTGCTTGAGAGGGTAGATGATTCTTGGATGATTCTCGATTATGGGGTCGATGACCCACGAGTCGTCGTTGCCTGGATTAACTATGACATCGACATCTGGCGGTATCCTCTCTGCGGCCATGTCGAGCCATTCCTGCATTCGTTCTGACATCAGCTTTTCGAAGAGTTCCTTGATGGCTCCCTTCTTCTCTCTAAGTGCAGCCAACTCGTCAGGTGTCATAATGTAGGGGTAAAAGCCAGCATCCTTCTGGAACGAAAAAAACCGGTCAACGTCTTTTTGTTTTTTGAACGTCTTGCGCTTGCCATATGGCTGTGCATACCACTGGTTCTCCTTCTCTTGGATGATAGGCATGATCGCCTTGCCAGTCAAATCGCCGCACATCATCGCAACGTCAGCCTTGAAGATTTTCGGAGCTTGACACATCTTCTCCCAAGTTTGTTGACTGCCATGTGGGTCACATGCAAGAAAAATTCTCATTTCAGTAGTTCCTCCGTTCATTTACATATCGGGATCGGATAACCAGCGTGGGGTCAAATGTGAGTTAATAATCTAATGGTGTGGTCCGCGTAAGATGACTTTAACAGAGGCAAGATATTAAAGCCACACAATTCTACTAGTGATATTGCTTTTCCTCCAAGAGATGGGAGACTGATTGGATGTCAGAGAAGTATGGCCCGATAAAGGATGATTTTCTCGAAGAAGCTATGAGGCTCGTGGCAGCCGCTGAGGAGATCGATGCCCCTTTACGAATTATAGGATGCCTTGCGTTCAGAATCAAGGCTCCCGATTATGTTGACCTTCATAAGAAGATGGGTCGCGAAGTCACAGACATTGATTTCCTTAGCTACTACAAATACCAGAAGAAGATAATCAATCTTTTCCGGGATGAGCTTGGCTACCACTGGGTTCCTCCTAGCTTTGCGAGGGCCTCAACGCTCAGAGACCTCTTCATTGACCAAGAGCGTCAGAGGAAGATCGATGTGTTCTATGACCATTTAGAATTCTGCCACAAGATTGACTTCAAGAAAAAGAAACGACTCGAGGAAGACACACCCACAATTCCCTTAGCAGAGCTGTTCCTTGAGAAAACGCAAATCGTTGAGATTAACGCGAAGGATCTGAAAGACCTCATAATTACGTTCCTTGCCTACGATATCAGCAAAACAGACGACGACAGCCAAGTTAATGGGTACTACATAGCGCAGCGCCTCCGTGATGATTGGGGCTTCTACTACACTGTGACAACCAATATCCAGAAGCTGATTGACTTCGTGCCCACAGTGGAACTACTAACACAGGAACAGAAAGACTTGGTTGTGTCTAGAGCCCAGAAGCTTAGGCAGCTAATTGAGGACGAGCCAAAGTCCGGAGGCTGGAAGCGACGGGCGAAAGTCGGGACCAAGAAGCGCTGGTACAAAATCGTTCATTCTATGGAAGGTGTAAGGAAGTAGAATAGCTCTAGATGTTGACTTGAATAGATATTGAAGTGATAACGCATGAAGATGTCCAAACAGAATGCGTATGACATGCTGATTGGTGTGGGTATCCTGGGGACCGGTGGTGGGGGCGACCCTGTCGGTTTCGGGAAACCCATGGTTGACTGGGATTATCAAAGAGATAGAGTCTATGAGCTGACGGAACCCAAGGATGTGAAAGATGACGCATTTATCGTCTGTGGGGGCTACATGGGTTCTGTGAATGCATTCACCTCTATAGGTGATATGCTTGAACAATGGGAAACCCGCTACGAGCTCCACGAGGCAATGAAGATATCCGAAAGGATTGCGGGAAAGAAAGTCAACCATCTGGTTCCTTTTGAACTAGGCGGCACAAACACGACTGTGATGCTTTCCCTCGCGGCACGGACAGGGATTACCACAGTGGACGGAGATGGTCTCGGACGGGCAGCGCCGGAATCACAGATGATCTCGTTTGTGGGATATGATATCGAGCTATGCCCAATGCCAGTTGTTTCCAAAGGCGGCAGCATTGTGATTGTGGAGAAGGCAACCAGTCCTGCGCTCGCTGACGAAATCGGTAGATTTGCTGTGGTCAATGATGGTGGTGCAGGTGCCAATAACCATTACCACCAGAGCGGTGCCCAACTGAAGAAGAGCGTGATTCCAAACAGCATTAGCAAGTCCATTGAGCTAGGCGAGGCTGTGCGGGACGCCAACGAGAGTGGAAAATCACCTATCGACGTTTTCCTAGACATTATGGGCGGTCAGAAGCTGGCCATGGGCACTATTGAGGAAGTCAAGGGAGAAGACCGCGCAGGCCATTGGCACGTCACGGCAACTATCAAGCCTGAGGACATCAAGGGCAAGCTGAAGTTGACAATCAAGAACGAATACATGATGGCGACTTGTGATGGCAAGCCGGTTGTTATGTTTCCGGACTTGATTTGCTTACATCATCCGGAGAATGGTCATGGCGTAATGAGTTCCGCATTGAAAGAAGGCATGAAGGTCGTAATTACGGCAGTGCCAGCTCACGAGCGGCTCCGCTATGCAGGGAGCACAAAGATTGGTAAGAAGGCATTCTCACCAGAGAGATATGGCCATCCTGAGCTCGAATACAAGCCAATGGAAGAAATAATCGGCAATTTACACTAGGCGTCATCTTTTTCTTTTCCCTCTCCTCTCCATCTTACAGTCGAACTGGTGAAGATTATTGAAACGCATAGCGCTGATTGGTGCAACAGGCGTCGATTGGACGGCCGATGAGAAGAAGAAGTCCTTTGTCAAGCTACACACCCCTCAAGGGTACGATATCGGACACTTTACGCCACGCTACGGAACTCACAGCGTTGAATCACTTGTTGATGAAGCCTATAACGCTCCATTCATCCTTGAACAAGTGGTAAAGGCCTGCAAAGAGGGTTATGATGCGATAGTGATTGACTGTGCGTGCGATCCAATTCTTAACGCTGCGAGAGCGGTTTCGAACGTGCCAGTCGTGGGTCCTAGGAACGCCTCACTCCACCTTGCGTTAACACTTGGTACAAAATTTAGCATAATCACTGTCCAAGGTGACTCTCTCAAGAGGTGCATGGAGACCGGAGTTCGCAAGGAGGGACTGGAGCCATTCTGTGCAAGTGTGCGCAATCTAACTCTGCCTGTTCTTGATATCGCGAAGCGTCCAGCTGATGCCCAGAAGGAGCTCCTGGAACTTTGCCTACAAGCCGTTGAGGAGGACGGCGCAGATGTCATTGTTCTGGGGTGCACAGCACTCTCTTATGAAATCGACCTTAAACCAATCGTGCAGAAGGTTGGCGTTCCGATTCTTGATCCATTCATTGTGGCAATCAAGATGGCTCAGCTACTGATAGAGTCTGGACTCAGCCATAGCAAAGTAGCATATCCTCAGCCTCCTTTGAGGGACACCAATGAAGCCCCCTCTCTCAAAGGCGCTTTTGATGGGTTATTGAAATCTTGAGTGCACTAGCTCTCCTACTTGTTCGAACGTGAGAATAGTGGGACCATGATCACAAGCGCTACTAGAGAAAGACAGGTGTACATCAGAAACGGCAGTGTTAATCCGAATCCCATGAGCCAACCTCCCACAATAGGACCGATGAAGAGTCCAACTCCGCCCATGCTCTCGACCAAGCCTGCGTATGAACCCTTTTCAAACTCGGTAGCAGACACAATGAGATAGAGCGCACCAAGATAGCTGAATCCCACTCCCACACCTGAGATGATCATGGCTACAGTGAAGATCCAGATGTCCACGAACAGAAAGAGCATGACTCCCGAGATGGCTGAGAGAATAGCACCAAGCACAATCGCTTTGATCATGTGCTTTTCTCCCATTCGTGCAATCACGATGAAGCAGATTGTTCGAGCTGCGTTCCATATTAACAGTAGATTCCCAAAGTCCGCTCTGACAAATGGATGCCCCAATGTAATTAGATTCTCAATGTACGTAGGGAAAAGGGCTAGGATTACAGTTGATACAACTCCCCAGAGAATTATTGAGATGTAGGAGGCAATGAATCTTGGACTGGTCTTCGAGTGTATCTGCTCTGGTTGCGAATCGCCAGTCCCTTTATTGTTTGCACCTCCACTCTCTTGCCTGGGTGTCTTTCTCCTATAGCCCTGAATGAACCCGGCGATGATAACTAGCGCCAGCAGCTCCACTGCGAAGATGATGTATATGCTTGAGAGTTCACCATAAGCCCCCGCCATGTAGGCGATAATGAATGGAGGGAGTATCATTGCTGCGCTCCATGCTGTCGAGAAGTTGCCAAGCGTGGCCGCCTGCGCTTTGGGGTCAAGCTCTGCCACCATGCCTTCTATTGTAGGGGCGATGAATCCGAAGACAAGTCCTTCAACAGCACGTATCATAATTAGATGAATCGGAGTGATAGAGGGGAGCAGGTAAAATGAGATAACCACAATGTATGCAGCTGTTGATATGGTCAGTGTTTTCTTCCGCCCAATTCTATCGGAAATGCGTCCTCCGATGATTGGAGAGAACATATACATGAAACCGAACATTCCCATTGCCAATCCTGACTCTAGGGATGTTCCTCCGAGGATTCCTGCATACCATGATGCGAAGACTTCTGTTGTTCCAAGTGTGAAAACGACTAGAAAGGATGCAATGTACCCGATGATCCTGTTTCTCTTCTTGGTTGAGTCTGGAAGGTCGGGTTCCCCCTCTACATCGAGGCAAAATGGTTCGTAGGATTCCTGCTCGGTCATCTGCTGCAACTCCGGGTTAAAGTCATACCATTTTGCTGAATCTAAGTCAAGTGTGGTGCAATCTTCTCACCGATAAGATTCGCTAAGAGAATCGGGTCCGTTCCGGGAACTGGAAATGCTACAGGCGTATTTGCTCCTGCGTTCACTATTTCCTGGATTTGTTTGATGCAGGACTCAACATCGCCCACAACGCAGAGAGCCTGTATTGCCTTATCTGTTATTAATTCGGCTATATCCTTTCCTTCTTCAGCTGCTTTCAGGTATGATGCCGTTTCATCCACGGTCACTCCTGCATGCTCCATCAGAGGACCTCCGCCTTGCGAGTGTGGAAGATAGAGTTTTGCAAAATCCTTGGCAATTTTCATTGCCTTGTCAAGATCATCGTTGATCACTATGGGAAGATACGAAACCATCTCAAAGTCTTCGACACTTCGACCAGCTTTCCTAGCACCTACCTCTATTCGTTCCCAAGCGAATTTTACATAGCTTGGTGTATTGAAGATGGAGAGGATAACTCCGTCACCAATTTCACCAGAAAGTTTGAGACCCATCTTGCCTTCGAAAGCGAGATAAATCGGGGCCTTCTTCCTAACTGGCTCGAAAATTAGTTTCACGTCCTTGGTGGTGAAGAATTTCCCTTCATGCGTTATGCTTTCACCTGTCATTATCTTGCGAACAACTTCAACGCATTCACGTGTTCTTGACAGCGGCTTTTTGAAATCGAATCCCATTTGGGACATCCAGTAAGGCACACCTGATCCCAAGCCGAAAACCGCTCGCTTGTTACACATCTCATCGATTGTCGCGAATTCCATGGCAATGAGCGCGGGATGCCTTGAGTAGGGATTCACGACTCCTAGGCCGATTCTGATTTTTTCCGTTGCCATCGAAGCGGCAGCCATGTACGGAATCCCGCCTCGAAAGAAGTAGTCTTCAGCGAACCAAACAGACCCCAAGCCCATTCGCTCGCAGGTCTTGGCCAGTTCAACAGCCTCTCTTACCGGGAAGACCCCGGTCATTGCTAATCCAAATTCCTTGTATCCTTTCATTTCGAATCACCAGCGGTTCCTGTGTCGAAGGAAACGGGGGGATGGATGCCGCCTTCCTTCTATATGGTAATCTACCCATCTTGTCTAAGTAATCTGCCACATCCTTAAGGCCAAGCTTTTCGTAATTTTTTCGATATGGCCAGCTTGTCTTCAAATCCCATTCATGCTGCGCGTAGTATAGGTCAAGCATTCCATCAAGCTCTTCTTGGGAGTTCATTGCACCTTTCAGTGGTCCT
>JABCTJ010000265.1 GCA_018238375.1 Candidatus Thorarchaeota archaeon
GGACATGACCAGAAGAGTATGCTTCTTGACCTTGCAGACTTGAAGTCGAAACTAGACAACAAAGTTGCAGGAGTCTATGTTGAGAATCCCAGCTACCTTGGTTTCATTGAATCCCAAGTTGATGAGATTAACCGTATCGTGCACGATGCTGGCTCTCTCTTGGTTGTGGGGGTGGACATGCTCTCTCTGGGTATTCTACGGCCCCCGGGAAACTACGGAGCTGACATAGTCGTTGGTGAAGGACAGTACTTGGGTTCTGCAGTATCCTATGGAGGGCCATACCTTGGAGTGTTTGGCTGCAGGGATAGCATGAAAATCATCCGCCAACTTCCAGGCCGTCTCGTGGGGATGACAAGAACATCCAACGAACCCTACGAGCGCGGATTTGTTCTGACTCTCGTTCCTCGCGAACAGCATATCAGAAGGGAGAAGGCCACCAGTAACATCTGCTCGAATCAAGCACTGGTCGCGGTGACAGCCGCTGTCTACGCATCCACACTTGGTCCTGAGGGGTTCCGGCATTTGGGTGAAATAATCGCCTACAAGTCGCATTACGCTGCGAAGCAACTCAACAAAATTTCTGGTGTAACAGCGCCCGCTTTTGGTGCCTCATTCTGGAAGGAGTTTGTCGTGAGGTTTGAGGGCGATGCTTCTGCTCAGATGGTTCATGAATCTCTATTGAAACGTGATTTGCACGGTGGCAAGATTCTAACTGAGGAATACCCTGAATTTGGGGAATCAATGCTGTTATGCGTAACTGAACTCCACAGCAAGACTGCTATTGATGAGCTTGTGGAAGTGGTTCGTGATGTCGTGACTAATGGGGGTGGCACAAGATGAGCCACCAACGCTACCCTCAAGATTCCAAATACCGTCAGGCCGATTGGAACGAGCCTCTCCTATTCGAGATGTCCGTGTCAGGAAAAATCGCCCACCGACTTCCTGCTGTAGAGGATGAAGTGAAGAGCTTAGTTGGATCACTGGATGCAATAATCCCCGTAGGGATGCGGAGGAAACAGAGCCTTAACTTACCAGAGATATCAGAGCTTCAAGTAGTTCGTCACTTCACCCGTTTGTCCCAAATGAACTTCTCCGTGTCTTCAGGCATCTATCCGCTTGGCAGCTGCACAATGAAGTATAATCCTCTCATCAATGAACAGGCTGCGCTGAACCCTGGTATGGCATGGCTTCATCCATACCAAGATGTTTCCACATGCCAAGGTGCTTTAGAGTTGATGTGGGAGCTCGAGCAGTGGTTAGCTGAGCTCTCAGGAATGGACACAGTAACTCTTCAACCACCCGCGGGTGCCGCAGGTGAGTTTGCAGGTGTTATGATTATCCGGGCTTATCATAAGCAGGTTATGAATGAAGGCGACCAACGCAAGGAGATGCTTATCCCGGATGCAGCTCATGGAACTAATCCTGCCTCGGCTGCGATGGCTGGCTTCAAAATAGTCGTTCTCCCATCCAGTAACGAAGGTCTTGTTGACCTTGATGCGCTCAAGGCAGCTTCAGGTCCGCAGACCGCGGGTCTTATGCTCACCAACCCGAACACCATTGGAGTATTCGAGAAAGATATTGGCGAAATTGCGGGCATAGTCCATGACTCTGGAGGTCTTCTATACTACGATGGAGCTAACCTTAACGCAATAATGGGGATAAGTCGACCTGGGGACATGGGTTTCGACGTTGTGCACATGAATCTACACAAGACCTTCTCAACCCCTCATGGGGGGGGTGGTCCAGGATCTGGAGCTGTGGGTGTGAAGGAGAAGCTGACTGAGCTGCTCCCCGTACCGCGTATTGTCAAGGCAAAAGATGGCAGATTCGACCTGAACTACAATCTACCTCGATCTATCGGAAAAGTTCATGGCTTCTACGGCAACTTCGGCGTTCTTGTGAGAGCCTATACATACATCTGTGCCTTAGGTAGGGAGGGGCTCCGCAGAACTTCTGAAATCGCAGTGCTCAATGCGAATTATATTGCACATCATGTCAGTCAGATTCGAGGATTCAGTCTGCCTTATTCTCCCAATACACCACGCATGCATGAGTGTGTCATATCAGCCAAAAATCTTGCAGAAGAAACCGGAGTGACTGCAATGCATGTAGCAAAGCGACTTCTTGATCTAGGAGTTCATTCTCCCACTATGTACTTCCCTTTGATTGTTCCAGAAGCACTTATGATAGAACCCACGGAATCCGAATCAAAAGAAGAGATTGACCTCTTGATAGGCGCATTCAAGCAGATATCCAACGAGGCATACAGCAACCCGGATATTGTCAAGAATGCACCACATTCGACAGCACTCCGCGACTTGGACGAATACCGCGCAGCACACCCCAAGACTCTCACATTGTCTTGGAGGATGCACCAGAAACGGACAGCGAAATAGATCGCTGAAGACTACCGAAAGCGTTACAGGCATCTTTTCACATACGGTGGGTGCGATGATAATCGAAAGAAACGCTGGAAAACACAGCATCATCTTGAATGCAGTTACAATTGGCAGAGACCTTCTCGTGACTATCTACGGCGGAGATGAACATCACATTGGGGGGGTTGCAGTAGCGCATTCTGCAAGGAGCCACTACAGAAACGCTACTACTGTCAGCGTCAACACATTCACGTTCCCGGGTCACAAGGACTACATTGTGGCCAACTCTGCAGCGGAGAAGATTTGCAATTCTATGGGAGTTCCTGTCGTCGTAACGGTTGGAATTCACATTAACAACGCGACCAGAGAGGAGATCGATGAGGTAGTAAGAACAGTGGATGTTATGGTGGAGGACCTGATTGCTCAGTATCAAAAGGCTGAATAGCGTGCAGATGGGCGTTCCAACAGGTCCGACATATGCGTGTCATGTTCAAGCCTTTTGGGCCACTCAGACGACTGCTGAAAGAGAGTCTAATCGAGATTGAGGTCCCTTCTGGCTCCACAGTTCGGGAAGTGATATCCCGGGTCATCGAGATAGGAGGTCCCAATGTGAGTAGTCTGATAATGAATGGATCGCGCATCAGCGGGAACCTGATAGTGCTGTTGAACAAGAAGGACGTGGCCACACTGAATGGAGAAGCCACCTTGGTGAGTGAGGATGACGTAGTTTCCATTCTTCCTCACGTGCAAGGCGGATAGGTGACACACATTTGGGCGCGATATCATACTACCTGGAAACCTACGGGTGCGCCCTAAACACTGCAGACTCAGACATGATTGCAGGCCATCTTGGCAATCGGGGCGCCAAGCGAGTTCTCAGTCCCGACGAGGCTCATGTCATCATATTGAACACATGTGGTGTCAAGGAGCCAACAGAGGACAGGATTATTCATCGTTTGGGAGAAATTTCGAAGATGGCAAGGCCAGTAATTGTCGCTGGGTGTCTACCAGTAATATCTCTTCGAAGAGTGCAGAGGGCAATCCCTAACTACGCGGCTATTCTTGGTCCCCAATCGATTGAAACTCTGGGCTTGATTGTTGACCGTGTGATGAAGGGTGAACGCGGCCTTCTTCACCTTGAACCCGATACTGGCTCCAAGCTCCAGTTCTTGAAAGGTCCACCCGACAGTGTCGTGTGTACAGTTCCCATCTGCGAAGGCTGCTTGGGCAGCTGTACGTATTGCGCAGTCAAATTTGCTAGGGGCAATGTGAAAAGCTATTCAATCAAGTCACTGCACGATGTGGTTCGTCGATGTGTTCACCAAGGCTACCGGGAGATTCGTCTAACAGGCCAAGATACAGGGGTCTACGGACATGAAACCGGAGAAACCCTTGTAGATCTTCTGCAGGCTTTGGATACCATTGAGGGGTCTCACATGTTCAGGCTGGGCATGTTTAACCCCCATCATATTCTTGCCTCAATTGACGAGTTTCTGCAGGTCATGGGGTCCCCTCGTTTCTTCAAGTTCTTCCATATACCATTGCAGTCAGGCAGCAACAGCATCCTCGGTGATATGGAGCGGCGCTACTCGGTTGAAGATTGGCAATCAGCTGTGCGCTCAATTCAAAAGAAGATTCCGCTGGCTACAATCGCTACAGACATCATTGTAGGCTTTCCTGGTGAAACTGATGAGGACTTCAACAAGACGCTTGAAGTCATTAGCAACCTTAAGCTCCCTGTTGTCAACATATCGAAATATGGGGACCGCCCCGGTACAGTAGCCGCGCGGGCTAAAAACAAGGTCAATACGTCTGTCAAGAAGGATAGAAGCCGACAGCTATCTGCACTTGTTGCAGAAGTCGTAACCGAACAGAATGCGACTTGGCTCGGATGGACCGGCCCAGTCCTAGTAGTAGGTGCTGCTTCGAAAGGCGGAATGCTTTGCAGGAATACCTCTTACAAGGCGGTCATTATTCAGAAACAGCTGAAGCCGGGAAGCACTGTTGATGTAGAGATTACATTGACTCATCGAACGTATCTGGCTGCCACAGTCATCCCCTAGCTTTGACATCAAAGTCGATAATCCGGCCAGTACTGGCGCTCTTTCTTGCTGCCTCCACAACTTCCAAGGCGGCAACGCCATCATCAACACTCACCTTGGGCGCAACACCCGTTTCGATGCATCTTAGAAAGTCACCGATCACCTCTCCAACAGGCTCCCCATACACCTTGATGGTTGCGCCTCTCTC
>JABCTJ010000275.1 GCA_018238375.1 Candidatus Thorarchaeota archaeon
ATACCCTCACGAAAGTCCCTCACCGGAAACCAGAGCAGCGTCGGGCAGCACTGTTCATAGTTTCTGTCAATCTATGAGTCACAAGATCGTTCAGGAGTCCAATTGATGAGCGGATCATCCAGAAAAAAGGTGCAAGCTCCAAGCACCATTGAGGCAATCAGAATGGCTTCGGCCTCGGTACTTGGAGTTTCCACAAGCCGTGGGAACCCCCTTGGTAGTGCAATAGGCTCTGGTAGCATGATGGAACAGAATTCCCAAGCTGTTGCCATGAATATATCGTCTCTAATCTTTGCGATTAGGAATGCTCTAAGAAAAACAGAAGGTCTTGAGCTACTATCATTGGAATGGAATCTCGACCGCGCTCAAGGTTCTGAAGTTCTACCAGAGCAGCTCTCCATCGCTGGTGCAATATCAAATGAGGTTAGTTCTCATGTGTGTGTGCTGAGCTGGGAAGAGGGCATTGTAGACCCGTTCAAGATTGACAGTCATATGCAGAGATTATCAAAGAAGATTGCAGACGTAGAGGCTGCAGTTATCAATAACAACATAGACTACGAAACCGATGGGATGGCCATACTTGGTAAGTTCGTAGACCGCTTGAATAGCGTTGTCTTTGTTGAAATGATGGACCGTCAGTTCAAGAGTTCATGGGATTCGATTCAGCTGAAACCTGAAAACATCAACGAGGAAATTGTCATTAAATTGCAGTACCGAGATGACTTCACAACGCTGCCTCCCGGGATGACAATGCTGGAACGCACCGACCTTAGGTTCGAGTTTCCTCAATTGAGCGAAATAGATACTATCCACCACTTCAAACAAAGAATCCTGACGCCTCTAGCTATTGAAACGATATCATCAAGCATTCCCAATACGGGCAGAGCGATTCTAAGCGAATTGAATACATGTGCCTACGGCATAGAAGAGGTGGACATCGTTCGTGCGTCGATTGTTGCTCTTGTTCGGTTTCTTGGAAGTGAGCGAGCGGAAATACGCGAGCTCGATTCTCTCAAAAAGAGGACAAACGAGTTTGCTACTCTCCTAGCTGACACTGTTGATTCATTTGAAGTAATTATTGAGCAGCACGTTGGTTCTGGACTCACACTATCGCTCTCTGAACACAAGTCCAAGCTCAACTCCGAGATAGAATCTGACAAGACGCGATTTGACGGGTTCAAGGTTGAACTCGCGAAGGACCTTGTAAGTTATATGATGGAGTCCGTTGAACGTGAGTTCCCCGTTGACGACAAGCTGAGGGCATGGCAACTAAAGAGCACCATGAGGTATTTCGTCGTTCATGCTAAGAAAGTGTCTCAATACTTCGTGCTGGATTTGCAGCAATATCTGATTGTGGGGGCAACCAGAAGAGCGATATTCGAAACTATGGCGACTTTCCGGGACGAGATGTCAAATCAAGAGATGGGTCCCACTGAAACCATGCTATTCTACAAATTCTTCGATGATTTGCATTGTCAACTGAATGCGGTCATTGGCAAGAAGGCATTCGAAGGCTCTAAGCACGATCACCCCGCTGAGTTGATCAGCGTGATTGTCAATGATATCCAAGAGTCCTTTGAAAAGGTGGATGCATGGGCCTTGATAAAATTCAGCGACGTGGCTCAGATTGTTCGCTCTGAAATCGAGAGCAACCACTCAACTGGAGTTAAGGAGGGCAGTGCCACACTCTCAGAAACCGGCATAGCACTTCAGAATTTACTTTCAGACTTCGAAACCCTTGTAGCAGATGTAGTGCCCGATGTAGCGGACTACCTCCTAAGCAAGGCATTGATTTCAGAAGCTATTGATGCAGTTCTAGATGAAGCCTTTGACTTGGCGGAAGCGCTTCTATCGATAATAGAACAGCAAAGTGAGAAACCTGAGATGTGGAAGACCGAGGCGCGACTTTGGGTTGAGGACTTTCGCATTCAAGGAATGGATGATAACCTCTCCAGCAAGCTGATGGATTTCCTGCAATTCATTCATGATAAAGCCGGACGCAGGGGAACTGCACGGTCAATAGTTGAGCGCATTGCCAGCGAAGCCAATGTGCGAGAACAGGAGTATCAGATTCTGGTTCAGAATTGGGAACAAGAACGTCAAGAAATAGAGGCTGAGAATGCCAAGATACGGGTTCACAACGAGAAGAGGGATGCTCTGATTCAGCAGGCACAATCCCAATTCAAAGAAGAAACGGCTGAGTACGAGTCGATCCAGGAGAAACGAAGACTTGCTCAAGCATCTCTTGATAGTACCGGCGTCATTATCCCAGACAAACCTAACGCTCCTCGGGGTATGGAATTGCGCATTGCTGAGGTTGACGCTGAGTACGCACCCGGCCTTTCAGAACGTCCGATTCCACCCAAACCCGAGATGTCACAAGAAACGTTCCTCTACATCGAGCTGCGCGACACCATAACAAAGACGCTCTCAATGATGAATAAGAGTCAAGAGAAGATGGAAGCCATTTTCCTTGAACGGCTGAAGCAACTCCAATCCGAGGGATTGACAGCCACCGAAACTATCTCTCTCAGCATTGATGACGAGCTTCTTGAATATCTGATGAGTTCGGTCATAAGAGGGTTGAGTAGACTACTTCCGCGGCCAACAAGAGCATACCTCAGAAATCCCGATTCTCCTGACATCATCTACGTTGTGACGTATGAACACAGAGGAAGCGAACTCACAATAAAAATCGGTGGAAGCAAAATAGGAGGTGCAGTCTAGTGGCAAGTTCATGGATTCTCAAGACTAGGCAGATGTCTGAGGCTGGAAAGGAGATTCTTCTGAGAGAAGCGCTTGTCAACCACATGCGGAGCAATAGGGATCGCAAGCTCCTGATGGAAATCGCAGAAGGCCCTCGACCCATGGAGGATATCTTGTCTTTCTTTGCATCATTCTGGTTGTATCATTACCAGGGTGTTAAGCTGATAGGGTTTGATGAGGCGCAAGACCTTACTATCGAGCTAAAGGACGAAGCAACGCGCGAGGAACGTCGTCAGCTTGAGCTAGAGATTCGGCAACTGCTCGGTGTCAAATTTCAAGAGGAGATTGATGTATCCCGACTTGTAAGTGAGTTCTTCATCAATGCCGTAGAAATGATAGACGGCAAGAGTACAACTGATCAAAGCACGAAGGATAAGACAATATCCTTGGTGAAGGAATATCTTGGAAAGATACCGACTGACTATTCACCAAATCATGACATTGATTTCATCAATGAAGTAACTGGCTGGGGCACAGAATGGCGACGAGAACTCTACGCAAAGGCTTCTGGCCTGAAAGAAACCGCTCTTTCTTTGAGGGATGAATTGCTCAGACCCAGAGATGAAGAAACTGCAGAAATCACGGTCCTAACTCGTGGTCTGAGCCAGATTTCCGGAACTGCCAAGTACGCAGAGGGGCGGCCCATGCAATCCATCTCTGACTCGACTTGGAACTCCATTGCTGACGCCGTGCTGAAACGATTAGGCCAGAGTCCTGTCGAAACACAGGCGATACGAGCTGCCCACGAATTGAAGCTTGATTTAGTCGAAGCTGTCGAAATCGATCTCGAAACTCCTACATCGCTTGAGGAGTATGAGGCAAAAATGGGTCAAGTAGTCGCGAAGCACTTGAGTGAGATGATCAAGGCGGAGCCTGACAGCATCTACAACATGCTGTCACAGTTACTTCAGATTAACTCTAGTGATATTCAAGCCGCGTTGCGAGTGAAGGGCATCAAAGACATTTCGCAGCTAGCGGATGGTTTGATGAGTGTAGATGAGCTGTCTACTGCAAAAGTCGAAAGCCCCTCAATCAACAAGGACGACCTTGAGGTAATGGAGCGGTCGTTGAGACGACTTGAGAAACTTGAAACCACACTCCAGAAGCAGGTCAAAGGTATGATGAAAGCAAAGGGGTGGAGAGCATCGGAGATAGACAAGATATCATTGGATCTTCTGACTAAGGATCGCAGCACTCTGATGGGTATTGAGGTTCAAGTGCTGGAAACCCTTGAATCAAAGATGCGTGTTCCTTCTCCAGAGGACCTTAAGTTACTCATCAAGCAGCGCGAGCAAGTTCGTGATGGCGCTCTAAGTTCACTGGGTATGGCCTCCGTTTCTGACATAAGCCATCAACTCAAGCACGAAGAAGTCGCGAGAGCTATCAAGCTAGACTTGGTTTGGCATTTCACCATAGGTCTGTTGACGAATCTCACACGCATAGTGGAAACCTACATGCGGTCGAAGCAAGACATGCTCCGCATGAAGGCACTTCTCAAGAGCATTTATGAAGATACAGAAACCGAGCTTCAATTTCTGCGCGAGGAGATATTGATTGACCTCACTGCTATCCGTATCTACGAGCTAAAATGTGTGCATCCTGAACTCGATGCATCAACACTAAGCGCATGGATGCATGCACGTTTGGCAAGCAGGGCATTGGATGCTGCTTCTTCGAACCTTGAGTCAACGCCCAGTCCAGTATTCGAAGGTGTAGTGGAAACCCCTCTCGTCCGGGATGGTCTTACGTTTGATAATTACGCCATCGCATACGATGTGATGCATCGTTTCTTGAAACAGGAACGGTCTGAAAAGGCGGCAAAAGAGGAGCTGGCCATTGAAGCAAAACGACAACAGCAAAGACTCGCTGAGCGCAAGAAGGCATCGCTCGATGCACTATCCTTTGTTTACACAAAGGCCCATACCGTATTCAGGGCAATAGCCCGAGTGGGAACTGCGGGTCTGGACTGGACAGCAAACGACGATACAAAGCTCGCCAACCTTCTTGCATTCTATGTACGAACAAGCCGAGGACGTTCTGTCTGCACGAAATGCGGTGCAATACCTAAAGAGGGAGCTTGCTCTGAACATGGTTCCGGTCAGATGATTAGGAGCAAGGACTTGGACAGTCTTGCTGTGTTCGTGATGCGATCCATTTCTGACATAAAGAGAGGTCTGATTGGCTCCAAAGCCGAAGCCATGACGTGGGATGAGGCCAGGGTCATTGTCCAGAGAGAAATTGGGAATCTGAAGAGGAGCGGCAAATTGACGTCCAAGACGAATTTGAATGCCATGCTCCCAGGCGAGATAAACTATATTGTTGGGCCGGCCCTAGCTAAGGTGATAGGACAGTACTTCAACAACTCGCTGCAGTACGCGGCACGACGCGCTAATTTGGCGAAATCCTACTAATCTGAAACTCTCAAGCGGAACCTTTTATACGACCGCACAGCCCGCGATGCCTGTCAGGTGGTTCTTGATGGTTAAGTACGAACCTAAGGGTGTTATGCCCGCCTTGGTGACCCCTTTCACAAAGGACGGCGACATAATAGAAGACGGATTCAAGGACATAATCGATTACACGATTGAGAAGGGCGCGACCGGTCTTGTACCTGCTGGGACGACTGGAGAGTTCGTCTATATGCGGACCGAGGAGCGGAAGAAACTCTTCAAAATGTGTGTGGAATTCGCGGATGGTCGCGTGCCTGTGGTGGCTGGGACTGGAGAAACTAGCACAGAAGCAACAATCAAGATGACCAAGTATGCCGCAGACATAGGATGCGACGCGGCCCTAGTCATATCACCATTCTATCTTCGCCCGACAGACAAGGGATACTACGAGCACTATGCAGCCGTTGCGGGAAAGGGCGGGCTGCCAATCATCATGTATAACATTCCACAGTGTACGCTCGGGGTTCTACAATCGAATATCGTAGAGGACTTGGCCGAGCTCGACAATATCGTTGGGATCAAGGATAGTAGTGGTCATATAGGCCATACTCTTGAACTGATCCAGAAGCTAGACGGTAAGATGCCGGTGCTAATTGGCCATGACGAGTGCTTCCTCTCTGCGGTTGCAGCAGGGTCGGGTGCGGCAATCTTGGCATCCGCAAACGTGATGCCTCATATATGGCTTGACATCATGGACAAGGTGCACAAGGGTGACATGAAGAATGCAGCGAAGCTTCAGCTCTCGGCACAGACCTTTGCACGAATAGTCACTAGAAAGGGAGGTGCACCTCCTGTGAAAGCAGCACTTAGAATGATGGGGATAAACGCAGGCTATTCTAGAATGCCTTTGAATTCAGGCGGCACTCTGACTCATGAGCTAAGAGCCGAGATTCGAATTGAACTGGAAAATCTTGGATTGCTAGAAGCCAGGACTCATCCCAAGGCTACAAAGGACATCGACATACAAGGAGCTCTTGGGAAATTCGGAGTTGGACCGGACTACCTTCAAGATGCAGAAATTGGGAAGGGTTCTGAAGATACAGTGTCAGTGGCCATAATAACCGGGCCGAAACATAGCGCTCTAGGTTCTGCATTCGTTAAGCTGCTCATGAATCCAAAAATGGGTCACGAAGCTCTAACAGTGATCTTGGAACCTAATCTTCCTGTTAGACCGACAAGTATCATGGTGCCTATCAAGAAAATCAAGTCAATGCGTCAGGCCTCCCTCTTCTACGGGCCTGTACAGTCAGGAGCCGCAAGAGCTGTGGCAGCACATCTCAAGAGTGGCAAGGTGCCGGATCAAGTCATTGTTGACAATGTGGTGATTATGGCATTAGACATTGACCTAAACTCTAGAAACCGAAGGCAACTAACAGCGGCGACCGAGCGAGTCGTGTCAGCAGCCTTGGGACAGATATGGAAGTGATCAAAAATGACAGATGACTTCACATTCAAAGGCGTATTCCCCGCTTTGGTAACACCATTCAGCGAAGATGGCATCAACGAGAAGCAATACCGTGGATTGATTGATTATGTAATCAAGAGCGGTGCGACGGGAATCGTTCCTTGCGGAACAACAGGCGAATTCACTAGCATGAGCTTCGATGAGAAGGTCGATGCATTCAGGATTGCTTGTGACGCAGCAAAAGGCAGAGTTCCTGTAATGGCTGGCACGGGAGCTGCATCCACAAGGGAGGCCATTCAGCTCACAAGGAGAGCTGCTGAATTCGGTGCCTCAGCCGCACTAGTGGTCACACCGTATTTCCTTAAGCCTAGCACGAAGGAAATCTTTGAGCACTTTGAACGAGTAGCCAACGCAAGCGATATTCCGATATTCCTTTACAACATTCCCCAAGTGACTGGAGTCAATATCGATTGGTGGCTTGTAGATGGTCTCCGAGAGATAGATGGAATCATTGGAATGAAAGATTCGAGTGCGAATCTGCTCAATCTCACAACGATTCTTGTTCGCCGGCCAGAGAGCTTTCAAGTAGTCATTGGGCATGATGAGGTTGCTCTTCCAGCCCTTGCTACCGGCTGTGATGGTGCGATACTCCTGAGTGCGAATATCTTTCCAGATCGCTACATACGAATGCAAGCAGCGCTTGCCAGCGGAGACCTCAAGGAAGGCCTAATCATTCAACGAAGCTTACAGAAGACAATCCGACTAATGGTAAACAAGGGCGGCGGACTTGCTGTCAAGGCCGCCTTGAATATGATGGGAATTCCAGTAGGAACCGCAAGAGCTCCATTGATTGAAGGCGATGCTCTCAGGTACGAGGATATAGACGAGCTCAGGACGTGTTTGGAAGACCTCCAACTCATTAAACGAGGACCAGTCACGTTCAAAATGGGCGACAAGACTTTGATTGCGGAATCCTATCCTAGGGCTGTTGGCATGTTCCCAGAAGTCATCGATGACTTGACATTGCTGCATGGAGAAGCGCTTGCTGGAGAAGGGCTGGAGGTTGCACACGTCGATCTTGTCATGGGTCTTCGGGACGGACCACTCAAGGAAGCATTAGCAGGCGCTGGAACAATGAAGGAAGGCTTTCACGCTTCCAATGTCATCAAAGACCTAGATCTCACAACAGTCTTTGTTTCAACAGTTACAATCGTCGATGAAAAACATAAGGCGTTAGTGTACGAAGTGGCTCAGAAGGCAGTAGCTGATGCTGTGCAACGCACCATAACAGACATGATAATCCCTGAGGAACTCATTCCTGACTTGGTGATAGCCGCCAATGTATTCGTGCATCCTAGTGCGAATAATCCAAAGCGTGTGCATATCAATAACTTTCGCGCAGTACGACACGCCATCCGACGGGCGATAGAACGACGACAAGATGTCAATGAGATTGTGGCTAGGAAAGACTCAGCTCGACACCCATTCGCGTATAATCCGTAGATATATCCAACCAGTAACGGCCGCTTTAAGTTTATTACGCGGCATACATCGCCACACAGGGTGTTGGCCATTTGTTAAGGCTGGGGATAGCATCAGTGTTCTCTGTTACAACGCGTTTTCTCGGTTCTAGAGGTGATGTTGAAGTGCACAAGCTAGATGACTTCTAAGACCGTTCTCTTTGCCCCTCCCGGTTGAGATTGAAACGATTTGCGTATATATGTCACCGTACGAAGTATTGTACAAGCTTCGCACCGTAACAAGCTGGCCGCGCCATCCAGCATCCGTTGGAGCTAAGAACCATGGCTGAAACCTACACGATACGCATTCGCGATATCCCCACACGCAAGTTGAGGAAATCGGTGCGTAGATTCCTCTCAGGGAAGCACAGGGTTTCAGTTGAAGACATATATGGACGGACATATCCGGTCGTTATTCGAAAACAGCGCAGAGTCCTGTGGGGTGACGACTTGCACATCGCTATAGGGGTATAGGGGAAAAAGAGTGCGGCTCGATCCGTCCCGCCTTTAACTGACCTGGAAAGGTTTCAGCCATACCACATTTTTCGTTTGGCTCAGCTCATTCATTCGGGAATGTTATTATCTGGGTCTGGGATGATGCTGCTTGGGTGCCAAGTTGATCAAGACCAACCAATCACGGATGCTATCACTTCTTAGAGACCTCATAACTACTAACTCTGAGAACCCCCCAGGCAGAGAAGCTGAAGTCGCTAAGGTTCTTCGAGACCATATGGAGTCACATGGTATCGCCTGTGAGTCCGTTGGTCCAAGTGATCGGCCAAATCTGATATTCTTTACAGTGGATGGAGAATTGGGTCCACTAGTCTTGCATGGTCACATGGATACTGTACCAGCTGGTCCTCCAGACGCTTGGGCTTACGATCCATTCGGTGCAGAGATTGTGGATGGGCGTATGTACGGGCGGGGAGCATGCGACATGAAGGGGCCAGTAACAGCTCTAACAGAGACCCTGATTCTTTACAGCGAGGAGAAGCACAATCTTCCACTTCTCATGCTGGCCACATCTGACGAAGAGAGTGGCTGCTCAGGTGCTGAAGAGGTTGCCAAGAGCGGGAAGCTAGCTGGAGTGAAGTTTGGCGTCTGTGCTGAACCCACAAATCTCGATGTCCTAGTCGGCGAGAAGGGCATGTTTTGGTCCAGGGTGATTGCCGCTGGAAAAGCAGCTCATGGGTCTAGACCTCACGAAGGGAAAAATGCGATTCAATTATGCGCGAGAGCGTTGGATGTTCTTACAGGCCAATCGTACACCTTTGAACCAGATGAGCTACTAGGCAAACCGACAATCAGTGTGGGCATCATTAAGGGCGGAGTGAAGATCAATGTCGTGCCCGACCACTGCGAAGCGCATTTGGACATGAGGCTGTCCAAGGGGCAGACCGTGGAGTTCGTGCTTGCGGAGATGAATGCCCATCTAGCAAAAGCAGGATTATCTGAATGCATCGAAGTCGAGTACATACATGGCAAGCCTGCCATTTCGACTCCCCGTGATGCTGAGATAGTCCGAGTTAGTCTCGATGCAGTTGAGCGGGTTACAGGAAAGCGGCCATTACCCACGGCGGCAACTTTTGGCACGGACTGCTCGGTACTTCAGCCAAAGATAGGGGTTATCAACGTGATATGTGGCCCCGGCTCCATCGAGCAGGCACACCAACCTGACGAATACATACACATTGATGAGATGTTCCAATCTGTTGATGTCTATCTTCAAATTGCTCGACACTTTGGTGATTGATAGCGCGACTCTGTCTACTTCAGTCGGATTTACCTCTCCTTCTGGCAATGAGAGCTGCCATGGATCCTGCGCCTAGACCATTGCCGATGTTCACCACTGCAAGACCTGGTGCACAAGATTGGAGCATTGAATATAGCGCAGAAATTCCTTCGCCACCATAACCGTAGCCAGATGGTATTGGCACTCCTATTACGGGAATATCAACTAACGAAGCTATTACAGTTGGCAGTGCTCCCTCCATTCCTGCTAGGACAACTACCGCATCTACATCCTCTTCGATAATTTGCTTCATGGGCTCTATGAGTCGGTGGATTCCTGCCACTCCTATGTCAAAGAATGATAATGTTTCAACTCCTATGACTTTGGCAATGGCTTCCACTTCCCGTGCATACGGAATGTCTGAAGTTCCAGCAGTAATCACAGCTATTTTCCCCGAAGTTTCGGGTGGTTTCCAGTTCCGAGCATGAACAAACACGGTGAGATGATCACGACTGCCACTCACATTGAAGACATAATCATCAATGGCACTCTCAAGGGCGTCGACTTTCTTCCAGTCTGCCCTTGTAAGTAGAGCGAACCCTTTAGCGTCCAGCATGTTTCTCGTTATCTTGATGATTTCGTCGCTTTGTTTTGTTTCTGCCATAACTACCTCAGGTATACCAGTCCGGTCCTGTCTACCATGGTCAAGGACAGCAAGATCCTCCACATGACTCAGCGTGAGAACTTGGAGTTTCTTCTCTGCCTCTTCAATCGTCAGCTTTCCGCTGGTCAACGCCTTTAGTATACCTCTCGTAGTGTGCATAACGGATTCCTCATGCGTTTCCGGTTTCAGGATTAATCAGGAGAAAGTTTAAAGTTGTGGTTTCTCAAGGATTCTTCAGCAGTGGTCCAAGACATCCACAGGGGCAATTCCCTATGCAAATAGATGAGATTATCCAAAGCATCACAGCGCTTCTTCAGCCTCCCGCTATCTACGTTGTTGCACTATTGATAGTCCTAATCGTTTTAGGGGTTGCGATCAGAAGGCGACCCAAGGGACCTGCAGGACCTCCGATTATCAAATACATGAGCAAGATGATGTCACGCATCAAAAAGGGCAAGCCTGTCAAGGATGTGCCAGCCAAATCCCGACGAGACATTATAACTGCGAGCTTCGAAGAGAAGATGCACGCTGTAGGTTTGCAGCCCTCCATGGATTCTGGTCATATACCTACATCACGCACTCCCCTAGCGAAATATCTCTTGGATCACGGTGTTGCTGAATCCACTACTGATGCTATCATCAGCGAACTTAGCGAATTGGAATCTAAGGAAGCAGTCAAAGAGATTATGGACGCCGCTGCAGAAGGTGAAGGTGCCAACTTCACAAGCGTTGAACTTGATATGGTGAAGCAGCTAGCACTTGAAGAGTGGATGCGCTCAAGACGGAGAACTAGCTCCTAGGAGTAAGTACACGTGACTGAACTCCTCCATATGAAGGACAATTACATCCGAGAGTTTGACGCGAAGGTTGTAGCAGTGGGCGACTGCTATATTGTACTTAATCACACGGCATTTTATCCTGAGGGCGGCGGGCAGAGTGGAGATCGGGGGATGATAAGCGATGGCACTACCACTCTAACGATTGTGAACACGAAGAAGGACTCTGGAGAGATTCGGCACTTGGTGGAGGAGCCCGTTGCACTAAGTGATGGAGCTGATGTCCATGGTTCTCTTGATTGGAACTGGCGATACGAAAGCATGAGATTCCACACGGCTCAGCATGTTCTATCTCGATACCTCCAACTGAATTACGGAGTAATCACTGTTGGCAACATGATCAAGCCCGACAAGAGCAGGGCCGACTACTCACCTCTCCAGTCCTTTGATGATGAGATGAAACGTAAGGTCGAGGCTGGAGTGAACGAGATTCTGGCTAAGAACCTCGATGTTTCCATTAAGTTTATGCCACGTAAGGACGCAATTGACTATCTCAATGAAAAAGGCTACCAAACAAGATACCTTGAGATGGTCCCCAAGTCAGTGAAGGAGTTCAGAGTGATTGCCATTGGAGACTACGACGTGGCTTCTTGTGCTGGAACGCACGTAAACAACACGCGAGAGATAGGCGCCATTAAAATCGGGAAGACTAAGAATGTGGGCGCTGGCAAGAGGCGCATATACTTCAGCTTGGTCAACTAACAACGTGCGTAACAGCCAACAGTTTTATGAGCTAACCAGATGCCTACCATGAGTGTGAGTCGGATGAAGGCACTAGTATTGACTGCCGGAGTTGGTCAGAGACTTAGGCCACTAACCGCTAATAGGTCAAAGACGATGTTGAAGATTGCAGGCCGCCCTGTGATGCAGTACATCATCGATAGCTTGAAGGAAAACGGATTCAAGGATATCGTTGTTGTTGTGGGGCATGGCCGTGATGAGATTATCGACCATTTCCAACATGGTGCTGACTCAGGCGTAAGGATACGCTATGTAATCCAGCATGAACAGAAAGGTGTTGAAGATGCAATACTAACTGCTCGTGATGAGATTGGAGATGACGATGAGTTCCTGCTTATCAACGGTGACGTTCTTGTGGACCCTGAGATGGTTTCTCGCACTCTGACTAATCACGAGAACATGGACGCAGAAGTAACAATGCTCGTGACTCTTGTGTCCAATCCCGAGCAGTTTGGCACGGTTCGGATTGGAAAGAACGGAGTCGTGGAAATGCTTGTAGAGAAGGGCGGGCCCGATCGCTATGTCAGCAACTATGCGGTGGCTGGGGTGTCAGTGTTTTCAGCAAGAATACTCCCTCTCCTTGATGAGCATAAGACCATGGAGCGCACAATCAAGAAGATGATAGAGACCAAATCCGTAATTGCTGCTGCTGTCTGGGAGAAGGAATGGGCAGAATTCACTTGGCCCTGGGATGTGCTTGAAGCCAATCGAATTGTTATGGATAGGCAGATCCGGGGGCATGGGACCTTTATTGCTGAAACCGCTGAAATACACAGGCATGTTGTAATAGAAGGTTCTGTCTTCATCGATGAAAATAGCGTCATACGTCCGGGCACGACCCTAAAGGGGCCGATCTACATAGGTAAGGGAGTATATGTAGGCGACCACTCACTCATTCGTAAATACACTAGTCTGTGTGATGATGTGCGCATCGGATATTCTGTTGAGGTGCGTAACAGTGCGATCTTCGATAAAGTTACTGTCGGAAGGATGACCTACATAGCAGATTCAATCGTTGGTGCAAATACGTGCATCGAGTCCGGAGCGCAAACTTGGAACTGGCGTCCGGACAACAAACCGTTCCATCTCAAATACAAGGACGGGCGTGTGCAGATACCGTTGAGCAAATTCGGCGCCATTATTGGGGACGGAGTTGTCGTGGGCATCAACTCAGCTATATACCCCGCTCAACGTATAGGGGAGTACAGTGTCATAGCCCCGGGTTGTATCATTGACAAAGACATCCCTCCAAGAAGCGATGTTTCAGCCCAGCAGAAGCTAATCATCAAGCAACGTAAAGAAACCGATTCCAACAGCAGGTGATTTTACACATCGATATGCCTAACCTCAAGAAATAACACGTCACTTTCGATTGTTGCTGTTTTTTCGTTCTCATGCATGAGCATCTTTAAAAGCCGAACTCAAAACGTTCGCGGTGACCCCCTGGGAACAAATCTAGGAGTGTAATTGCTATCAGCCGCAAGAAGTGGGGACGAACAGCAACAAAGACAGAAAAGATTGTCCGAGATGCTGTACCCAAACCAGAAACAATTGGCGAAATTGATGAGTACGTGAAGAAGGCAAAATCTGTCACTAGTTATGATCTTGCCAAGCGGTTCAACATCAGGATGAGCATTGCACGCAGAATACTCAAGGACAAGGAAAATGAAGGCGTGATTGTTCCCTATATTCACGAAAGTGGCTTTGTTGTCTACACGACTCCTTCAGAGATTGAGAAGCGGGACGGCGGCAAACCGATTATGATTGTGGACGTCCTTGAGGAAATTGCATCCTCTATGCCCAAGCGCCCTGTGATTACTAAGGAACTAGACGTAGCTCCTAGTGCAGTTTCGGCGGCTGAATCTGCGAAACCTGGCAAACGTGCACGGCAGCGACGCGCTCTCGATGATCGCAAGGTGAAAGAAAAGGCCCGACAGCCTGAGATCGTAGTTGAGCCCCTCGCGGAAACTGCGGAATCTCTAACTGCCGAAGTTCCGAAACTTGAAGAGAAGAAGCCTAAGAAGAAAGTGACCAAGAAGAAGGCGGAAGTAAAGCCCAAGAAGAAGGTCACTAAGAAGAAGGCGGAAGCAAAACCCAAGAAGAAGGTCACTAAGAAGAAGGCGGAAGCAAAGCCCAAGAAGAAGGTCACTAAGAAGAAGGCGGAA
>JABCTJ010000073.1 GCA_018238375.1 Candidatus Thorarchaeota archaeon
AGGTAGTGTGGTGTACATGGGTTGCAGACAGCTGCCCTAAACTTGGACAATATCAGACATTTTCGAATATGACCTTATATACTCAAGTCGTGAGACTAGTTCTTGAGGTTAAATGACAGGAAAATGACCTCAAGGAGTACGTTCCCAGTGCCGCTCTTGGGAGGACAAAGACTCCCTGTCCAAGTTTGTCCAAGTTACAATGAACGGTAGACGATGACTGTGATGGGCCTTGGTGCAAGTTTGGCGCATGTGCAGAACGTAAGATGACGAGTGGTGGCAAGTGTAGCCGGGTGAAGAAAGAAGCCGCCAAAGCGAAGCCTAGCCGTTTTGAAAAGCCGGTGGACCCCGAGAGGGAACTAGACGAGAAATCCTACAAGCTCTTCAAGAAGACGCGCGGCGCGAGCAATACATAATACGCCTTTCGCAGGTCTGCCCCGCAATGTCTATAAGTGGCACGAGAGGGTCAGCACTGTCAGGCAAGGTGCACAGAATTGTTCGAAGAAATCAGACCGGAGATGAGAGCACTGATCTACTTCATGATTGGGATGTCGCTCCTAGGAATCGGAATTCTTCTGGAACAAGCTGCTTTTGCACTAGGCTTCTTGGGCCCACCATAGTTGCCACCGAGGCGACCAGTAGAGTTGTTTTCATTGATGAGTCTTGAAGAACTCGTTCGCTTCCTACTCGACTTCGAAGGGATATCACGAAAGTTCGTACTCCCTAGTATTATCAACAAGCTCAGGCGGGACTCGTACGGCGGCGATATCTCTCACTCTCTGGGCGAGGATTCCGCTGCCATTGGGACCGATTGTGATGACTTTGTTCTTCTAACAACAGATGCAATCGTTGAGGATCTCTGCTTAAACGAGCCTCATGCGGCTGGGTTCAACGTTGTGCTAGCAAATGTCATGGACATATACGCAGCAGGTGGGATCCCGAACTCCTTTGCTGTCGCACTCTCATACTCTGATTCTCGCATTGGCGAAATGATGCTCCAAGGCCTGATAGATGCCTCACACTCATTCAGAGTCCCAATAGTAAGAGGGCATACGAATCCTGCTTCAACGTCAACCTATGTGGTTGGGTCCTCTACTGGGAGTGTTCTAAAGGAGGACTTGCTCACGGCAGGAGGTGCACTTCCTGACGATTCGCTTATCCTCCTCTTTGATAAAGTCGGCAATAGAGGTCGTGCATATGAATTGGGTTGGGACTCGGTCACTGGTTGTGAGTCTTCAGTTATTGTAGATCGACTATCTGTGATGAATGATCTAGCTCGTAAACAGCTTCTCAACGCGTCGAAGGATGTTTCCGTCGCTGGGCTTGTCGGGACTGCTGGTATGCTTGTCGAGTATTCTGGAATGGGTGGAGTGATCGATATAGACGCTGTAGAAATCTCGCGACCTCAGTCAATTCCGCTCAAGGATTGGTTGCGGATGTACATCTCACTTGGCTTTCTTGTATCAGTTTCGCATGCCAACATCAGTGCTGTGAGGGAAGTCGCAGAGGATCATGGGATGACGATGACTGAGGTTGGTGTCGTGGATAACTCAACATCTTTGAGATTGAGAAGGGGTTCGGAGGAAGTGATTGTGTTCGACTTCTCAAAAGGACCTGTTCTCACCCCTCGTGGTTAGCGTGTTGACTACGTTGCCGTCATAGTTATAATGGAGCCAGACTGGTTCATCAATTGAAGTGCCAGCCTTGGAGAAATCTAGTAAGAAGACCTGCAGCATAGTGGGATGCAATAAAGATTCAAAGAGGGCATTCGCTGTTGCTCGAATTGCTGAGAGCGTCGCGAGCACGGGTCTGAAAGTAAAAGACACGCGGTCCCGGAAGACTTACCTGTGTCAGGACCACTGGAAGATAGTAAAGAAGGCTTTCAAGAAGGATACCAAGGCTGAACGCATGCGTTGGGGGCACTAAAGCAAATAGACCCCTCTCGATTTCGCTACACCTTGGGAACCATTGAGATGGGAGGATAGGCTGGGTGGACAAAGATGCTGGCAGGGTTGAGAACCTAAAGCCAAACTACAAGCTATGGCTTGAACAGGATGGCCAGTATGTGTTTGGACTAGGAGCCTATAATATTTTGAAGAGCATCCACGAAGCGGGAACCATCACTGAGGGGGCCAAGGCTTTGAGTATGTCTTATCGATATGCTTGGGGTGTGATCAAGAAAATCGAAATCACACTTGGTGTCAAATTGCTTGAAACTTACAAGGGGGGCAACGTTGGCGGTGGGGGCGCTAGAGTCACCGAACACGGGTTGAAGCTCATGGAGATGTTCGAGGGTGCTCAAACTGCCGTTGACAAAGCAATCAGGAAAATTTCCTAGGGATAACTACGCGAATCTAAATACGATGGCATTGTTTGGACAGTGGCTCTTGCACTCAAGACACATTATGCAGTCTGCAGAATGCATGTGCTGATATGGGAATTTGCGTATTCGAATATTCATCGGACAAACAACTTCACACACATTGCAAGTATCGGGTGTACATAATGCAGGATTCCTCCCGATTCCTATCAATGCGTCTCGCGAGAATATACCATAGAACCAACCTGCTGGGCAGAGCCATCTGCAGAACCATCTTGGGAACCAGATTGCCACAATCGCTACAAGAACTGCGAATATGAGTTGTAACCAGAACATAAGATCCCAGGTTTGTAGAATCCACAAGGAGTCAAATCCCGTTGGCCAGACCTGCTCCGCAGCAAGTACAAAGATAATGTATGCGGGATTAAAGGGATCAAAGGGTGCAATGGCAAGAGGACCCAGTAATTCAATGAGTGCATCTGCTGTGCCCAACGCACGACTTACGCCTACCCACAAAGCCAGAAACACCACGAAGAAGAAGACATATGCCTTCAACTTGCGCAGTTCATTTTCTGTTCCAGGAGCGGGACGAATTTTGTTTCTGTTTGGAAGGGTAGCGAAATCTTGGATTGTGCCAATCGGACAAATCCATCCGCAGGCAGACCTGCCCAGAATCACTAGGATAATGAGCATCGCACCCAGCGTGAAGAATGGAAATGATGCACTAGTGAACTCCCTTAGCATTGTGTCGAAGGATCCAGCCATCACAGCAAAAGGCGCCTCTAGGGGCGCGATGATTGGCAATGTTGGAAGGTACTCTGCCATGGAAGTCCAAAAGTCGGTAAGCCAGTCTAGACCCCACCAAGCAGCGAAGATGTAACCATTGATGGCCACAAAGAATAGTATCTGAACAACTCGGCGTAACATTCTCACGTTGAATATCAGTCCAAGCGGATTCGACAGAGTTGGTCTTTTAAATCTCGAAGACGGTTTACTCTTCTCTTCTTTAGTAGCGATGTCTTCTGGTTCGGCCTCTTCTTCTACCTCATTTGCGTCTTCAGGCCTATCGACATCCTCTGCCATAAAATTCAATCCTTGCCCTTGGCGTCGTGGGCGCGAAGACCTTGACCAACATTAAAAACGTTGCGTTGAGCCGGGGGCCTTTGTTCAGTGAGGTGACTCCTACAACTCGGTAAAAGTCAACTCGATGATGCCTGCAACCATTGCAATCTGCATCAAGTGTGGTCCTGCTCCACTGGGAGCTTGTAAGGAGATTGTATGGCTGTAGCTCTCTTCCCACGCAGTAATCAGTCCCCCTGAGCTTTGGAATGATACAGTGAGAGTTGACCCCTCCGCAGAAACAGTCACACCGGTGGGGATATTGATCTCAATGATAGTGTTGTTTGTTCCCGTGTCCACAAGCTGAGTTTCGTTATGAATTCGTTCTGAGAAATTTTGTGCTAACTCGAGCTGGGTGGCATTTCCCAACGTGTCGATTGCGAACAGCAGAATCGGGATTCCAACAAGCACAACTGTCGTGAGGCCGATGGCAATCAACATCAGCTTCTCTAGAGACCGTGACACCATGACTAGTTGTTATGCGGTCCTCCCAATAAACTGCTCTAAGCTGAATAGTCATGACCAAGGTTTTAACACCGCTCACGCACATTGCTTGGATGAATAGAAATGGAGCAGCTGATTCCTGTCCATGTAGGCCTGCTTGGTCATATCGACCATGGCAAGACTGAGCTAGCTAGAGCTTTGAGCGAAAAGGTCTCTACAGCTGGCCTGGACGGCCATCCGCAGGCCAAGAGCCGAGGCATTACGATAGATCTCGGCTTCTCAATGTTCGTGTTGGACAAGTATCTTGTTACTCTCGTTGACGCTCCCGGCCATGCAGATCTCATTAGGAGCGTTGTTTCCGGAACGAACATAATTGATGCTGCAATCCTGACAGTCGCTGCTAACGAAGGACCTATGGTGCAAACAGGAGAGCACATCGTGGTCCTCCAGTCCATGGGAATCGACACTGTAATTGTTGCAATAACCAAGGTCGATTTGGTCGATACCGAAGTGCTCGCCAAGGTCATTGAGAGGACAAGGAGTGTATTGAGCGATTCAGGAGTGTCAACTGACTATTTCATCCCGATTTCCGCTACTATTGGTCAAGGCATTAGGCAGATCAAGGATGCACTGACCGCAATCCTAGAACCTCGAAAACGTGACGTGAAAGGTTCCTTACTGATGCCGATAGACCATGCGTTTCCAATCAAAGGTCGTGGCACAGTCGTTACTGGCACGATTCTACGTGGTCAGGTTTCAGTTGGAGACACTATACAGGTGATGCCTCAAGGGACGATGGCCAAAATCAGGTCCCTTCAAACATACGGCGACGAGCGTAGAACTGCGAAGGCAGGTGATAGAGTGGGTGCCAATATCCCCGACTTGGATGACAAGATGATTAGTCGCGGTGATTATGTGTGTACTCCAGACTCCATGGTAAAGACAACAGGGGTCATAGCCCGCATTCGTGTCAACCCTCTGTATCGTGGCAGAGTGACAGGCAGAATGATACTTAACGCCACGGTGGGTATGCCGAACGTAATTTCAGAGATTATACCATTTGAAACCGAGAATGATATTCGCATCGTCGTTTCAGACATTGGAAATGATGAGTTTGACGCAGCCATATTGTTCAAGAGGACAATTGGTACAGAACTTGGACTCCGGCTTCTCCTAATGCGCACTGATCTACCTCCCACAACCATGCGGATAATCGGTGCAGGTGAAATTACAGAAATTCCTACGGAAATTCGCTTGTTTAAGAAGAGGGTCCGGATTGGCAGGGTGTCCCGAATCCGTGAGGCCGACGTGCTGGTTGAGGGGCTTGCCTCCAAGAAGGAGATTGCGGACTCACTCAAGGGTGTTTCTATCAGGACACGAAATGGTGTAAAAGGAGTAATTAAACAGCCCTTTGGCACGCGTGGAGTAGTATCAGCTACATTTGATAACCCAGTAGAAGAAGGTGAAGATGTCATTTATGCGCGGCTGGGCAAAGAGGAGGTATATCGATTTGGACAATGATATCGAAAAACGGTTGACTGACCTTATACCCGAAAACATGGCCCGTCGCGGCCGCATCACGATTGACGCATTATTGGCTCCAGTGAAGGACATTCTAAACAGACAGAGATTTCCTGACAAGCCTCTCACGGAACGTCAGGTGGAGCTGATGCTGACACTCCTATCTTCGATGGATACTGACAAGGATCCCGGGGCTGCCCGGGTTGGTGAACGAGAGGGCAGAACTATCGCCCCTCTTCTTGATCGTCTATCCGCTGGTTTCAACCACGGAATTGGCCGAAGCGGTCACCTTACGGCGCCGCAACCAAAGGCTGCAGGTGCCTCTCTGATGCAGCAGGTAACAAATCATGTTGCCCTTGATGCTATTCGACGGCTAGGTCTTGAGAATGTACGAGCCGCAATAGTTACGCCCTTGTCAACCGGAATGAGCATTGCTCTGATACTTGGAGCATTGCGTCGCACCTTGGGTATCAAAGAAGTTCTCTATCCGCGTATTGATCATGCATCTCCTCGTCGGGCGATTTCATTTGCTGGTCTCCAGGAAATTCGCGTTTCTACGATTCTTGAAGGAGATGCAGTACAGGTTGATCTTGCAGAGCTTGAGAGCCGTCTGTCAAAGGGAAATGAGGCAGCTGTGCTAGCTACAACCACGTTCTTTCCCCCTCGTGAGTCAGACCCGATGAAAGATATCGCAAAACTGTGCGCTGAGAGTGATACTCCCTTGGTAATCAATAACGCCTATGGGGTTCAATCGGAAACCATTATGCATAGTATTCGATCTGCAATAGATGCGGGACGAGTTGATGCAGTGGTTCAGAGCAGCGACAAGAATTTCCTTACTCCTGTCGGAGGGTCCATTATTGTTTCACCAGACAAGGAAATTATCGATAGTACTGCTGAAACATATGCAGGCAGAGCCACTGCAGCGCCGGTTGTTCAGACCCTTGCAGCATTATTACTAACTGGCCATGAGGAGTATACACGGCTTCGAGCTGAGCAGATTGAAAACCTCACCTACTTGAGGGACCAACTGAGATCCGTTGCAGACTCAACAGGACAAAGGCTGTTGGAGGTCAAGAACCACGTGGCTTGTGCTATGACCCTGGATGGTCTAGATGCAAGAGAGATAGGTGCTAGACTCTACAACTTGAGAGTGACAGGGCCACGTGTTGTGGAGAAGGGAGAAGAGGGCTCTTCCGTTGATAACTATCCCCACGACTACATCGTGATGAACGCAGCGATTGGAGCGAAGAGAGAACACATAGAGCAGGCTACAGTGAAGCTTCATAAGGAGGCCAGTCGGTAGTCCAAATAGCTTGAACGGAGGGCCAAAAGCTTGAATGAGCTTGAAGGCAATGTGAAGGTTTCACGCACGCACCAATACGAGAAGACCGACCCGGTCACAGTTTTCAAACTTGCATGGTACGCAATAGCATCGAAACCAGGTGTCCTGTTGGCTAGTCACAGCGAGGCCGAGAGTCAATCATTCAAAGGCGAAGCAATGTTCACAGCGCGGATTGACCAGAAACCCGTCAAGATAATGGTCGATGTCGACGAGGAAAAGGGGTCTGTTGCGTTAACTGGATGGGGTGAAGATGAAGGTGCCCTCGGCACCTATCTGGACAGTACAATGGGTGCTCTGAAAAAGTCTAGTGACAAGTATCTCAATCTTGCAGATGAAGAAAAACAAAAGCTCCGAAGAGCACTCATTGCAAAGACGTGCTGGGATCGAGTTATCCACAAGATACTCAACAAGGCTCCACTCAGCGACATCTATTTCCAGCTGGCACTTGGCAGAGAGATGATGATCAAGGCGACTGAAGGTGGTGCCCTCAACCCAATCACACTCACAACGAGTGGATGGCTGTCACGCATAGAGTCGCTGCCTACGGATGAAGCGCCTCCTGCGGGTCTTGCTACAGAACTGGCAAAGAAATGCATCGAGTGGAAAAAGGGCACACAGGAAGTCGTTCAGAACTTCCTCTGAATGCTGTGTCAATTACATGTATCGGATTTATTCTAGTAAGCACGGTACATAGTCAATGGCAGTAACAACATCAACACTCTAAGCAATCATTCGATGTATGCTCAAAGTTAGAATTGGAATAGTCCCGAACTGTTTCAGCGATATGGGGGTTCGTGAAGAACGCAGACTTAGCGGTCCTTCTTTTTTAACGTGATAGATCCCCCTGCGTGAGGGAATGCTTCAACCTCAACATGGAATGGGTTCCGCGATTCACCGACCTTTGTCCACATGGCATGGTCACGACGATAGTATCTGTAGTCTGCCCCATTATGTCGAATCTCAATCATTGATTCTGGAGGGAGATCGTTAAGGGCTGTAATCTCCAACATTTCACCTGCTCTGGTCTGCTTGGGCTGAGAAAGGAAGACTGAAAAGATCTCATCATTGAAGGGAACAAGCAATGCCACATGCGGACGGTCAACGCAGTCCCAGAGTTTCGGAACAGGGGGTGTCCTGCACGAAAATGCTCCATATGATGAGCTTAGGGCTTGGAAGATACCTGCATCAATCACGTGACTCTGGTCTCCATCGAGTTCATTGCAAGATGAATTCATACAGTACGGAATCAGTGTGATACATCCATTATAATAGCATATAACTATTTGTAGTAACAAATATCTGATTTCTACTCGATGGCACACACCTTGGATGTCCTCTGAACGCCCATGAACTCCTTCTCCCCGCACGATATCTGTAAGGAATCAGAACCAGGCACATGCAACTTCGCAGCAACTGTATCCAACCCTCAGGTTTAAGTCGCAATTACTTTATTCTGCCTTTGGCCCCCTACAGAGCTGGTGGTCTGGCTCCGTGGGCTTCAAACCCATGATCGTGCAAGCGATGAGAGTTCGATTCTCTTAGGAGGCCGCCATGGCCGTTTCCCACCAGTTTCTCTCTTCTCATAGTAGAGATTGCAGTTCCTTCAGAATAACATCTCTCGCCATCTTGGGGCTAATCTTATCGTAGGCTGCGCGTTTGAGAACTCTTTGTCGGATGATGGACACTTCTCGGTTTCTACGTAACTCGGGATGGCTCTGAAGAAATTCGGATACAGTGTTTCTAGTGGTCAGGTCCAGCTTTTCGAATTCACTGTCACTTCCGAGAGTTGGCTTCGGTTCCCTGATGGCTTCGAGTGTGCGAAGGGTAGTCACAAGTTCGCTGACAGTGGAATCAAGGTCAAGAGTGGACATATCCACTTCAGCAAGGGGGCAATCCCACAGGTATCGAGCTCCGGGTCGGTCGAATCTTTCATTGATTCGTTGGATGACATGATCCGGAATCCTTGTGCCGGGTCTCTCTCTGTTCCACTTAAGTGCCTCCTCAATGGGCGTTGTCACATGGATTATCCCAAAGGCACACTTTGCGTCAATAGCGATCTCGAGAAGCTCATGCCGCATGCTATTGTAGTAATTTGTATCGTCGTGAATCACACTCTTTCCTTTGCCAATGAGCGTTTCCACTCTTGCTAATGCAGCCTGGCGAACCTCGCCCTCTTTCTCCGGCACGAAATCTAAGTAGTAGGTATCATCTCGCCATTCATCAGTTCTGACAATTTCAACTTCAAGCCCTTCCGAATGAACTGCTAATCTAATGGCATCTGCCAGAGATGATTTTCCAGATGCTGGTAGCCCGCAAAGGGCTAGTATGAACTGATTCATTGACAATCTGCTACGTCAAGAAATCGCTTTCAAATGAACTTAGCGAAATGCAAAGAAATGAAGAGTGATTGGGGAATTTCCCAACCACTACGGTTTGATTGTGATTTGGAGGTTTATGGCGAGGTCCTTGTAGCGGTTTCTCACCGTGACTTCTGTCACGTTGGATGCCTCTGCAATCTCACGCTGCGTGCGTCTGTCATTCTCGATGATACCAGCAATGTACAACGCTGCAGCCGCCAGACCACCCGGATCCTTACCTGCTGTGAGGCCTCTAGCCCTCGCATTGTTGATTATGCCTATTGCAGTCTGGACTGTCTTGCCCCCCAATGCTAGGTCTGAGGATATTCTAGGCATTAGGTCGTTTGCAGATGCTAGGGGAACCTTCAATTTGACGTTGCGTAGGATGAGCCTTACACACTGGCCAAGCTCCTTCCTGTTAATTCTCGCCTCAGTCACTACCTCATCCAACTGGCGCGGAATTTTGTGGATTCTGCATGAGAGGTAAATTGATGCCGCAACCATTCCCTCAATGCTTCTGCCTCTGACCAATCGTGTGTTCAGGGCTTTACGGTAGACGAGGGCCGCTGTTTCCTTGGTTTCATGAGGAACGCCCAGTTGGGATGTAAGGCGATCCATCTCACTCATTGCGATGCTGAGATTCCTGTGTTGAGAGCTGTGCACCATGGTCCGGATTTGCCACTTACGCATTCGATAGATTGCTGCACGCTGACTAGCTGCAATTGAGCGTCCGCTTGCATCTCTATCGCTCCAACCAATGGTCGTCGCAAGACCCTTGTCTGCCATCGTTAGTGTCATTGGTGAACCTGTTCTGGCTCGCGCATTTCTCTCTTCAGCAGTGAATGCTCTCCATTCGGGACCAGTATCTACATGCCTATCACTGATCACACACCCGCACGACGTGCAGGTTTTTTCACCCCGGCTGCTGTCTTGGTAGAATTCGTTGCCACCACAGATGGTGCAAACTCTCATACCTGCCTTTCTATCTATAGCACGGACTGGTTTTGCCATGTATGTTCACCTATCGTCTTCCTCTCTGGATGTGGTCCCACAAAAGGGCCTACAATCAGCGATTAAAACTGCACTCCGAGAAGAAGCGCTTCGCGAATCGCAGGACTTTCTGTATATAAGTGTAAGCATCGGTCCTCTGATGTACTAGCCTTGTCGTTCATTCATTCAGAGAAAAACACTATATCCTCACTATATAGTATGAACAATACGAATCTGGTATCAACTACACCATGTTAGGTCGAAAAAAGAGAAGGCTCGGCGGACACCCCCAGAAAATTTCGTGAGTGCCCACCTGTTGCTAATTGCTCAGTTTCCTTGCCTATTCTAGGCAAGCAGTTTCAGTAACGACAGTTTCCTGTATGAAAATACTTGTTGATGCTTATTTTCGTTTAAGTATGACCACAATGACAAGGACTACTACGATACTTCCAATACCTAGGATCCATAACATTGGCATTCCCAGTATCTCGGCTTCCCACCAATTCTCGCCAGACACTGGCTCAGCTATGGTGGTCGTTTCAGTTGTTGTGGTCGTGGTTTCTGTTGATGTTGTTGGAAATTCAAGGGTGACGATTACGGTGTCTGCAGCAAAGTTCCCACTTGCGTCATACACAATGAGTGTATAATTATACGTACCAGCTTCAACAATCGTAATGTTATACTCAACTAGTCCTCCACTCCAAGAACCTGATTCAATGAGAGAATCATTGAGATATAACTCATAGCCCTTTGGATGATTGTCGTGTGGGTCCCATGTGAGGGTATAGGTGGCAACAGCTGCTGAAAATTCCTTGTCATCAGGTCCAACGATGGTGGGGAGTACATCTTCAGGGAGAAATAAGGGATAATTGTCAGCAGACTCTGCGGAACCAGGTATGGAATAAACTCCCGTTCCGTTATAATCATCCCACTGGTTTCCCAGACTGACACCATCATCCCAGTTATTCTTCACACCATTGTCCCTAGCATTATCTAATTTGTTATTCATGAAGGTGTTATTGAATATACGAATATTCTCGCAATCCTCTTGAATATCGATTCCATAGCCTTCATTGTCATGGAAACTGTTGTTTACAACTGTTAGATTGGAGGAATCGCGAAATCTAAATCCGTAATACTGTAATCCATGCAAATTGTTGTTCATGAAAGTGGAATTGTCCATTCGAAATTGATAGACTCCCGTTCTTCCCTGCATATCATTGTTGACTATCCAGCAGCCAGCATTGAGGTCCCCCGTGATTCCAGATGCGCCAAAGACACAATCTGAGATTGTAACATTGTAGTTGTAGTACATGCCAACACCATAACTGTAAGAAGTACCACTCCACATTGCTCTATTTCCAGTGAGCGCGCAATTATCTGAGTTTACGATTCTGAAACCTACATTGAGGCTATCAGATACATTGCATAAGGTAATTTCAGTATTATCACACATTTGCAGTTCAACTAAACAGGACGGGTTATGGATTGAGTCGATACTTCGAACAATTGAATTCGAACAGAAAGCGAGAGACACTCCAACTAGTCTATGATCAAAATTCCCCTCTTGCACCACACAATCACTACTATTGAATAGGAACAATTGACCATATGCGGAAGCATCCAATGTTTCTGAAGAACGATTCACTAGCACAGCTATCGGTTCTGATTCTACTGTATTATTTTCAAATGAATTCGACATGAAATGCTCTATTTCATCTCCTCGAAGCTCGAAACCTCCTTTTTCAAACTCATTATTCTCTAAAGCACAAAACTCACAATCAGTCAGTTCCAAGCCATAATATTCATCATAAAATGTGTTGTTGGCAAAAGTGACACCAATTGACAATCTTGCTTCAATACCCCAATTCACCCAAACTCCTATTGAGTTATTGATGATATCACAATGGTCTGAGTCATACACCTTAATGTTGGATAGCATTGTAGCATTGATGTCGTTGAAGGATACTGTGTTGTCATCTGAAGACCAGAGAAGTATTCCACCTCCTTGAGAATCACGTATATCATTTTCTGAAATCAGAAAATCGCTCGCATGCTCAACGGAGATTCCCCACACATCGCAATTTCGGAAGTTATTGTTACTGATATTGCCATCGACAGTATATGCAACAAAAATCCCATATACGAAATCTTCGAATTCACATCCTTCAATTGTTCCGTTCACTGCATCATATAGGTATATTCCTGTACCTTGCAGAGAAACATTGGGACTAAAGAAGCAGTCAGCGATTTTGAAATGCGCATCAGTATTGGAAATACTAACACACCTATCACTGCTAGTAATATTAAAATCTTGGATTAGATATGGTGAGTTTTCACTCCCATCCCCTGGCCAACCTTGACTCGCAAAATCTGCATCACTTGTTATTACAATTGGAGCATGGGGTGTATATGCCTCTTTATGATATTCTCTTATCAAGGAAGTAGAATCTTGGAGCTTGGTTTCATCGACTATGAAATTCTTGCTGCTTGATGCAAGTGAAACGACAAGTAGAATTCCGAATATGACACTGTAGAATGCGACTTTTCTCATCTCAAACCCTCTGGATGGAATAGCAAAATATGGGCTTGTTTCGCTTCTATAAAAATCATGTTGTAACTCAGAATACCAACTTGGTTTCAATCACATTCGCTTTACGAGTTCGAATGGGTTAGAGTTGCCAGATTATGGGGTTGAGTCATGAAAGATCCCATCAAAGTGGTGACCCTATGAGAAAAGATGGAATTGCGATTGCAGGATTTCCGATACCTGCAAGGTGGTGAAGACATCTTGCTGCTTTCAAGTACCGAAAAAGAATGGATTGGTGGAGACTCGAAGAAGACTCGTTGAGTATCCACCTATTGCTGTGAAAAATCAGGCCTCAAGAGGGCGTTACTACTCCAAGCACGCAATCTCGGTCACAACAGCTTCCGGTATGATGTGGATGTTTCCGTAGTATGTGTGATTGGTTTCAGGAACCTCTGTCTTGGCGCGTGCAATTTTAATGAGGCCATCGCTCTTTCCTAGCAGGTAGCCAGCTATATACTGTAGTGGTACTTGCTGCTTGTCGGCTTCTTCCTTGCTCATTGAGCAACACTCGACGCCAGGACTCATGAAGGTCACCTCTACTATCTCATGCTCAGCGCATTTGTCCACGCGGTTGAGATGCTTGGTTCTCTCCTTGATCTGGTTCTCTCCTTGGATCCTGTGCACTTCATTCACAGCATAGTGGAAAGCCTCGCCCTTGAGTCTGTGGATTGACGGTACAACATACATGGTTGTATCATTCAATGCTTCCACACTGTCAGAGCCACTATCCACGTAGGTCTTGTCCGAACTCTCGCCGACCAAGTACCGCACATGGTAGTGCTTGGCATCTGCATTCTTGAACTCGTCAGCCTTGTCATCTTTGATGCTAACTGATGTGTTTGCCCATAGTTCGACGGGCACAAATGGGTTTACTGTATTGTCTTTCATTGATTATCACCGCTTAACGATGGTTAATACCACACGTACTTAACGATGGTTATTTATAAGCTTTATGTCGTAAACTCGACAGTATAAGTGGTGACGTCTATGTTCGAGCATCTAGCTATTGTTGCATCTGTCACATTTTTTGGCATTCAGCACAGCGGCATCTCGGCTCTCCGAGTGAAGCACCGGATCATTGACAGATGGGGGCAGAAAGGATACTCTAGGATTTTCAATGTCACCTCAGTTCTAGCTCTAATCCCCACTTCCTTATCTCTCAACTACTCGGACTGGCTCTACTTCATTCAAGCTCCTGAACTAGTCAATCCTCTTCTCTTCCTTTCAGGAGTAATTCTTCTGGCGCTTGGAGTTGTGGTTGCCATATTGGCATCAAGGTCAATCTCAGTAAGTACAGTCGCAGATATGCGGACTGACCGCAAATCAGCTCTTGTGACCGGCGGACTCTATGCCCGGATGAGACATCCCCTCTACCTAGCGACTATCTTGTTCTTGCTGTCATTAATCGCATTTTATCCGTTCTCCAACATTCTAACCTTCTCACTGGCTTTCGTTGCCTATGTTGTTATAGGTGCATATCTCGAAGAACGCAAGCTTGTTGTTCAATATGGGCCGGAGTACATTACCTACCAGAAGACGACTGGTTTCTTGTTGCCACGACTAGGTTCTCGTAGAGACTGATCCTGCAATCGTGGTCATTTGAGCATTGATTCCAGCTTAGAAAGATGTCTGGCTCTCTTGACTGCCTTGGGTGAAACCTGGTGCACCTTGCCTTTTTCAACAACAAAATGGGCTGTTTCGATGTCCGGTGTAAAGTGAGTCTTCAAATCCTCTACGACGAAATGAAGCTGTACGCAATGCGGGCTGCCATCTACAGTCAAGACAGTGACCTTATTCATGTCTGAGTATCTGATGATTGAGCCTATTTTGAAGCCCGCGTGGTTAACGTGCATCTCTTCCAAGCAGACGTGTAAGACTGCCTGACCCCCATCCTTCTCTCTGTACTCCTTAACTATGTCTGGGAATCGACTGTTCATGCAGCTGCCAACCAACAATAGCTGTCCTTTTTCTCTCAGCCTTCTATCGCCCACGTTTATGCTCATTAGGTACTCATCGCAGTGGCATCCGCACAAGCCTACCATTTCCTCCTGATGGGTTTAGGCCTGTCCTCTTCATGCTCCTTTTCTGTCCATTGGTCAACGAGTGGTGGAGCAATTCGTGCAATGAGGTCTCCTTCGAAGACGTAGTTCATCTTGCTCACTGAGATGATGGTTCCCTCATGTGGTGACAGAACAGGATCCTTGTCCTGAACTTGACCTATCGCCTCATCGCGTCTAACATCTTCGCCCGGATTAACGATTGGAACGAAGAAGCCCTCTGTGTCAACATTGATGTGCTGAACTCTTCCAGCAAGAGTGTTTGAAACGTCTATGCTCTCTCCGGAGAGTATACCCTTGATTCGTAGGAAGTTGAGAATAGCTTCTCTCACCTGAACTGCAGCCTGAGGTTCAACTTGGCTCCTCTCCCCTCTCATCTCAATTGTCACAACAGGTATTCCTTCGTGTGCCACTTCGGTGGTAAGCGCGCCTCTCTGACCTGAGCTCTGAACAACTAGCGGCAGCCCAATTTGGGATGCAAGGTTTCGCACGTGGATGTACTTTCGATGCATGGCTTCAATGTGGCTTACGCAGGATTGATGCCCTGTCCGCAAGTGAATGACATAATCTGCTTGTGAGGCCTTTCTCCATATTTCCCACGCTATTCTATCACTGACTGTTCCATGCTCGCTACCTGGGAACAACGTGTCAAGGTCCTTTGAATCAAGTGGGGAGATCCTAGTGCCAAGCCTGAATGCAAGTGGATTCGCAACCGGGAGTAGTGTCACCGATCCGTTCACCCTGCCCAGACTCTCAAGATGCTTCATTAGCAGGTAGCTCGAGTATACACACGTAGCTGATAGACCGTCCATTGCTGACACTATCAGTACGTTTGGTCGTTCTGTGCCGTATGTATAGAGCCCAAGGGCAGTGCCTGTCTTGGGGTCTATATCTACTGCATCAACTATTGCCTTCACCATTGAGAGGCCTTCTACTGACTTATGCACTCGACATCTCACAGAAGGATAAGAAAACGAGTAACACAGATTCTCACGTGGTATTAGTTCTCAAACCAAGAGGCATTGCAGTTGAACAAGAAGATGTCAGTTCGAAATTCCTTGGCAGCAAAACCGTCGTGGCGACTTAGAGCGTAGCGAGTACGTCTTCTAAGGTGCGGGATGTCGAAGAGGTCTGGATGTCCGCATTTATCCGGATTACCAATCCATACCATTGGCACTCTGTTTTCCACGATGTCGATAGCCGTCATGGACCACTGTGGCTCCCAGCAGACTATCACAAGAGAGGGGTTATGGCGATCGATAGCCTCCAGAGCATCAATTCTCTCGATGTGCTTTGGATATGCAATGTTGTAGCGATCTGATTTGGCATCTGTGGCAATTGTCTTTCTCTCAACCCATTGCGCCAAAAAGTCAGAGAGTCGACCGTCTCCGCTCATGACTTCCAGTATGGGGCCTTCATTGCCGGTTTCTTTCAGGATTGTGCTCATCACGTGCGCGATCTCACGAACGAACTCCTCATTGAATATCTGGAATATCCATCGTCCAGCCGCGTTTGAGCCGCTGCAGTATTCCTTCACGCTGAACTCCTTTTCAACAGTTTCAAGCAACTCAAGGGCACGAGAATAGGGGACCAGCTCTCTATGAACATCCACGAACTCCCCGTTAGAGGTTCTTGTCCAATCATCCGTTGGGCGCATCTTGTGCATCTGTCCCCTTTGTGCTGAATTTCTGTTGGAGAACTAGACGCGATTCAAAAGACTATCTGTGTTACTGTGGACTTCAGCCCATTGAGGGGAATATAATTAAGAATCAGTGTCGAAACTAACGCGTCGAGGTGGGTGATTGGACGGAAACAAGAAAAGGTCTGGATCAGCACAGACACCCAAGACGCTGGAATCCAAGTTGGTCGCAACCATAATGCTTGTGGTCGCATTGCTGGTACCTTTCGTGTATCGGACGAGTATTGGCTTTGGCGCAAGCAACACAATCAGGGCTCTTTTCTGGGAGTACGGCGTCAGCGGCAACTTTACAGGATTCGCGCTTGCGCGATGGAGTCTTTCCTTGGACTCGCTATTGTACATCATCATCCACTTTCTCTTTGTCTACATGATATGGTCTTTTTACGAGAAGAAGATCTCTCGGGCTCAGACAATTACCGTTGGAATCTTTTTGGAGTTGCTCAAGATTGGTCCATCACTCCCAATGATACTAACGATTCTAATGGAGCCGGGTCCCTTCTATGTGCTAATCCTGCCCTTTCCTGTGCTGTTCATAGCTGGCCTCGTGATGATGTTTGTTTTTCCCCCCTCCAAGGTGACAGCTCCTTGGTAATCGGGCTCTTACGAACACCACGCGATGAGCAAAGTAATAACAAATCATGCCATTATCGAGTCGCACAAGATAGATTCAGAGGAGGAGAATACACATGTCTGTGATTAGTCGCTTATCCTCATCCGTTGGTCGGAAGGATCAAGAACCCAATTTGAAGTTGGCACGAGAACTGCGTGACACCAGGAATGAGAAAGCGATAGCCGAGCTTGTTGAGAATCTTTCCGGTGATAACAAAGCGATTCAACACGATTGTATCAAAGTTCTCTATTCTATTGGATACGACGATGCTGGATTAATCTCGAAATACGTTTCCGAGTTCTTACATCTTCTGCGCCTCAAGGACAACCATATGGTGTGGGGGGCCATGATTGCCCTGTCAACGATTGCAATAGAGCGAGCAGATGAGATTTACGCGAATATTGACCTCATTTTCAGAACTATCGAAACTGGTTCTGTCATCACCATTGACAACGGGATCTCAGTGCTTGCGCAACTAGCATCCATAGAGGAATCTCGCGAAAAGGAGATAGTTCCCTACTTGTTGGAACACCTGCAGGAGTGTAGACCGAAGGAGATTGCGCAGCATGCCGAGAAGAGCATGGCAGCGATGAATGCGAAGAACAAGGATCAGTTCATGGAAGTAATTTCGAAACGAGTGGAAGGTCTCTCAGCGTCGCAGAAGACGAGAGTGAAGAAAGTGCTTCGCAAGATTGAACAAATCTAGCCTGAATCTTGCCGCTCGTGTTAGACAACTATTCTTATCCAAAGGTCTAATAGGGAGTTTCTTGAATCAGGAGTCTAAGTGAGCTAGAATGAGGTATTGTGTTCTCTGAATATGAAGAATCCTTCACACACATGCCAAGACAGGCTCACAGGCATTGACTACTGAGGACAGTGAGCCCCATGGACTACGACTCCAGAAAGATCGAGAAGAAATGGCAGAAGCGTTGGACGAAAGATGGGGTGTTTGAAGCAGACCCTGATCCTACCCGACCTAAGTTCTTCCTTACATGTCCCTATCCATACGTCAATGGCGCTTTACACATTGGCCACGGTCGAACCTACACAGTGGCTGACTTGATCGCCAGATACAACCGTATGTGTGGCTTCAACGTGCTATTCCCCATGGCGTCTCACATGACGGGCACGCCTATACAGGGGATGGTAGATAGGATCAAGTCTGGTGACCAAGTTGCAATGGAGCAATACAAGAGAGACCTTCGATTATATTTGGAAACAGAGGCGGAGGTTGAGGCGCAGCTGGCGAAGTTCATTGACCCATGGGTCACAGCCAGATTTTTCGCGAAGGCTATTCGCCAAGACTTTGATGCTTTGGGCTACAGTATCGACTGGCGAAGGAAATTCGCCACTGGTGATGAGTCCTACAACCAGTTTGTCACCTGGCAATATCACAAGTTCATGGACAAAGGCTACATCAAGCAGGGCGACTATCCGCTACTGTACTGTCCGAACGATGGTAACCCCGTTGGGGAAGATGACCTACTAGAGGGTGCGTCAGCCAAGGTCAAGGAGTTCACTGCCATCAAATTTGATTTTGAGGATGGATATCTGGTTGCTGCAACGCTCCGCCCAGAAACAATATTCGGTGTCACAAACATTTGGATTCATCCAACTGAAGAATACGTGTGGGCATTAGTCAACGGAGAGAAGTGGGTAGTTTCAAAGAAGGCTGTTGAGAAACTGAAGCTGCAGGCCAAGGAAGTGGAGATAATAGAGACCTTCCCTGGCTCGAAAATTATTGGCAAGAGCTTCCAAGCGATTCATGATGGCCACAGTATTCCAATCTTTCCTGCTGAGTTCGTAGACCCGAACAATGCAACGGGCGTTGTGTATTCCGTGCCGGGACATGCTCCATTCGACTACGTCGCATTGCGCGACCTGCAGGAAGATTCCTCTCCGTTGAAACCGTATGGCATATCAGCTGAAGAAGTTCGTGCAGTAGAAATCATCAGCATGATTAACATGAAGGGCTACAGCGAGTTTCCTGCGAGGGATGCGGTCGAGTCCAGAAACATCAAGTCGCAGACTCAGGCAGAGGAACTGGAGCACGCAACTCAGGAGATCTACAAGGCTGAATTCTACGATGGAGTGATGAAGGACAACTGCATGCAGTTCTCCGGTCGAGAGATTAAGGATGTGAAGGAAGATGTGGTCAAATGGATGAAGTCGACGAACCACATTGATGTTTTCTACGAACCCGATGTCCGGCCTGTAGTTTGCAAATGCGGAACTGACGTGCAGATTGGAGTCTTTGCTGGACAGTGGTTCTTGGACTATGAGAGCACTGGATGGAAGGACGAGGCATGGAAGGCTCTCAACTCAATGGACATTGTTCCAGAAATGTTCAGAAATCTATTCGAGGCGACGTTTGACTGGTTAGCACAGAGACCATGTGCAAGGAAACGGGGCATTGGTACAAAACTGCCATTCGATGAGGGGTGGATAATCGAGTCACTGTCAGATTCCACTATCTACATGGCGTTCTATACAATCTCTCACAAGATTACCGGGAATAAGCTGAAGCCAGAACAGCTGACATTGAGTTTCTTTGACTATGTCTTCCTAGGAAAAGGCGGTATCAAGAAGACCGCGAAGGAAACTGGCATATCCGAAGATCTATTGAAATCTATGCGTGACGAATTCACCTACTGGTATCCCAATGACCAGAGACATACAGCTCCATCTCATATATCGAATCATCTAAGCTTTGCAATCTTCCATCATGTGGCAATATTCCCTGAGAAGCACTGGCTGAAGTGCATCAGTTTGAATGAGCACGTGAACATGGAGGGTGCCAAGATGTCTAAGAGCAAGGGGAACGTCATCCCTCTAGTGGAGCTTCCCCAGAAATACGGTGCTGATGTCTA
>JABCTJ010000077.1 GCA_018238375.1 Candidatus Thorarchaeota archaeon
TTGCTAATCATATTTTACCTTTAAGAGACTTGGCAGCCCTATCTACGTCGACATAGATTCCATCTGGTGCGGCGTCTTTCGCAGCCCAAGCAACTACCCATTTGTCACCTTCAATCTTGGCTAATACCAGAGTTCCATTACCACCAGTGTTTCTGGCCACGAGACTTTCTGGACTCGTTCTCAATGTGCTGTACTTCACTTCATTCTGTATCACGCTGGCAGCTCTACTGGTGACAGCTGAAACCAAGCTCTTAGCGTCTGCGCTGAGATCCCAGTTGTCGCTCTGCCACAATACTTGCCCGCCTTCGGTGATCACTCCAAAAGCTTGAATCATCTTTCCGGAATCGTTGTACGCCTTTGTGTATGAATCCATTACAGGATCGCCCATGATGTTCACCCCGTTGAATATAGTCAAACGGTCTTCAAGAAACTCAAGAAACTATTTCCCATATAAGGAAATTCTTGATGGCCTTCAATCCAATCTCCTAGAACACACTCTTATGGCGTACGATGTGTTCAACTCACATGCCCAAGATGGCAATTGAAGATATAGTAGACGGCGTCTTATTGAGAGTGGTTGTGAAACCAAGATCTAGAGCTACATCATTCATTGCAGAGATAGGCGTGGAGTACGTCATTCTGAACCTTAGAGCTCCAGCAAGAGAAGGAAAGGCCAACACAGAGCTACTGAAACGGGTTGCAAAGCTGTTGAAACTATCCACCGCGGATGTTATCTTGGTCAGCGGCTCCAAATCACGCCATAAAACGCTCCTGATACGGGGGGTAATGGCCGACCAAGTTTTTGGTGTATTGCAAGCCGTCATAAACAATAAATAACAATGCCGTTCTGAAACCCTACTCTTCGAGTCCGCAAATGTCAATAAACCCAACCTGCGAAAACGAATGTACATATTCAAACTGGAGGATGTCTGTAGAATATGCCAACAAGGTCAAAAAGAGCTCTAATGGCTGGGATGTTCCTTGCAGGGCTTGTCTATGGGCTCTTCGCGTTGTCCACGGGGAGATACGACGATCCTTTTGTATGGCTGGCAATTTACATAGAGGCCGTACTGATCGTTGCCTCATTGACCCAAAAACCTCCTACAAAGAAGATTCTTGTCTTCCTGATATTAGTCATGATTATCTATACCTTGGCTGCAGCCATGCTAGGCTTCCTCTCGGAGGTTGCCATCATGGCGATTGCAGGGATTGCACTCTATGCTGGCGTCATGACCGAACCCAAGTTTCCCCTGACTAAACGCGCAATCGCTACAGGGCTTGTTGTTGGCTTGATATACACATTCTTGGGCATCTACCTAGCACTCAAAGTAGGAGTTGTCTATATTATTGGCGCTGAGATGCTTGGTGCGATTGCTCTCAGTGCGTGGGGTAAATACACGAAGGAAGAGAACACAATCGTTGTGGCAATTTCCAACTCATCAGCTATGATTAGCGTAAGTGTTCTCTTCAATGTTCCAGCAATCGCAATATTCGCCCCTGAAATCGCACCAGATCTCCTCACATACCCGTTCATCGTGGTTCTAACGGGAATAAGTGTAATTTTCGGTTTGCTCCTCTTGGCACCTCTAAGAGAACGCTTTGAAGACGAGCCATGGCCACAGGTGCGTCCTCAAGCTGAAACAATCATCTCAATGGGATTGGATCAGACTGCCAAACGTACTGTGCTTATTGGAGTTGTATCTTCAGCGGCCTGGGTCGGAGCAACAAAGATTGCTGAAGGCTCGGATCCGGGCTCCCTTATGGCGGTTCCAAATGCGTTCAAATCCATCATTCCTGCCGCAGGAGCTATCCCAGAGTGGATAGGAATCTCAAACTCACCGCTAATTGCCAGTATAGGGTTCTTCGTGGGTTGGAAACGAGCTTTGGTGATATTCGCAGGCAGCATAGTTTCAATGCTAATCTGGATTTTTATCGAAGGAGCTCTACCTATCACGTATGAGCAACATCTGAAGCGAGCTGAGATTCTCTATCTTGCGATAGGTGTGTTTGTATCAATTATGGCCAGTGATGTAATCGCAAGTAGGAAGAAAGAGATGAAACCAGAGGAGTTCGAAGAGATTGTGAATGCACCCTCGACTGGCTCCGAGGAGGAGGAAAGCGAGGGCATTATAATTGAAACTCCGCACAAAGCCCCTGAAATGCCAAGGCTCAAGCGAGCAAAGGGATTTCTCTTCTCAATCGAAGCAATGCGAGAAGAGATGCATGCGATAGTTTCCAATCCTAGAGCATACCTGCGGGACAGGAGAGGAGAGCTACCAGTTTGGGTGATATTCATTTCTCTGACTCTCTATGCAATCGTTGGTATCTTGATATTCGGGTTAGTCCCAATATTCCCGCATCTTCATATTCACTGGTCATTGTTCGTGATTGGCACCCCCCTTGTAATCGTTTCGGCGTATTTCACAGCTCGTGCAATCTGCGAAACGGGGATGCTCGCAGGCTACATATCAGACATGGTTGCCATCCCTGCGGTTCTTTTATTGCGCGCAACATTTCAGTCCGTAACCGTATTCATGTCTATGCTTGAAACGCTCCAAGTTGCCGCAATAACGTTATTGATTCATCTGAAACTGGGACGGTTCACTGGTGTTCGTGGCAGGGACATCGCGAAAGCAGTATCCATCGGCATGGTTCTCAGTACGTTCATTGGCTCACTGATGATCTATGCCATATACACGACGTATGGTTTTGGGGGTTCTGAGTTTCCGAGCCCAGCAGCACAGCTCTTTGGTTTCATTGTGTTGAGCTTGCAGGGAATAGGAAACCTTGAGATTCCAGGAGTGAATCAGTTCCCAGGAATGCCCCAAGAATTGGCTTTCCTCTATCTCATTGCGTTTTTTGTCGCGGGCCTCATTGCAGGGAGAGAACTAAGCAAGAGGGACATGAGTCCCATGAGTTTCGTCGTTGGTGTTCTGATTCCACCTGCAACAGCGGTGGCGATGTTATTTGGGGCGTACATAGACTATAGAGTCAAGAAGCAGGACGGTTTCCAGCCTGATTCCGCGGGCTATGAAACTACATTTAGTCCACTTCGCAAGAAGATGAGCCGCATTCTCAGCGGT
>JABCTJ010000128.1 GCA_018238375.1 Candidatus Thorarchaeota archaeon
GGGATTCCTTGACGCTCCCAGGACTTGACGATTACATCATCATTGAACATGGCGATATTGTTTGTTTCAGACGCCACAGTTGCTGCGACTTCCCTCATGAGTTTCAGAGGGGTGTCCTTATGGAGTCTGATGTGGACATTTGGTAATGGAAGCCCCGTATTCTTGGTTGCTTCCAGAATTATGTAGGTCATTTCGTTTGTTGAGTCCACCCCTTCTGGATTGATACCACCAATTGTGGCAGCTTGCGTTGTCAATAGACCATCAAAGTACAGTCCTGCAAAGCTATCATAGACAGGCACCAGTTCGTTTGTCTTGATCCACAGCAGTTCTATGAGTTCTCTTGCTCGGTCTCGATCTAGTATCCCTGACTTGAGATCAGCCTCATAGAATGGTTGAAGGTACTGGTCCATTCGGCCCATCGAGATGGCTTGTCCATCATACGCCTCAATGGTCAGAGCTAGGTGAGTGAACCTAATGAACTGAATTGCTTCGTGGAAATTGGTTGGTGGATTTCTTGGAACCCGTTGGCATATCTCAGCGATTTTCTCAAGCTCTTCTCTTCTCTGACTGTCTTTTTCATCTCTTGCCATTCTCGCTGCTTCATCGGCATAGCGATTTGCGAAGTGGATCAGTGCTTCAGCAACTATTGCGGCAGCATTGTAGAATTGCGCCTTGGCGGTTGAATCTGAATCAGTTTTCTTGGCGTATTCAAGAACTCGTTCCTCTGCTATCGCCTTGAACTTATTGAAACCCATAGAGAAGAGCATTGGGTAGTTAATACTCAAATGACCGAATCCAGCTGCCTCAGTAGGCAGGAATACTGAGCCAGAGTACACGACCTCCATTGTTTTCTCGGGAACATTGCGCTCACCGTGTGCTAGCGTAGATTTGTCAGCCCAGTAAGATTCGAGTTCGTCTTGAACGATTTTCATGTCCTCGTCCGTAATTACAACTGAGCGTTTGTCGCGATTCTTTATTTCTTCAAGCTCGGGTATTACCCGCGCTCCGTGTGCTTCAGGATAAATTATGGCGCCTCGAATCTTGTCAGCAATGACGCCCACAACCAGCTCGCCAGGAAGTATCCGCACCGGGATTCCTTCTAGCATGTGTGCAAGAGCCTTCGCTTGCTGGATAATTCTCTGCTCTCCTTCAGTCTGTTTCATAGATTCTGTATACAACTGAGTTCGCTCAAGATACAAACTGGTTGTAGAATCCAATAGATTGTTCCGTAGAGTTTCAATCCTTGAAGTTGCCATCTTCGACCCACCAAAGCGCAAACATTACCTGTACGTAATAAATCGTATGCTGTTGCCATCTGCTGTTGCAACTTAGAGGTTTAAATGCCACATCTCAAATCAGCAGATAGGACAGATAGTCTAGTAGAACAACAGTATGGTCAACAACATGAACTCGTTAGTCAATGATGCCGAGTCGTTTTACAGCCACAACTACGCCCTTTGGGAGGAAATTGGCTGTCACTTCAATACGCCCGATACCTACCTGCACGAGTTCACACTTAGATTTCCCGACGTAAAGATATCTCACCAGCTATTGAATCGCGGTTTGAACTTCGCGAATAACCAGCAGAGGCCGATTCATCGTTGGACCAGCTACCTAGAGGGGTTCTCTGAGAGCTTCGTCTATGATATAATCAAGCAGTTCGGACTATCTTCCGACCACCGGATACTTGATCCTTTTGCGGGATCTGGCACTGTTAACGTTGCTGCCATGATGAAGGGGATAGATTCTGTTGGCATCGAAATCAATCCCACTATCTTCAGAGTGCTCTTGACAAAGACGTCATGGGATGCTGACCCGAGAGAGATTCAACGCCGATATGATGCGATGGACTTCTCAAAGAAGGCGTCAGTGGAACCTCCTGCCTTCCTCGAAACAGCAAGGCAATTTCAGCCCGAGATACTTGAGAATATCCTAAGGATAAAGGAACAGGTAGGATTGGTGGACGACCCGCACCTTAGGTGCTACTTCGAGCTGGCATTCGCAAGCATTCTTTTGCCATCGAGCAACTTGAGAAGGTCGCCGTCAATCGGCTACGACAAGAAGAAAATCAAGAATCTATACCCAGACCTGCCATTTCAGCTGTTTGAAGAGAAGGTCAAGGAAATCATCAGCGACCTTCGGTTCGTGCAGACGAAGGTGGAGAAACAAGGAAACTCCATTTCATTCTGTGAAGACTCCAAGGCGTTTGCTTTGCCTGAGGATATCGCAATTGATGCAGTCATAACCTCTCCCCCGTACCTGAATAGCTTCGACTATGTTGGCAACTACAAGCTGGAGATAGGCTGGATGGAGGATGCAGCTTCCACAAAGGATCTTAGTAAACTCCGCGACCGCATGGTATTGTGTGACAACGTTTCCAGATCAATGATGAAGTCATACGCAGAACAACCCCCCCTCCTTTCGATTGACTGGCTTGACTACATTATTGCAGCCAGCAAACCAAGAATGAGAGAGAGAATCGGTATCAGAAGAAAGGACTACCCGATTCTACTTAGGAAGTACTTTGAGGATATCCATAAGGTTCTCAGCAACATGTACGAGTCCATCAATGATGGAGCTAAAGTGGCGTGGGTAGTAGGGGACTCGCTGATCCTCGACGTTTATGTTCCAACCGATTTGATCACCATGATGATAGCGCAGAGGATTGGATATCGCCCAACGGGCATAGAGATTGACCGCACAAGACGATCCGGAATCAGACGTACATTCGCATTGAGAGAGAGTATTCTCTATTTCCAGAAAGAAACGTAGGATGGATGAAAATGCCAAAATGGAAGAAAGCTGACAGAGATTCAAGTGGATTCCCCCTAACTTCTGACGGGGAATTGGAGATTGAAGAGAAGCTTTCTCTCCTAATGGAGGAAGTGCTGGCTCTTCAGCTAAGGATGAAGTCATTGGAGGAAACCATCCAATCCGTTCTAAGGGCATTGGAGAAAACTTAGTTTCAGCGCCGGCCAATGAACTCCTAGCTGGAGAGGTTGCAAAATCAGAGAGCTCTGGACAACAAAGTTC
>JABCTJ010000161.1 GCA_018238375.1 Candidatus Thorarchaeota archaeon
AGACAGTTTGATGTTGGCAGTCATCGAGGAGGATGTGCGGGCTGCTCGCTTGCAATGAGCAGTGAACCAGACACCAAGTTCAGAGGTTGGGAGCTGACTGAAACAGGAAATAAGGTTGCCAGTGATATGTAATGGCACATGATGGGCATTCAAAGATACAAGAGTGGCGCTAGGAAAATGAAATAGAACAGGTGCAAACATGGTGAGACAATCGGGCACAATAGCGACTGTTCAACAAAGAACTGTGACTGTAGCAATCGCAGGACAACCTAACACAGGGAAATCTACTACCTTCAATGGGCTCACCCGAAAGTTTCAACGTGTAGGGAACTGGCCAGGCAAGACTGTTGAAAAGAAAACAGGTACATACACGCGTGGCAACTGCAAGTACTATGTCACGGACTTGCCAGGGACATACACCATGACTGTTCGCACTCCCGAAGAAAAGATCGCGAAGAACTTCATCGTCCAAAATAAGCCAGATATCGTCGTAGTCATGGTGAGCGCAGCCGCGCTGGAGCGCGGATTGTATTTCGCATCCGAGCTTCTCTCGCTACCCACAAGAGTTGTTATTGCTCTCAACATGATGGATGTCGCAGAGAAACGTGGAATCCAGATTGACATTGAACGCCTCGAAGAAGCCCTCAACATGAACGTCGTTCCAATGGTTTCCTCGAAGCACTTGGGACTGGAGGAGTTGAAGCAAGCTGTTGAAGAAGTTGCCAATATGGCAGATTATGCTCCCAACGCGCCGACCATAGATACCAGGTCTGATGCACTATCTCTTGCATCAGAGAGGTATTCATGGGTTGCGCGAGTCACCACGGATACAATGCAAGAACTGAGAGAAGAACCAGTAAAGAGCAGAGCTCAACGCTTCGATAGGTATGCCACACATCCAGTCACGGGAACGATCATTCTCATCGGGGTCGTTCTTGGTGCGTTTGGAGGTTCTTTCGTTTTCGGTGTCCCGTTAGTAATGAAGATGCTTGAGGTGCCGGCCCTACTCTCTGGACTTGTGGAACCCGCTCTGACTGGAATCCTGCCTGTTTGGGTTGTCGCCCTGGTTGTTGATGGCATGATTGACGCGTTTGCAGTCGTACTGGCGTTCCTCTTATTTCTCACCGTCTTTTTTACCATTTGGGCAGTTCTCGATGATGTGGGCTACATGGCCCGGGCGGCCTACCTCACTCACCGGTTCATGAATGCGGTAGGGCTGCATGGAAAATCATTCATGCCCCTAGCACTATGTGCGGGCTGCAATGTTGCTGGGGCGACAGGAACTCGCATAATAGAGGGCGAGCGAACTCGTCTCCTAACACTGCTCCTGATTCCCATAATGCCCTGCAAGGCAATCATGATGTTTATGATGTTCCTGAGCCAAGTCTTCTTCCCGGGACCAGCAGGCTTTGTCATCTTGATTGGGTTGTATGCGCTCGACATTGCAATCATCGCTCTATCAGGATATTTGCTAAATAGGTTCGTCCTGAAAGGCGAGAAGACGGGATTCATCCTTGAGCTGCCTGAGTACCAGAAACCTAACAGACTGACAGTCTGGAAGACTGTTCGACACCATACCATGCAATTCCTCAAGAAAGCGGGACCAGTCATTATGATCATGTCAGTCACAACATGGGCGTTGGCATACTTTCCGTCAGGGGACTTCAACACCAGCTACCTGGCAATGATTGGACAGTACCTCACTCCCTTCGGAGATCTGATGGGGTGCGACTGGCGATGGATTGTCGCCCTAATCACATCCACGATTCAAAAGGAGAACGCCTTCGCAGTCTTGGCTGTACTTTTTGGGGACGATATGATTCCCACAATGCAAGCCTCCCTCTCTCCAGCTGGTGCTCTCGCCTTTATGACGGCATATATGCTATCTATACCCTGCATGGTAACAATAGCGGCCATTGCCAGTGAGTCCCAATCCTGGAAGTGGGCAGCATTCATTCTGGTCTGGGTGACCTTCTTGTCAATCGTAATAGCGATTCTCACATTCCAGGTAGCTAGCTTGTTCATGTAGTGGATGAAATCCGGGTTAATCGCATTATGAAAAAGGGACGCAGCATGGGTGACTAATCGCATGGTAACTATTAGAACCATTAATTTGAAAGATACGAATGTTTTCTTATTGCCATGTAATGATGGGTATCTGCTAATCGATACAAGTAGACCTGGAACATACCCTCAATTCTTAGGGGCGATTAAGGATCTTGGAATTGCTGTAGGCGACATTCGTTATCTATTTCTCACTCATCATCACTGGGATCATGTTGGCTTCATCAATGAGTTAGTGAATGACCCCAAGTCAGATGTCAAGGTGGTACTACATGAAAAGGAACTCCCCTTTCTTTCACATGAACGAATGAGCAATCTGAGAGGAAGGAATCGCGGACTAAAACTTGTCTTGTGGTACGTCCATAATGTCATGAAGACTTGCTACGAACCGTATTTTCCGAAATCAGATGATGTGATTATTAGGACAACGGAATATTCCATGAATGATATTGGTATCGATGGCCTTGCGTTACATACACCTGGATGCAGTGAAGGTTCAATCTCACTTATTCTAGAAACCGGAGATTCTTTTGTTGGCGATGTGGCCATGAAAAGGAGAAGGTTGTTTCTATCGTATCCCGCCCCTAGCTATATTGAAGACCTGCAACAGATTCATGACAGTTGGCGAAATCTGATCAGACACGGAGCCCAAGTGATCCATCCATCACACGGAAGCTCCTTTCCAGTTGATAGGTTGCACAAGGAGCTGGAGAAACATGAGTGGAAGGGGTATTTCTCTGACGTTATTCTCTACATGTACGATGAGATTTGAGCCTGTCTGACAGAAACCCAATCAAGTCATGATATACTACTGGATTCCCTTGGCAGCCGCTCTCGTCGCCTCCTTGTCACATTCCCTATTGCTCTGGGCCTTCTTATTCTCTTCAACATCTATCTCAGCTTCGTTGGCTACCACCTGAAGACTCAAGCAGAGGGCGAGAACCTGCTGAGAACATATGAAACTGAAGATAAGGCCCACTATGCGCGAATATGGCAATGCATTCCCCGAATCTAGTGAATCGCCCAACGAGTTGGATCGTGCGCTTCAATATGCTGAAGGAGCGGGTCAATTCACTCCTTAGTCCACCACATGACGACCGCGCAGCATTGTTCCTTATGTTGTTCAGTTCCTTTTTTTTCATGAATATAGTTCTCAATAGCCTTCATCCTGTTTGCATTGACCTCTATGTGTTTCCCGACTAGAAATGCGATGTGTCTTGCTTCTTGGTCCAAGTTTCTCTCAATGCTGTATTCCATGGTTTTCACATTTACCAATCTGCCCCACTTTCGTAGAACCAGATAGACAAAGAAGTCGGCGTCTGGCTCTAACTGACCCCTATAATCTTGCCTCGTGACTTCCGTCCACGCTTCTCTCACCAGGCTATCTCTTCCAGCAGGCTGTATCACCACACAATGTTTCCTAGACGCGTTCTCCATTCTTCTCAAATGCTCCTCAAGATCTTTCACTTGCCAAAGGAAATGAGAACAGACCACGAGATCAAACCGGTCTTTCAACTCGGAATCGCTAAGTTCCTCCCACCTCTTATTCACGACTTCGATGTTGGTGAGTTGGTGCTCTTTCATGTTCTTGGCCAAGTAGCTTGCAGCAAGCTCCGAGCACTCAACAGCAATTACCTTTTTGACATTCTTAGCCAAAGGTATTGTCAATGTTCCGGGTCCGGGGCCTATCTCCAAGGTTTCATGGTTTTCCTTTAATATTACTTTCAAGACTTTTACTGCTTTTCGTCCATATTCGTAATTGCTGGACTTGAGTACTTGGAACTGGTCGTGCATAACTCTCTCATTGAACTCTGAATCGAATGTCACCTTCGATGGTCTCATTCTTTCTTTTCGCATTGCATTCCACGAATTCTTCCAATGTAAGTTGGATTCGTTGTTCGTCATCTTGAGGTTTCCCTGTTTATGTTGCGCTTGGCATCTTACACGCAGCAGCAAGTGACTAGCCTTTTACTTCCGATTCTGGCAATCTTTTCGATGCGATGGTTCAGCCGCACTAGATATCATTCCTGATGATCGCAGTCGTCTACTCCTACCTCATCTATGGCGCTCTTTGAATAGGCGTCAGATTGGGACGATTCTTGCGATCAGGCTGGATTTTCTGACATTGGCCTTTATTGAGGAGATAGATGTTGTCAACATTGGCAATAGGTGAAAGCCGGTGAGTGACGATAATAACGGTTCTATCTTTGGCGATATTGTTCAGTGTTTCTTGCACAACATTCTCACTCAGAGCATCCAGGTACGATGTCGGCTCGTCCAAGATTAGAATGGGCGTGTCTTTCAGAAGAGCTCTACTGATGATAATCCGCTGTCGCTCTCCGCCTGAGAGCTTATCACCCAGCTCGCCAATAGACGTGTCATAGCCTTTTGGCAGTGTTTCGATGAAGTCGTGAATGTTAGCGTTCATGGCGCATTTGACAATCTCTTTCATTGTCGCATTTGGGTTGCCTATGGCAATGTTCTCTTTGATAGTGGCATCGAACAAGTGTGAATCGTGAGAAACGACTGCAATGAGACTCTGGAGAGTTTCCAAGCACATCTCTTTAACGTTCATGCCACCAATTGCAATCAGACCGGAGTTTACATCCCAGAATCGAAGGAGTAGTCGCAGTACGGTGCTTTTCCCACATCCACTTTCACCAATAATGGCTATCGAAGTAGCCGGAGGAACATCCAAATTGAATCTACTCAAGATAGCGGGACTATTGCTCGAATACGCGAATTCCACGTCCTTGAACTCTATCCCAAAACTAGCGGGGGGTTGATGAGAGCACTCGGGAGAGTCTGTCACCTCGGGCTCTTCATCCATTATTTTAAACAGGCGTTCCGCAGCGGCGAATGTCAGGGTCAAGTGATGCGCAACACCACCGACTGCTGATACAGGACCGAATGAACTTATTGCAATTGCAGCAACGACAATCAGTTCCTGAGCATTTAGGTAGCCATCAGAAAAGGCCTGCGCTGCAAAGGCAATAAAGATGATATCAGCAATGAGAACAGTCACGCTGATCAGCCCTTGCAGTATGCCTTCGTAGGACACATGTTGCCCCATTAGCTTGTTTAGGAATCGACCTCTTTTGGCAATCTCTTCTCTTCTCGTAGGGCCTTGATTGAATAGCAGGATTGTTTCTAGTCCTTGCAGCGAATCTGTGAGGTGTGCGTGGGTTTCTCCTAATGTGTTTCGAACCCTCTGTCCATGATGCCTGACGACTCGTTCCCATGCAAATGGGACTCCGATGCCTAGAAAAACGTAGAACGGTAGCAGAACAAAAGGCAAGATAGTCCACCTTGCCGCCAGGAAAACGAGTACTAGCCCTGAAACAATGGCTGCAATGGAAACAGGAGATATCGTATGAGCGAAAAAGACTTCGATCAGTTCTATGTCTCCACCGACGGTTGATGTTATGTCACCGCTGCGCTTGTTCATGAGCTTGGCAGGCGCAAGCGGCTCTAGATGCCCGTAGAGTTTTGTTCGCAAATGAGCAAGTAGTCGAAAAGCTACGTCATGGTTCTTGGTTTGTTCAGCATAGGAACATACAGCTTTGACTATGGCCAAGATGAAAAGGAAGCTAATGTGGAGTGGAGTCGGAAATTGAGCTTCTGGAAGGATGACCAAAGAAATTAGGTACGCCCCCCATGCTACCAATGCGATATTGGAGAGATGATTCAATACACCAAGAGCGATGGCAATTGACATAGAACGACGCAGGCCACTTACCATTCGAAGAAGTCTAACAACTATTGTCACTCGTGACATACTTGTTTCTTCGTTTTCCGTGGTTCTAACAACAGTATTTCGGCGAACCATGGCATCATCTCTCATCTTTATTTCTCTCCACTATCCTGCAACAACTAAGCGCGCTCCCGATGCACGTTCCACCACTGTGTGGTCACGGAACAGCTCGGCATAAGCGCCCTCCTTCTTCATTAGCTCATCATGAGTTCCCTGTTCGACAATAATACCCTTGTCAATCAGAGCAATCATATCCGCTCTCCTAACTGTGCTTAGCCTGTGCGAAATGAGAATCGTAGTCTTGTGTTCTGCAATCGACTCTAGAGTCCGCATAATCTTCTCTTCGTTATCGGCGTCAACATTCGATGTTGGCTCATCTAAAATGAGTATACGGGTATTCTTCAATAATGCTCTAGCGATGGCGACTCTCTGAATCTGCCCGCTAGAGATGTTTTTGGCTTTTTCAACAAGTGACGAGTCGAGCCCCTCTGGAAGGGATTTCACGAAATCGACAATTCCTGCCTGCTCACACGCCCAATACAACTCATCATCAGTTGCGTCAGGTTTTGCTATGAGCAAGTTCTCACGAATTGACCCGTGAAATAGGTATGATCTTTGTGATATCACTGAAATCTCTCTTCGGATATCTTTGGGGCATAGAGTCTGCAAGTCAAAGGATCCTATCCATATCTGGCCGGACTTCGGATCATGGAGTCGCGTGATGAGATCAGCGATTGTGGTCTTCCCCGAGCCACTCTTTCCAACAATGGCAGTGATTTGACCTGTCTTAGCCTTCAGATTTATCCCTCTCAGTGCAAAGACAGCATCGTCCTCATAGGAGAATTCCACATTCTTGAACTCGATGTCCAGATTGGGACCAAACTCGAAGTCCTTACATTCTCCAAGCTCATTGCGTCTTGGTTTTTGATTGAGGATTTCAGAGATAGAATTGAAGGCTGACATACCGTTTACAGCGAAGTGGAAGTAGGACCCCAATTGTCTGAAGGGCCTGAAGAACTCGTAGGATACAAACAGAACAAGCAGTGCTACTTGAAGCCCGATCAGACCTGCGTGAAGATGGGAGATGGCTAACATAATCCCCAGAGCAGTCCCTAGCATGGCAACAAGGTCCATTACCAGAATGGATGAAAGGTTGGCATATAGCAATCTCATTGTCTTGTCACGGAAATCCCAGCTTCGCCTCGAGATCTCTTCGATTCTGTTTCCTGTCTGGCCGAACAGCTTCAGTGTTGTCAGACCTTGAAGGGAGTCCAAGTAGTAGGCGTTTAGGTCCTCATAGGTGCTCCAGTGCATTCTCGCTGTTCGCCGCACCCATACCTGAACAATTCCTATGCTGATTGGGATTAGCGGGATGGTGAGAATGAGTATCAGAGCAATGGAATAGCTGAATTGAGCGATATAGAAGAACAGAATCATCGGGCTCAAAATACTAATGAAAATCTGTGGAAAGAAACGCCCGTAGAAGACCTCTAACGATTCGACTCCCTCCACGATGGTAGTCACGATTCCGCCTGTTCTCTTGTCATCCCTGTATCCAAGTTCTAGTTCAAGTATCTTCGAGTAGATTTGGTCGCGAATTTCAATCTTGATTTTAGAAGAAATATTGGCGACTGCCTTGCTAGATGTCCACAAGAGGAAGAATCTAGTAGCCAATGCGAATGCCATGATGATCATGGTGTCGAAGAACAGTTCTTGAGTCAGTGACTCCGAGATTGCCACCATTATGAGATAGGTGACGCGGTCAATTATCGCAACTGTTGTGATGAGCGTTCCCAAGTCTGAGAGTATCTTCGTCCACATCCACCTTGCAGAGAGTTTCCCAAATGAGAAGAGCCCATGCTTCATCCTCATAACCACTCGCCTCCGCACTCTACTATGATATCATAAGCTCAGAATGAGTCTGCTTACGAAATCTCCGAATAATAATCACATTGAGAATCAATGAAACCAGTTCAATTAGGCCCGCAACGAGGAATGCTATCACAAGATTGCCGTATGCCCAAAATAATCCCCCAACGACGGGTCCCACTATCATTCCGATATTGCCCATAAAGTTGAAGAAACCCATTCCCATAGCATGATCTTTCTTATCAACAGAATCACCAACCATTGCCATTGACGGAGGGGAGGTGACACCCGAGAAAACCCCCAGGATGAAGAGCAGTACAACAAGTACTCCAAAGCCCATTTGTCCGAAGTATCCAACAACACACAGAACAACTCCGTAGGCAAAGCTTCCAAGAACCAGTAGCTTGTATCGACCAATTCTGTCAGATAGCTTGCCCACCGGATACTGTAAGGCGATAAAAGGTAATGCGAAGATTCCCATCGCCATACCTCTCATAGATGGCCCCAGACCAAGAGTGACTACTATAAAGTAGGGGAGAATGAATATGATGAATCCCATATGCAGGCGGTCCACGAAGTTGAAGAGACCGGGGACGATTATCTTCGGGTTCTGCTGTACAACTCTCAGGCTATCTTTCAGAACAGGGTTCTTTGAGAGCTCTTGAGGCTCTCTCAATAGCGACATACTCAGAATAAATACCAGTGCGCTTAGTGCCGCTGCAACGTAGTACGGCATGAAGACACTCACTTCGGAGATGAGTCCACCAAGCATGGGGCCTAATCCCATGGCAAGTGCTAGGAAGAAGCCGTAGATTCCCATGTTCCGGCCTCGATTCTTGGATGAAGACAGATCCAGAATCAGAGTCATGAGTGTCTGCCAAGCCATGACTATGAATGCACCCTGAGCGAATCTAAAGGCTAACAGAATAGGGTAGACCAAGGTCGCAGTCATTAGTATGTAGAATAAGCTAGCACCTAGTGTCCCAATAGCGATGAATATTCTTCGTTTCCCTACCCTGTTGGATACTATACCTGTGGTGATTCCGAAGACGAGATAGGCAACATAGAGCACAGTGTCGAAATAGGACACATCAAGCTCGGATAGCCCCGGAAACCTCGCGAAAATGAACTCTGGTTGATTAGCATGTAGGATAGAGGCTGAAGTGATTGTTAGCAAGGTCAGCAACCCTAGAACAAGTACCTGCGAAATATTGTTCTCTTGAGTCGGGGTTTCAGTAACTGTTGCATGTGATTGCTCTACCATTTGTATCACTTCTCCGGACAAGAACTCAATGACTCGGGCTCAGGTTGTTCCAGATGAGCTTGCGGTGTCCGATTTGGAATTGGAAGCCTACAAATATAGTTTTGGTTTACTACAAAATTTAGTACGGCCTAACTTAAGCTAATAAGTGCAGTTCACCTGAACGCAGCTTTCTTGCACGGATAGTGGCTTCAAGTTATCCCGTATTCACAAGACTCCTACAGGAAACAACCTGGTCAATACTGAGATGTCCAGGAGCCCCTGGCCTAAGACTTCTGTGTGTAACCTGGTGAATGCTCGTGAAGACTATGCCGAATCCATTCAATAGGCGAACGAATCATCATTCGAGGTCCGGAGAATCGCATCACGTTTCTAATTATATCTCTCATGCTTGGTTTGTAACAATGAACAGGACAATTCCTACATGTTGGCTTTTCATCACCAAACCGACAGTTGTCCAGTCTTCCGTGAGCATACGCCAATAGATCAGTGCATTCCTCGCATAGACCTGCCCCTGAGGTCTTGTGTTTCCGTTTACAATAGTACGAAATCATTTTCTCGATAGTGACCTTTTCTCTTAGGATGTGGGACCCAATGCTTTCAGGTGCAGGATCAGTCATTCTATTCACCTTGGATCTGATAGGACTGGACGAACTCTCTCAATCTCCGGATGGTGCGGGCGCTAACGACATGATTCATCTCATGCGCATCATTGTCAGCAGTTTCCTCGTCAAGGCCTGCAAGCATGAAGAACTCCTTGATGATTCCATGCCTGGCTTGGAGGTTCTCCACTACATCTCGTCCTTTCTTGTTGGTGCTGACTTTTTCGTAACGCTTGTAGCTGATCAAACCACAACTATCCAGTTTCTGCAGGGCAGCAGTTACGCTCGGCGCCTTGACTCTCATCTTCTCTGCAATCTTTGAAACACGCACGGGTCCCCTCTCGCATTCCAACTCGTAGATAACCCTAAGGTACTTCTCAAGTGCCTTCGTCAGAAACATGTCCCCACGCCATCTTGTCTAGGTCTCTCTGGACCAATTGGAAGCGCTTTTTCCCCTCTATGCCTTAGCGTATCTCATTCCCTTCGGAGTGATGCTGTACGTCTGTAGAGTTGAGTTTCCGGACCCACATTTGGATGCGAGATGACAACCAACACAAGCAGAATGGCTCAATTCAGCATGGCTGCTTTTGGACAAGTATCCATGATCAACCAACATGCATATGATATCCTCAACAACCTCTACATGAACACCCACCTTTCTGGCGATGTGGGGTTTGTTGATGAGTCCATCTGCAATCATCTCTCGAAGAATCTCTCTAAACACACAATCACCCTCACGCAGGTGTTTCTTCCGCAGCGACTTCCTCCACCAATATCTTGTGAGTCAGTCCGCGACCAAGCGCAAGTTTCGAGTCCCGGACTTGAATAAGTATTGGACCTCCATCTTGTTCACGTATGACTCTTACAACAGTACCAGGTGTCAGTCCAAGGGCACAAAGTCGTCGAACTACTTGCCTTTCCCGGTGTCCATCATCATCTCTAATCCCACAGAAGAAATTAGTTATTGGCTTGCTTCCAATGGGTCTGTTCTGGCCTTCATCAGCTACTCCAAGTATCGTGCAGTCTGTACCTGCAGCAACTGTACTTAGCCTTACGGCCCTATGGCCGGGAATTTCAACTGTCAGAATGGTTTCCATTGATGCACTTCCTTGTAGGCGTTGGTTGGACTAGCGCTCGTCCATTTTGGATATAGAGGGTTTTCTTCCGTCGGAGTTAGAATGGTCTAACTTATATAAGCATACCTAAAGAATATATTGTTGGTCGTTCAGCACGCTCCCTTAAACATCAGCGTGACCTCTAGCGAAAAGGTCCTTGCGCAGGGCCAACAGGAACCATTTCCTGTGCACAGTCGCCTTATTTGGAAGCTTTTATATAGGAGTTAGATAGCACGAATTTCCATAGAAGTACTTAACTTCTGGAGAGAAATTCTTTTGGAGACTAAATTGAGTGATTTGAGGCCCGGTAATACTGCAACCGTGACCAAGGTAACAGGATCCGGTGCTGTCAAGAGGCGTATCGCAGACATGGGAATCACTCCTGGTGCCCGTATCGAAATGATTCGGAATGCACCGCTGGGTGACCCCATCGAGTTCAAGGTGAGGGGATATCTCTTGACCCTTAGAAGGAGCGAAGCCGAAGATGTGATGGTGTCTACGGAGGTGCAAATGTGACAGTGAGAGTAGCTCTCATCGGGAACCCAAACGTGGGCAAGAGCGTGATTTTCAACAACCTAGTCCCTGGTGCGCGTCAGCACGTTGGGAATTGGCCTGGCAAGACTGTTGAGAAGAAGACAGGCAAGTACAGATACAAGGGCGAGGAATACGAGCTAGTCGACTTGCCCGGCTGCTACAGTCTGACGGCGCGCGCCATAGACGAATTGGTGTCGCGAACCTACATTCTTGAGGAGAAGCCCGATGTTGTTGTCAATATAGTAGATGCATCAAATGTGGAGCGAAATCTCTACTTGACTCTACTTCTAATGGAGCTCGAAGCCAACATTGTGGTAGCCCTAAACCAAATGGATGTAGCCAAGTCCAAGGGGTACACAATCCGCACAGAAAAACTTGCGTCACGATTGGGGGTTCCAGTCGTTGAAACCATTGCTACGAAAAAAGCGGGGATGGAGAAGCTGAAGGAGGCTATCAAGAACGCGGCCAAGTCACCGAAACCTGCCTCCCTGACTTACCCGTCTGACATAGAGGATCTAATTGAGAAACTGGCCACTATCCTCAGTGCGGATGCATCCCTAGTGACTCATCACCCAGCAAGGTGGCTGGCGATCAAGCTGATTGAGAGGGACAAAGAGGTCCTTGAGATGATTCAGGGGACTACATTAGGTTCTAAGATTGAGGAGGTATTTGCATGAAACGTGTCAAGGCTGTACTTGGGGATGACCCCGAGATAACATTCGCAGAAAAACGATACAATATGATTGGCGAAATCTTGGAAGAGTGCCTTACCAAGACCGAAACTGGGATGACGTTTTCAGATAAGTTGGACAAGGTGCTGCTGAACAAGTACCTTGGGATTCCAATATTCCTAATTCTTGTTTGGGCTTTATTCCAGTTCTCAATTGAGGCTTCAGGTGTGTTTATGGTAATCATCGAAACGGCTCTAGTGACTGTTGGCGAGTTCTTTGGAACTCTCCTGGTGGGCAATGAAATAGCCGCATCCTTGGTGCAGGACGGAATCTTTGGTGGTTTTGCATTCATCCTACCATTCCTTGCCCCGATTTTCCTCATGTTCCTAGGCATAGCTTGGCTTGAGGATAGTGGCTATTTCGCTCGGACAGCCTTTGTCATGGACAAGCTCTTGCGGAAGCTAGGAGTACACGGAAAGACATTCATACCCATGATGCTTGGATTTGGCTGCAACATTCCCGCCATAATGGCCTGCCGCAGCATCGAAGGTGAAAAGGATCGGATGATATCCATTCTGAGTAATCCATACATCTCATGCGGTGCAAGGCTGCCTGTATACGTTCTATTTGCAGCAGCATTCTTTCCTGGCTTTGAGGGATCCGTCATATTCTCGATGTACATACTCGGACTCGCTGTCGCTATCTTCACAGCTTGGTTGCTTCGAAAGACTTTCTTCAAGGGAGAACCTGAGCCTTTCATAATGGAGCTCCCGATATACAGAGTCCCAACACTCCGAGAGTCCGTATTGCACATGTGGGAACGTGGTGTGGTCTTTCTGAAGAAGGCTGGTACTTGGCTGTTTCTTGGTGCGATTATTCTCTGGTTCATGTCGGCGTTCGGCCCTGCTGGCTACTTAGGGATTGATCCAGATGTATCTGTGTCGTATACTGGAATCCTAGGCGGTCTGATTCAGCCGATCTTTGCTCCTCTTGGATTCGATTGGCGCCTTGGAGCGGCTCTAATATTCGCTTTCCTAGCAAAGGAGATTGCAGTGGAGAGTCTCGGCATAATCTTCGCAGTCGAAGGAGACATCGCAATCGGGAGTGCCCTAGCTGGTGTCTTCAGTCCAGCAACTGCTGCAGCATTCATGATATTCATTTTGCTATACATACCATGCGTGGCTGCAGTGGGAACCATCAAATCCGAAACGAACTCTTGGAAGTGGACTCTATTCTCAGTAGTCTACTCAATCATCATAGCCTATGTCATTGCGGCTATTGCATTTGCATTGCTATCGGCGATTGGTCTGGGCGTCATTGGAGGTGCATGATAAATGACAGTAGCAAACAAGAATAGTACGGGTCTAGGACTCTATTCTCTCGCTGTAGGTTTAATCTACATGCTTGTTGGTGGAGCCCAGTTTGTCAATGGATTCATTGGCTACGAAACTTGGATTGTACCTGGTGACTGGTTTCAAGGGCTTGTCTTGGTCATCATCGGACTGGTCTTTTCATGGGGTTATGTTCTCATGAGAAAGGGTGATCAAGAGTGGGATTCATATCTTGCAATTGGTTCGCTGCTTGCAGGGATCATATTCGCCCTCTATCTGTTCATGATGTTGGCGAATGGACTCGGTTGGATGCTGGGTTTCGAGGATTGGTTGGAATGGACATTTATTGAGCAGTTCCAGCCGGGTTTGTGGCTGTTCACAGTCGCGATACCTGGAGCGTACCTCACAATGAAGGAGCACGTATGGAATAAATCAGTTCATTGAGTTCTCAGACATTATCCGATTCCGCCAAGGAAACGGGTGACTTCAATCAGCGGTAGTGGATCAGGTCCCTGAACGGAATCTCCAATGGTATTCAGGGGCCAGTTTCTTTTTTTGTGATTCATACAAGGTGCTTTTCGCATACGGTTATGACCTCACGGGTGTATTGGAAGTTTTATTACACTCCGGGAACCTGTTTTACATAGCGACTAGATAGAGCGTCTGTTCAAAAGAAAGTGATACTGTGCCAAGGGACTTGTCAACGACTCTGGAACATTATATTGAAACTATACACGACCTGCAGAAGGAGTGGGGGGCTGCTAGCGTTACTGACATTGCGGAGAAGAGAGGAGTGAAGTCCCCAAGTGTCACATATGTCCTCCAGAAACTCAAGGCTCTTGGTCTAGTTCGCTATAAGAAATATCGCAGCGTCACCCTGACACCTGCAGGTCTAAAGATCGCGAAGAAGTTTGAGAAAACACGTTCAACTCTCACATGGTTCCTGACTCTAGTCGGCGTGAGTGAAGAGGTAGCGATTGTTGACGCTTGTGAACTAGAACACCACATTCATCCAGAAACTATGGCCAGACTCACCGATTTTACTGAGTGGGTGAAGGGCGCACCTAAGGACCTCAAGTGGGTTGAGCATTTCGAGGAGTATCGTAGGACTGGTAAGCGTGTCAAGGAGTGCGACGGGGACACGTGGGACTAGGTAATCTTGACGCCTACAGAGAAACAGCTCTACTAGGGGCCCAGCTTGGTGTGCACAACTTGACCATTTGCGATGACCGTATGAACAAGATTGACGCCGAACCTCCATGTCAGGAATTCGGGGTTGGGACACTCAAGAACCAAGATATCTGCCCTCTTACCGGGCTCCAAGCTACCAATTTCATGTCCCTTGTCCAAGGCATGTGCCCCGTTTATGGTCGTGGCAGAGATCGCTTCTCTGGCTGTCATCTTCATCTTGTAGGTAGCTAGGGCAATTGTGAAGAATAGCGATTCATTCGCACAGTTTGGATTGAAGTCAGTGGCCAGAGCAATGGGGAGTCCCATCTCTATCATGTAGCGGGCACGAGCGTATGCAGTGTTTAGACTGAATGCAGTAGCGGGAAGTAAGGTGGCAATTGTACCGGCCTTCAACATGGCCTCAAGACCCTCATCTGAAGCCATCAAGAGATGATCTGCGGAGACCGCCCCGACCTCTGCAGCAAGTCCCGCACCACCCAGTTGTACAATCTCGTCCGCATGCAATTTGAGTTTCATTCCGGCTTCCTTGGCAGCCAGCAGAATCCTCCGCGATTGCTCGATATCAAAGACTCCTTTCTCACAGAAGACATCACAGAACTCTGCAATCCCTAGTTCTGCTACAGCTGGTATCATTTCATCGATTACAACATTCACGTAATCATCCGTCTTTCCCTCGTACTCTGGAGGGACTGCATGAGCCCCTAGGAATGTTCTGATGATTCCCATGGGTAAACGATCACTGAGGTCTCCCGCAGCTTGAAGCATCTTCACTTCATCATCACGATTTAGCCCATAGCCGCTCTTGGCCTCCACTGTTGTGGTTCCACTAGCAAGCATACTCTCTCCGTAAGTGAAAGCGGAATGGCAGAGATCTTCTCTGCTAGCTTGGCGCGTTGCCCTGAGAGTGTTCAGGATGCCACCCCCAGCCTCAAGAATCTCCATGTAGGTCTTACCTGCGAGCTTCATGGCGAAGTCGTTCTCGCGAGAGCCACCAAATATCAGGTGTGTGTGACTGTCAACAAGCCCGGGCATGGCGAACATGCCTGGGAATTCAATTGCGGGCAGAACTGGTTCCTCGTCAATTTGGGAGATGATATCCTTGGTAGTGCCAACAGCCAGTATCATGCCATCCTTGATAGCAATGGCACCGTTCTCTATTATGGCTAGGTTTCCGAGCTCATCGCCCGTTTTGGGATGGTCGCTGTTTCCAGCTAATGTGGCCAGCTGACCAATGTGGGTTAGTAGCATATCCGGCTTCATTGTGTGCCACACATCAGGCGAATGTATGCGGTGCAGATGTACCTTGTGTTAGTCACAAAGCTTGGTAGTGTATATATGGGGGTTCTGTCACTCTCAAGCAAAGCGCATGCGAGGCATTAGTGGAAAATGCAGTACCTCATTCTTTCTTGGGACGCAATATACAACCTCACGCTGCGGCTATCTGAGCGTGTTGTGAATGACGGATTCAAACCGGACACTATCGTCGGAATCGCTAGAGGCGGATGGATACCGGCCCGCATTCTGTCAGATGTACTATATGCTAATACTCTGCAGAATATTCGGATTGAGTACTATAGCGATGTAGGTGTAAAAGGAAAAGAGCCGATAATTACTCAGCCGCTGTCCGGCTCTCTTGACGGAAAAACAATTCTCCTAGTTGACGAGGTTGCAGACACTGGTGATAGTCTGGCTCACGCGGTTGAGCATGTAAAGGGCCTTGGCGCAAGGGAAGTTCGAACCGCTGTTCTTCACTTGAAGCCCACCTCTTGTATAATCCCTGACTACTACATGGTGAAGACTGAGAGCTGGACAGTCTACCCCTGGGAACATCGCGAGTCTATCATCGCTCTCGTGAATATATTCAAATCCGAAGACCCATCACTTACCATCAAGCAAATTCGAGACCGGCTAGTGTTCGAAGCTGGTTTTGACCCCACTATTGCTGACTATTTCATCAAGCGTCTATGAGCAATAGAACCCCTTCGAGGTGCGACTGTGATACTTGAAACTGTGGAGTATGAAGACGAAGTTTTCTGGGCGGGTATAGCTGAACTCTTCAACTCCTCTCACATGGGGACGGATGTCTTGGTTAAGCTGGCATCTGAGAGAGACGAAGGCATCTATGCCATTCAATACCTTGATTCTTCTCTTATCGTAAGCGTTGGCCATCTCCTCTCGGCAGCACAGAATGCTGTAAATGCGTGGAAGGGTGACTACATGCTGACAAGAGGCCTCGATGCTGAAATTCTCGTGTATGCTTCAGCACAAAGGCAGATTAGTCGCGCAATCGAGAACTTGGGGGTACGTGACGGTTTGCAGAGCATAGCGTTGGTCGTTGTCGGTAGCGACAAAAGTGCTGTTCGTGACGTGATTACGAAGATGGTTAACATGGTGGGAGAAGAGATCAAGACTGCCTTTCTGCCTGACCGAGACCGTCTAGAACGAATCATGCGCCATTACGACGTTAATGCGAAAGAGATCAAGGCATTTACGGATTCAGATGAGGTTGAAATTTGGGCTGAAGCCCTCTCGAGGTGTGTTGTTAGCAGGGTTTCTATGGTTGCTCTCGACACCTAAGCTCTAGTATTGATCATCGCGCATAGTCATGATTGATAGAATATCCTCATCAGGAATTAGAACAGACAAACCTGTCATCTCGCCGACAATCTCAATCCACACAATTCTATCAGGATTGTCAAGATTCACCTTTCTTGGGATGACCGAGGCTACTGCTTCAACAACCTGCATGTTCTCAAGCTCTGTGTGTCGCCTTCTTACGGTGACTCTGAACGTTTCATCCTCACCAATCTTCTGAAGAAGGAGTTCCGCGGCCTTGACGATGCTCTCGATATCAGAAGGAACGCATAGTTCAAGCGGTGTGAATCTAATGGCAAAGCGAAACTGGTATGCGTTCTCAATTGCATACTCTCTTAGTTTATGGACGACATCAAATGGATCAAGCCCAGTCCAACAAGTTAGAATTCCTGAAATACGAGTCATTGACACTCGCAATGCGTCATCTTCGATTAGGTCCCCAACGAAATACTGGACCTCCGACCTCGCAGCTTTCTCGCGGTTCCTAGGACATCCTACAAGTAGATTGAATTCATGCAGCTTACTCGCCTCACTTGTCTGCGAAGATAATTCTGGTGGTCCAGAATCGGAGGGCATCCGAATCTACTTTCAGGCTCTCGACAAGTTTACCCATGGTCAACGCCCCTTCGCGAATTACCTTGATACTTGCCCCCTCCACATCATTTTCTTCAACTCTTACAATAGTGGAGTTCGCTTCAGATTTCGATGGCCCGGCATCAATGTAGAGGTCCACATCATCACCAAGCTGGTCCTTTGCCACTGTGATTTCAAACGGGCTTGGTTCACCACTTCGATTCGCACTTGTTCCCACAATTGGTCCCTTAATTCCTTGAGCAATCCCTCGGGGGATGATGTGATCTGGGACTCTAACAGCTATGGAGCCACGTCCTCCTGTGACAAGTTCTGGAACCGACCCCTTCGGAGTGACGATTAGCGTAAGGGCTCCAGGCCAGAATAGCCTTGTTAGCACTCGCTCAAGATTGCTAAATTCGTGGTAAGTATCACATTGCGCGGAGTCTGAGAACAGCAAAGGAACTCCGAGTTTCTTGTTTCGTCGTTTGACGTTGATGATTTTCTCAATAGCGGCCTGATTACTTGAATCACAAGCCAAACCATAGCTGGTATCTGTAGGGCAAACAATTAGTCCCCCCGCCTTGATTACCTCTATAGCTCGATTTATGATGGCTTGATAGTTCTCCTCTTTAGCTACTACAGTTTCAGCTGTCAATGGAGTGACCTGATACGTCCCCCTGCAAACACACATATGAATGGCCCGTAATCAAATGCCCATACCACAGAGTACACTCTACTGATGTAGTGGAGGGATACAAATCCGCGCGGTGATACTGGCTGCAGGCAAAGGGGAACGAATGTCCCCACTTACAGATGGCATTCAGAAGGCGTTGATATCGTGTGTTGGCATGACGTTGATTGATCGACTTGTGTCTGTGCTAAGGGCTGAAGGAATAGAGAGCTTCACTATTGGCGTTGGCTGGAAAGGAACCGAGATGGAGCGCCACTTCGATAATCATCCCGAAAGAAACCGGATTGACATAGTTCATGTTCCTGAATACGAACATGGTCCATTACAGACCCTTGTAACGGCTCTTGATGTGGTCCGTGATGAACGGTTTATTGTATGCCCTGCTGACTTATTCGTCGAAGGGAAAATAGTTTCCCTTACAATGTCAGAACATGTTACTGACAATCCCCCGAGAACTGCTTCCCTTGCAGTTGATAAGTCCGCCAGAACCGGAACTCCTGTTTACGTGAGGGATGCTGGTCTACTTGCAGGTCTCGGACGTGTTGTTCAAGATTGCTCAGAATCTGGGCGTTCAGCCATGGTTTTGGCAGTCAACAGGCGCTTCATCAAATACTGTAGAGAAGCACTTGGCTCTGGTGAACGAAGAGTTGTCGATGCTCTGAATTTAGCAATTCACAAAGGAGAAGCTATCCGTCAAGTAGATGTCACTGGACGATGGTTCGACGTTGATGATGTCGCGAGTCTTCTGGAGGCCACTGAGTACCTCCTCAGGTTTTCTACGCCCGAAATCGATGGGTCTGTGTTTATTCCCACAGGGGATACCATGGACATTGGAGAAACTATAATTCTACCATCTGGCATTGTTCTGGAGTCCGGTGTCCAGATTATTGGGCCCTCATTCATAGCCCCCGGATGCAAGGTCGGTTCGCATTGTGTGATTGGTCCTGTCGTGAGCTTGGAAATGAACGCAATGGTGGGATCCAACTCCAATGTGCGGGAGTCCCTACTCCTTGGGGGATCGCAAGTAAGAACGGGCACCAATCTGACGGGCTCTGTGGTACATGGCATCGATGTGTTTCAGAAGGGAAAATGATATGTCACCAAGCAAGTACAGGGTAAGGCGAATCTTCAGGTGGCTTATGCAGCCCATTGGCGAGCGGCTAGCCCGCGCAGGCGTTCGACCTGACACAGTGACGTACGTTTCACTTCAGCTTGCAGTACTTGGCCTCGTGCTCTTCTTTCTCACTCTAAACCAGTGGCTGTATGCTCTCTTTGTATTTCTAGTGGGTCTCCTCGATGGTATCGACGGAGTAGTGGCAAGAGCGGCCAATCGCTCAACCCCAATGGGTGCCTTCACTGATTCCATTATCGATAAGGTGTCCGAGATTATACTCTTGTTGGCTTTAATCCTTGGTTTTCCTGATCAGGCCGTGCTGGGAGTAGGTGTCCCGATCTGGGTCATGCTGTGTGTATCTGGCTGGCTACTTACGAGTTACTCACGGTCCCGGGCGGAAGCCCTAGGAGTCAAGGATTTGGATGTAGGTCTTGGAGGAAGATCCGAGCGCCTCTTCACTCTGATTATCTTCTCATTGTTTTTCCAAGTGCTCTGGGGCCTAGTAGTCGTCACGTTCATGGGTGTATTGACAGCAGCGTATCGCTTCTATCATTACAGGAGAGAGCTCACAGATTCGTACCATCAGATTTAAGTGACATCTGGAATAGGCCGCTAGCGGAGAGCATCACACATGGCTAAGTTCAGAGCTGATCATTATCTACTTGCAGAGTTTGAGAAACCAGACAGAACGAAGGATGGTCAGAGAATTCTAGAGGCACTAAAAGAGATATCAGAACTTAAGGACCTCGCAATAGTGTCCAAGAGACTTGAAGGTAAAAGTTGGCAGGAGATCCTTGGTAGAATAGACATCCCAGCCGGTTCGAAAGCATTCTGGGCAATGGTGAAGAACGATGTCAGTGAACGTGAGCCTTACAACCTGCTAATCCGCCTTGATGTGAATGGTGAGGGAGCAGACATCGAGGATGCTCGAGCTAAAGTAAAGTCCTGGGTGGAAAGCGCGTTTATTCCTCGAATCAAGTCTAAGGTCCCTGTGAAGACAATCAATGTCCTTCAAGCCAACGAGATCTATATGCCAGACTTGGCGTGAAACGTTTTAATTCGGAACAATTGACATTAGATACAGCGTACGGCCCACCGACTGCACGATTTCTACGGAGCCATCTCCATCCACATCTCCAAGTGCTACTAATGCCTCAGCTGCCTTTTTGACTGGCCTAATCGAAGCCTCCGGAGTTAGCATTCTCGATTCGTAAGAAAGAACCGTTATGTTCGAGTTACCTTGGCAGGACACTATTTGACCATCAGCTCCTGCCTTATCCAAAAGATGACCAATCCGCACAGATGTGATCGGGCTTGGCGCTCTGATGTTCGCCAGTTGCTTCATTTCTCCTTGGTCGATTCCGTGCAACGTTAGCTGTTTGTCATCCGAAATCGTAAGAATCTCATCACTATACCCGCCAGTGACTGCACCTGTAGCGACGAGGCTAATCTCGCCCTTGACCTTAGAACGATGAATCTCATGGAGCCTATCGTCTGCATACTGATAGACATAGAGGTACCCGGCGTCATCTCCAAACACAAATCGGCTGAATGAGAGCCCCCTGCTTTTTAGTGGTTTCATTGAGAATACCGGTCTATCAACCACCTTATGCGCAAGCTTGTCTAATGCAACGTCAAACCATCCGTAGCATCTCAGGGTATTATCGGCAGTAGCCACGATTACTTCAGCTGAGTCATCACTTACGACGTTTGTGACACAAATGGCCGTGGGAAGAGTTCCAAGAGGTGTAGTAGCTCTGACCCCCAACTCGTCATCAATAAAGCTCACAACTCGGAGCATATTATCGAGGCCCCCGAGCACGAAGTCCTTGACGCCATTTCCCATCACATCGCCAAGCGCCATTGCAGCAACGGGTGGTAGATTGCCGGTCTTCATAATCTCGATGGCTTTAACCTTCTTGCCAACCTCAAATTCAAAGATCCGAAGCTCACCATTCATTGTAGTAAGAACAAGACTATCTTTGCCATCGCCAGTGAGGTCTGTAAGTTCTATTCCAGTGATGACCTCCTTGAATGGAATCTCTGCGATTATCTCGAGCTTGGGCATTCTATGGTGTCCTCTTTACATTGTAGTGATTGGGATGTTGAACTCAGCTTGACCAATTTAAGAGTTGTTCCAGTAGATAGCTAAGAAAATATCGAATCGCTCACTGATGAAGCCAATCGTATCGAGAATGAATTTAAGAGATGCTCTGTCAAACAATTGTCCGAAGCATCTATGCGGAAGCAAGACCATCCACCTGTTCTAGAGCCGAAGAATTGGAATGCCCCAGCAGAAGAGGTAGCAGATGAGCTACATTCATTCATCCAAGAGTTTGGTTCGTTCACTCCGGAACGTTTCGCTCAGATAAAATTCCATCTCTTACGATATTCGGGGTTGGACCAAGAGAGCAGAGATAATATCTGTCATATTTCCATCTACAATGGTCTTTGTCCCAAATGCGACTTTCTCTACACGGCAAAGAAATGTCTACTCTGGTACAATCTCTTCAAGATGATTAACTGGAGGACCGTGGAGAGGTCGCCGCCCTGCATCAGACTTGCATTCGCGAAGAAGAGCATCAAGAACGTGACCAAGTTCCTTGTTAAAACGAACTTGATAGATGCGCCCTTCTACAAGGCGAGAAGCGCTCCATCGTGTAGAGCCATGCGTAACTGGGGTTACTGCACCCCCGATAGATACTGTCGTGCCATGAAAACTGGGAGCACATTAGAGTACAACAGTGCCCGTGAGAGAGTAAAGCTGTCAGGAGTACAGGATGACCTGTAGGCCACCAATTCTCACTGCAGGTTAACCCCTAGCCATCGCTTAAATAGCGGCTCAACCAGAAACCGCCTAGGGGCGGACCCAAGTGTCTAATGATTCTGTCATCGAGCTCATCAAATTGGTGCGTATCACAGGAATGCGTGAGGCCGAATTGACCTCATTGAAGGCAGCTGGAGGTTCAGGTTGGAGTAGAGTTATGCAGCTGGTCGCGAATCACGAGGCTCTGCTTTCGAAGGGAGAGAAACACACACGTCAGAAGGCAATTCAAGATCCTGTACACGGCGCCATTCTTTTGGAGCCTTGGGAACTTGACGTCATTTCTACTTGGGAGATGCTCCGGCTGAGGTTTGTGATGCAACTAGGTCCGGCTCACATTGTCTATCCCGGCGCAACTCACACAAGGTTTCAACATTGCTTGGGCACGAATTTCCTTGCTCAGAAGTCGATTCGAGTCGTGAACTACTGCGATGACCTAGAGCACGTGTGCTTCGCTCCACTATCACAGCTTCTGGATGACTATCAACAGAAGATATTCAGAATCACGGCTTTGCTTCACGACGTGGGTCATCCCCCAACCTCTCACACAATTGAGTTTGCCCTAAAGGGCGCCCATGACTTGGATCATATCGATCTTGGCGAATCGCTGATTCTTCATAGCGGACTAACTGATGTCTTGACTCGCAATGACATCGAGCCCCAAACAGTGGTGGATGTTCTAAGACGTAAGTCAAAGGACCCAGTTCTGGCGTTGCTCTCGGAATTCCTTGACAATCCCTTTGACATAGACAAGACAGACTACCTCATCCGCGATGCCCATTTCAGTGGTGTACAACTAGGCGTCTTTCCTGCTGAACGTGTCATGCTTACAAATAGAGTTGTGAAAGACAAGAAGGATCGATACATACGGGGCTATATGCTCAAGGCGTTTCGGTCTCTGGAATCACTGGTCTTGAGTCGAAACTGGATGTTCTCCGACCTGTATCTGCACCACGCAGTACGATTAGCCGAGGCCATGGTTTCCAAGGCGACGTACTTTAGGATCAAAGAGGAGAAACTCTCAAGGAACGAGTGCATTGGGTTGTTCACACGGATGACTGATGCCGATCTTTACAGGTGGCTTCTCGAGTCTGAAACGAAATTCGTGCACGAATACGCAGCAAGAATCAGGTATCGCCGCCTGTTCAAGGTGGTCCTGTCAAAGCCAATAACATTCTTTGAGGATGATGTCAAATTGCGGTTCTTGAAAATGCTTGATGAAATTCAGGTGCTCCTTGACGCTGAAGAGGAACTTAATGAAGAGCCTGGGGCTGCGATAATCGATGTAGTCTATCCTGAGTTTGGAGTCAACACCTTGGGGAACTTGCCCCTTCTTGCTGGTGGTGAGGGGATAGGTCTTGACATTGTTAAACTTGAGGACACTCAGGAAGGCAAGTCCTTGATACATATTTTGAGTCAACAAGAAAGTACGATTCCCTCGGTCAGAGTATATGCAAGCCCAGAGATAGCAGTCAAGGTGCACAAGAGGTTCGACCAGCTCTTTCCCGTGAAGGAGCACGTCGCATATCGCGAAGACGAGTATGATATGACTGAAACCTAGACCGCGTCTTGCAGAACCACATCAGACAAGATACCGGACTAGTTCCTTGATCTTTTCTAGCCCATGTTCAATGTAGACGATTCCGTAGATTGCTTCAAGCAGCGTACCCTTGTCATGTTCCATCTCTGACTTGCTCACAGCGTGGGGGTCGAAGTGGATGCGGTGTTCATAGAGCCCCCAATCATCGCAAAGTTCAGCCATATGTTCGTTGTTGACAATGTCTGACCTCTTCTGGGTCAATATGCCCACATCAATCGATTTCGGCTGCCAGATGTGGTGCAATGCAGCCAATGAGATTGACGCATCTCCCACTAGTGCCAGCGCCTCCGCCATTTCGCTAAGAGCCACAAGATGCTTCAGTTCTTCCTGCTTGATTGGGAATTCATCTATCATCTCAAGAAACAGGTTTTTCGTGCTTGGCTGGAACATCGCAACTAGGAGTAGCTCGCTCTTGTGTAGAGACACTTCTAGAACTTTCTCAAGTTTCGGCCTTAGTGTATCTTTGATTCGGTCTATTAGGGACAGTATGCTGGCTAACTGTTTGGCCCAACGTTTCATCTTTCCAAGAAGACGTGTGTTCTGAGAGGGCACGTTCTCTTTCGCCTTCTTCACTTCAGTCAGCAGTGAAGTTATCTTCTTCTCGATATGGCCTTGTTCGAGATTAAGGTCGCCTATACTCACGTTACTTCTCTCCTGGGCAGAACTGTTGTGATTGTAGTTTTATCCCCCTCGTATCTCTGCACATGAATTGCGGGCAGTGAGTATTCCATAGCCAGAAGACTCAATGCAAGCACAATTGTAGGCGGGCCTGAAGACAGATCCACAAGAATATCCCCCTCTGGTATGTCTTCCAGAACTACCTTCTCTATCTCGGAGTATGTGGACATGAGATTCCCTCGGAGACCTCCTTCATTGTCCCCCGCTATCTCGATAGGCAGTTCAAGCCATCTGTTCTCCCACTGCCGAGGTGCATTGTCTGGAATGTGTTTCTCAAGGTTCTTGGAAACCCCTCTGGCAAAGCGCTGTTGTTCTACAACTAACCGTAGGAGCTTGATGTCAGGACTGGCCTCTGTGGAAAGCCATGCAACCAGCAGCCGAGCGTCTTCGGGCAGTGCCAACGACGTGAGGAATACCTTGGGCTTCGAGATACCAAGTGCTCTTCTTACGGGGTGTACTGCTTTCGGTTCAAGACTGAATACACGCTGCTGTGACTCTCTCCAGCTACGGATGATTCCTACATCCTCAAGGTGTTGCGTGTTGAAGTAGAGCTTTGGGTCCGTGACTTTGACTTTCTTTGGGTCTACCTTCTTGCCTTTTGAGCCGACCTGCCTCGCAGCCATATCCTTTCTGATACTCTCTCTTAATTCGCTCCCGGTTCGTGGACCTCCTTCAAGTTGATCTAGAATTATCCTGCGAGCACGCACTCCTTCTATCTCTTTGCGGATGATGTCGTCACCAGATGGCCAGAACATGATTATTCACCACGGCCTTATATCGACATGACCTATATATATTATGTTGGTTGATGTGTGTGTTATCCTGATGATATATATTGTAATCTTTTGATGAAACAGGACAGTCATACGAAATCGCCCCATGTGCTACTTCCCGCCCTCGAAAGCCTACAATGCGGTTTTGGGCATTTTCGGGTATTTTTACTATGAAATACATTATCTATATAGAATAGATAGTTCTCGAACTAATCGGGCTGTTTTTCGAACCCAACCAAACAAGGCTTAAATAGAAAAAGAATGCAATTTCTGCCAGCACAGAGTTTGGATAACTTTGCGCGGGAATCTAGATTCTAGATAAACAATAATGAGGACCGACAAAATGGCTGAAGACGAATTTCTTGGCGCGAAACCTGTTGTCATTGATAATGGCACAGGTCTCAGTAAGAATGGTTACGCCGGCGAAGATCAGCCACGAAGTGTTTGGCCCACACTAATTGGTTATCCGCGATACGAGTCGATTATGACAGACGTCGACCACTACACGCGTGATTACTACATTGGTGAAGAGGCTATCAACTTGCGTGGTGTTCTACGTCTGGTATACCCAATCGAGCACGGTGTGATCGATGACTGGGATGCTATCGAGAAGATATGGAGCTATACGTTCTATAACGATCTCAAGATAGACCCCAGCGAGAACCCAGTGCTTCTTACCGAAGCGCCGTTCAACCCCAGAGAAAACAGAGAACGAATGGCATCTGTCATGTTCGACAACTTCGGAGTACCCGCAGTGTATGTCGCAACGCAGGCAGTGCTATCACTATACGCATCAGGTCGGACAACTGGTCTGGTCATCGACTCCGGTGATGGTGTGACACACATAGTCCCAATCTACGAGGGCTTTGCTATATCACATGCCATCGCGAGAATCGATCTTGCAGGACGTGACGTCACCGAGTATCTGCGCAGACTGCTCAGACAGAGGGGTTACACCTTTGTCAGCGGTGCAGAGAAGGAGATTGTCCGAGACATCAAGGAGAAACTCTGCTACGTTGCCCTCGACCCTGAACGTGAGAGGACCGTTGCAGACAAGGCAGGCGTTGACAAGCCGTACATGCTCCCCGACGGTGATGTAATCACCATTGGTGCAGAGCGCTTCCAGGCTCCCGAGTTGTTCTTCAACCCGAGCGCTATTGGCTTGGACACGAAGCCACTCGATGAGCACATCTTTGGCTCAATCAAGGCATGTGACGTCGACTTGAGACGTGATCTGTACGCGAACATCGTGTTGTCAGGTGGCTCCACCATGTTCCCAGGACTTAAGGAGAGGCTCCACAAGGAGATCACCGAACTAGTCCCAGAGAACGTCGAGGTTCGCATCATTGCTCCTCCTGAGAGGCAGTACTCAGTCTGGATTGGTGGAAGCATCCTAGCGTCACTAAAGACCTTCCAAAAAATGTGGGTTTCGAGGAAGGAATTTGATGAGGCAGGGCCTGAAGTCATCCACAGATGCATCTAGTGCAATTAGTTTCTGAAGGAAGGGCTGCAAGGCCCTCCTTCAAACTCTCTTTCTTATCCACACTGATAACCAAAGAATATAGGAGTGTTCTGAGCCCTCCTGTTGTGGTCATTATGACAGGAAATAGCATCCGCTTCAGACCTGGAAGTATTGATGATCTTGAGTCCATTGTAGAGTTATGGATCGAGTCCGCTCGCTTTCATGCTAGGCTTGAGCCGCGTTTCCAGTATGCTCCGGATGTCACTCAACCAACGAAGGAATACTATGCAAAACAGCTTCAGTCAGAGAACTCCTACGTTGGTGTCGCTCAGTCAAATGACGACATTGTCGGATTCATCAGTGTGCAGGTTCATGAGCGGCCACCAATTCATGTTCCTCGCAGAATGGGCTTTATAGATGGCCTTTTCGTGAAGTCAAGTGTACGTCGTCATGGTATTGGGACCCGCTTATGGTATATGGCTCTCGACTGGTTGAAACAGCAGGAAGTCCACAAGGCTCACGTGACAGTAGCTTCGAAGAACCCAGAATCAATTGAATTCTGGCGGAAAAAGGGCTTCAGCGACTTGATGCTCCGTCTTGAGTTCGGTTGTGTCTAGAATCAGATATTGCCCTAAGTTCCCCGTCAAGCTCTTTTATTTCAGACATTCCAGAACGCTATGCTCAACCAATCAAGAATGCGAATACTGATATGATTATTTTCTAACATGAACGTGAGGTTAAGAGCATGCAGCTTCCCACATGGGACCTAACAGTCCTCATTGTCATTGTTCTCATTCCCGTACTCATCTACTGCTTAACTGGCGGTAGATCGAGCCGTGGATATCGTCCTTCCGAAGATATCCCAAACGTAGAAGAAATCCAATGAGCCCGATAGAATAGCACGTCCTATTCGTGTCCGACCGTTTGAAGGAGCGCCCTTGTTCATAGTCGCTTCGTCATGTGATATGCCCTAGTGTTGAACCCGAGCTTGTCGTAGAGCCTCTTTGCTTCTATGGCTTCAGCAGGGCAATGTAGAATGACGCGGTCGGCTCCTGCCTTCTTGAGTTCTTCCAGCACCCTATGTAGTAATGCTGTGCCGATTCCCTTATTCCTGTGGTTTGCATCGACCACTACAAGCGTAATCTCTCCAACCTTGGAGGCTCCCCATCGTGTCAAGACTTCACCCGGAACATCTTTGAAATAGCCAAAGGCAACTCCGACTACTCTGCCACTATCTTCAGCAATCCAGAACCCATTTGGAAAGAATCTCGACACTACTAGATCCGCCTCACTTGTCGTTCCGTCGAAGGCGGCATACATGTTAGCCAGCTGAAGCACAATCGTCATGTCTTCAGACCTGAAAATACGAATTTCCAACTTCCCATCACCAATCATCAAAACCTAATCTTTCTTCGATATTGGAGGTCTACTGATTCTTACTGTTGTTGGAGATATGACCACGAATTTGCCTTCCATCTCATCAGAGTATTCCTTGAGGGCGTCAGCAATAATCATTGCTTTGTTACTAGTCCGAAGTCCGTGAAGGCGTGTCAGGATGACTCCTGCTGAAGCTCGCCTTTGCCTAAAGACAATCTCGCCAAAGTCCTTATCAGCTGTTAGGAGTATCGCATTTGACGATTGTGCCATTTCCAAAACCACATCATCACTTGCGCCCGATAAATTTTCAGCGATATAATCGATCGCGAATCCCTGTGACCGAAGATACTCTACAACAGTCCTCTCGATGCATTCATCTGCAAGTAGTTTCACTCTGCTGCTTCTCCACTAGGATGAGTGACAGTCGCTTTGAGCGCATCAGACGCAAATGCTATGGCAGCAAGAACAGCTTTGCGACTGAGTTGAGGATAGTCCTTTAGGATTTGCTTAATGGTTTCGCCAGCCGCGAGCTTGTCCAGTATCAATTCAACTGTGATTCTAGTGCCAGCTATTAGCGGTTTTCCCATCATAGCACTTGGATCTGTTATTATGAGGTCATCCTGCATCTTAGACACCTCTCGGCTCTGGGAGTAATATGTATCTGATTGCTTATAACAATCCCGAACAAGTGCCCCTGTATCGAACGACGCTACACACAGGCAGGACCTGAAGTCATCCACCGATGCATCTAGTGCAATTAGTTTCTGAAGGCAGGGCTGCAAGGTCCTCCTTCAAACTCTCTTTCCTACATTAGCTCTAGAAAGATGTTGGCTCTTCTCTACTAAGCGCGCTTCTTTTTCTTGCTGTCTAGCTCACGGACACGTTTGTCTATCGCGGCCTTTGACTTGCTGATGCTGCTCTGAAGCTTCTTGAGTTGCTTCTCTCTACCGGTAAGTTCCTTCTTTCTGCGATCCTCGGACTCGTAGTATTGCTTACCTGCATCTATCAGTTCCTGTTTTGCCTGACCGAGTTGCTCTTTCAGAGTCTCATAATGTATCTTCTTGGCTTCAGCCGCATTTTGATACTTTTGGACCTCCGCATCTTGCTGCAATCGGACACTGTCAAGCTCGGACTCGATTTGCTTCAGTTTGTCATGGATAATCTTATGATCAAGCAGCATTGGCCCCAGTTTGGAATCATTGCGATACTCCGAATCATGTATCCCTGTCATTGGTGACTCAGTCTTGCTCTCTACTTTTTGGGTCTGCACAATGGCTGCGGCTTCGATGACTGGTTCTGGAACAACTGGTGGTGGTGCAACTTTCACAATAGGTTTTTTGGCTTGCAGGACAGGCATAGCTCGGGGAGGGGGCCTCGGTGTAGGTTCGACTTCCTCCTTTCGCGGTTCCATTTTGGGCTCAGCCTTGGGGGGGTGTTTCGAAACGGGTGCTGTCTGATCCGCAAATGTGCGCTCGGTGCTCGTGATATCCGCTTTAACGGGCTGGGGAGTGGCAACAGGCGATACCCCGGTTTCTGGTGCTTTCTGTGGGGACGATTCTGGTTGGATCGTCAACTCCGGCTCCTGAGTTATGGTGTCATCTTGCAAATTCGCCATGCTGGCCATGAGCTCACGCACCTCGCTAGCCCTAAGCATCCTAGGTTCAACGATTCCCCCATGGCCCTCCTCTGTGCCAGCTTGATCCGCTCGATGAAATGCATCCTTTGCTTTATTGAGCTCAGTCTTTCCCACATGATGCTCAGCTGTCCTCACCCTGTTTTGTCGAATCGCGCTCGGTTTAACCAGTTTGCTACTTGTGATGATTCCCTCTGGCTTAGGAGTTGGGGATTCCTTATGCGTTTCAACCCTCGGTGTTGTTTCTCTGGTTGTGGCCTGCGTTGCCTCAGGAATGCGAGCTACCTCCTTTGGCTCTTCCTTTTTAGTCGGTTGAATAAGAGAAGCTCCGCAACGTACGCAGTACTTCCGAGTCACATTATTGCTTCTACCACACTTGGCACAGATTCTCAAGGTTACACGTCCGTGTCCAACACCACATACTAATCGTTTTACATTTGTCGGATGGGGGATTCATTGGCAAATGCTATACATGAGCCTCATATCATGAGTAAGAACGGAGCGTACTTTCCCTAACCAAACCGCTAGGAATAAGTCAGTTTACGTGTGGATTCAACCGGATAACTAAACGACTGGCTACCGCGGAATAATATATTTCGCTCTAGTTCCCTCTCTGAATACCCTTATGGAGTGATTGGAATTCATGAACGAGAAACATGACGAGGATAAGCCATTCACAGTGCGCATGGCTAAAGCTGCTGAGGAAGATGTCCAAGAACTCACGAAAGTAATGAAGAATTCCTTTGATGATGATGCCATTAGATTCAAGGGTGATCCAGATGGCGGTGGTCCACCGGGTTACGATGATGGCAGTTTCTTGATGACATGGGGGATTAAAGGCGATGGCCAGTATCCGTCTGGTCATCTCTACAAAATCCTAGTTACTACTGACGAGAGAGAAGAGCCGGTGGGTGCCTTCATTGTGTTCCTCGGTAGTGACGTGGGGAACCCTAGCAACAATGTTCTGGGAACTATCTTTGTGAATCCTGACTGGCAGAATCATGGCATTGGTTCCCAAGCGATGCAGTACATATTCTCAACATTCCCGGGAAAACGATGGGAGCTTGGCACTCCTGAATGGGCCACACGTAACCACCGTTTCTATGAGAAGAACGGGTTTGTTAAGATTAAGGAGGTTTGGGATTCCCATCTTGACGAGGAGAAAGGCGGCGCCTCCTCTTACATATATGAGAGAGTTATAGACTCTTAACGACGCTCCGTCATGGTGGCTCGAGCTTTGTTTTGACTGATTCAATGCTCAGCCCTTGAATTACTAGCTTCAGCGTTTCAAGATCATGTCTTCTGGCAAAAATGCGTTAGGTATATGTTGGACCTAGGAATGCAGACAGCTGTCCCAAACTTGGGCAATACTGGACATTTTCGAATATGGTCTTATATACTCAAGTCGTGAAACTAGTTCTTGAGGTTGAATGACAGGAAAATGACCTCAAGGAGTACGTTCCCAGTGCCGCTCTTGGGAGGACAAAGACTCCCTGTCAAAGTTTGTCTAAGTAACAATGAACGGTAAGAAGGCAACTGTTTAAACATTCGCCTTGCCAAGTAGGAACGAGATGAGCGAAATAGAGATTCTCGTGGAAACCGCAGAGTCCTTCGAAGACTATGAGGAAGCTTGGTTGGCGTGCATGAGTCATGTCCACTGGATTGAGGACCGTGGTCCGTTTGACTATCACTCGGAGGAGGAACTAGAAGAGATACAGGAAGAGTTCGACAAACCTGAGAATGCCTTCCTAGTTGCACGGCTGGATGATGATGACGAAATCGTGGGAGTCTTGAGCATCACGTCAGATGAGAAGACAGGCTGGCTCAGGAGATGGGAACCAGGGGTGCCTCCCTTTGAGCGGGGCAGCGGTGTTGCTGATGCACTCATGAGATTCAGCCTTTCGTTTCTGAAGGACAGCGGGATCGAGAGGGTAAGAGCTAGGCTGAGATATCCGCTTGACCGTCCAGATCTCATAGCATGGCACGCCCAACTGTACGATAGCTTTGGTTTCAAGAAGAGTGGACCCATGAGTGTGACGCTGCTGCTAGACCTGAGTTTGTCGATACCGCAGCCTACACCAGCGGACATAGTAGTCAAGACACTTGATGACTTCACATTGGAGGAACTAAGCGAGCTCACAGTAACGGCATTCGCGTCTACCCCCGAGGATAGGGCTGTTCATGGTTTCTACTCTACAGTCACAGATTATGACCAAAGTCTTCAGATTCAACAAGCAATCAAAAACGGGAAGTTTGGCCACTCTCCAGCGGACTTCTGGAGGATTGCCGTGGTGGACGGAGAGCCAGCAGGTCTACTGATAGGATGGATACCTGAATTCAAG
>JABCTJ010000165.1 GCA_018238375.1 Candidatus Thorarchaeota archaeon
GCGCCAGACACCACATCGAACACGCGCATCTACGAGATTATTACTCAGGGCATGGGTTGGGATACAGGTTGGGTGACCATGGCGAGAATGGCAGGAAGCGCAAATATCTATGGTGGCTCAGTTGAAACCCAGAACGCAGCTGAAACGGGTCAAGTTGGCATTTCCATGTCAATCGACTTCTATGGCTACGGAACACAGCACCGAAATCCCGATTGTGAGTACATTTTGCCTGAGGGTGAATCGATAGTCAACGGTGACCCAATTGCGATTTCATCGACTAGTTCCCACAAGGATTTAGCCGAAGGGTTCCTTGACTTTGTGCTCAGTTCTTATGGTCAGTCGCTGTGGCTATCTTCAAGTATCAATAGAATGCCAGTCATGAGGGAAGCCTTCGATGAACCACTAGGCATAGCAGCTCCGCAGCTGTACGTCAACTACAACCAGACTATTGCGAACGTTGGCATCTACTTTGACGACGCAATTTCCCTAGGGAGTAAGATTTCCTTCATCCACTACTTCGAGGCCGTTTTCACGGATGCTCACACTGAACTAGTGGATTGCTGGGATGCGATTCTGAAGGCATACACCAGGGGCACTAATCCCATATCACTGACAGAGCTAAACGACTTAGCGACACTGATGGGCGCTACAGTGACAGTCGCGGATCCGAATACTGCTGTGATGGAGAAGTTCACACTCGCATACGCCACAGAGATAAATGGCGATATGTACAGTAGCGCGAGCTTCTTGAGCGCGATTAAGACAGCCTGGACAGCGGCCGCAAAGGCACAGTACATCTCAGTCATGGCGTCAGTGCCGGCACCGTAAGGGGGGACTGAACCCTCTGTCACTAGATGAAGAACAGACGCATTCGACGGGCGAACCAGTGAGTGCTGAGCCAGAGTTGATTACCGACACTGTTCGGGACAACCTGACTCGCGCTCTCCTGAGCCTTCCAGCAGCCATTGTGCTATGGATCGTAGGAAAAATCACCGGCCTTGTCAACTGGATTATTGGTGGATTTCGTGGGTTCGTGGACTTCTTCTCCGACCCCCAGGTCAAGATATTCGCAGCGTACCGCAAACTCCGACAAGAGATGGATGCTCTCTCAACGGTTCAGTTGCTAGCGGTGCTATTCACATTCACGATGTTCCTCATCCTTCCACTGATGCTAGTGATTCTCGTTTCACTTGAGAACTTCCCATACCATTTTGTGGTTCTGTTTGAGGACTCCAACTTCTGGCCTTGGCAGTATGACGAAGCAACAGAAACGTGGATTTCATACGTGAGACTGGAAACTATCCTCACAGGCGGGGACTTGGTGGTTATTCAGGGATGGGACTTTGGTGCTGTCATCAACTCAATCTATGTGGCAATCATTGTTACAGTTTTCTCTGTACTGATAGGGGTGTTCTTTGCCTTCATAGTGGCAAGGTACGATTTCCCTGGGAAACGCATTATCCGGACCGTGCTGATTTTTCCGTTATTGGCCACACCATTTGTGGGTGCTATCGGAATCAAGTACTTCCTGGGCCGGGCAGGATTCATCAATAACCTGCTGTACACGACGCTTCATGTGATACCATACAGGATAGAGCTTTGGGGTCTCGCAGCTATCATATTCATACAGTCACTCTCATTCTTCTCGCTCGTATACCTGAATGCCTACTCTTCATTCATGGGCATAGATCCATCCCTTGAAGAACAAGCAGAGAATCTTGGCGCTACGGGCTCAAAGCTCTTTCGTTCAGTGACCTTACCCCTTGCGATGCCTGGCATCCAGGCAGGAGCTATTCTGACCTTCATCCTAAGCATTGAGGATTTGGGTACACCAATAGTCTACTTCGAGCATCAGCAAGCTCAGAAGACACTTGCGTACCAAGTCTTTGCCAGCATCGCTACACAATCCGGGCAGATTGATCCGGCTGGTCCTGCGATTGGGTTGATTCTGTTGGTATTTGCTCTGACAGGGTTCTTGGCCATTCGGAAGTATGCGTCCCTTAGGTCGTACGAGGGTGGCACAAAAGGCGGCCAATGGAATCCAAGGGTGCGACGGCTTAGGCCTAGAACATCGCTTGCTCTTTACATCCTATTGATACCCTTGCTCTTCCTTGCTCTCATTCCTCAGATTAGCGTCATAATCCTGTCATTTACAGAGTCATGGTCTACGAATGCGATACTGCCTGATGTCTGGACTTTGGACAACTACGGTATACTATGGGCATATCCGGATGTCAGTCGGTCCATTCAGTACACTCTGATCTACGGGCTTATCGCAACCCTCATCATAGTGGTGCTTGGGACGAGTGCAGCCTACATAATTGCCAGAAGGGACATTCCTGGAAAGATGCTGCTTGACGTACTAGTCACATCGCCAATCGCTCTTCCGGGCATCGTCATAGCGACAGGATACTTCCTAATGTACTACAACACGTTTATCTTCCCGCCGGAAGGACCTGCGTTCTTGATTACAATGTCCTATGCGGTGCGAAAGTTTCCGTTCACAGTGAGAGCAGCCTATGCCGGGCTGCAGTCTACACCAGTAGTCTTGGAAGAGGCCTCCATGAACCTGGGCGCGAGCAAGAACCAGACATTCATGAAAATCACAATGCCTTTGATTGGCGTGAGTGTCCTTGCTGGGTCATTGCTCTCGTTCGTCTACTCGGTGAGTGAGGTGAGTACGAGTCTGATTTTAGGCAGTGTAGGACGGCAGCAAGCCCCAATGACATTTTGGTGCAGGGAGGTGCTACAGGCAACAGGAGACTACGGTGGAGCGTATAACGCCGCTACGTTAGGTGTACTGATGATGGCTATGCAAATGACGGTCATCACAATAACAAACAAGATACTGGGTGCTAGGTCGTCGGCGATGACAGGCATATGAGGTGATAAGATGGTCGAGATAAGACTAGAAAATTTGCGTAAGACCTTTGGTGACATTGTGGCTACGGACAGGGTGAATATGACCATTAAGGAGGGTGAGCTCTCAACACTGCTTGGCCCCTCAGGCTGCGGAAAGACCACGCTCTTGCGTCTGATTGCTGGGTTCTACGTTCCTGATTATGGCAGAATCTTCTTTGATGATAGGGAAGTCACGTTTGCACCTCCGCATAAGAGGAATACAGGAATGTGCTTCCAAAACTACGCCCTCTGGCCTCATTTGACTGTGTTCGACAACGTGGCCTACGGATTGAAGATCAAGCGGGTTCAGGGGAGGAAATATACAAAATCCGCGATAGCTAAACGCGTGAACGCAGCCCTTGAATTAGTGCGTCTTGGAGGTCTTGGCGGAAGACACATTCACCAACTCTCTGGCGGGCAGCAGCAGAGGGTAGCACTGGCAAGAGCTCTTGTCATCGAACCTGATGTTCTCCTGCTAGATGAACCACTGTCCAACCTCGACGCGAAGCTACGAGTTGAGATGCGTGAGGAGATAATCCGAATCCAAAAGGAGATGTCAATCACAACAGTCTACGTCACGCACGACCAGGTTGAGGCATTGAGCATTTCAGACAGAGTGGCTGTGATGGATGTTGGATACGTACAGCAGTTCGACACGCCTCGCAAGATTTATGCTGACCCCCAAACGATATTCGTTGCTGATTTCATTGGTCGGTGCACATTCGTTCAGGGCAAGGTGGAAAAAACCGGTGAATTCCTCGAAGTTCGACTTCCTGATGGTCAGCTTCTCTCCGGCTTCAGCACCATCGACAATTATCCCTTCGAAGTCGGTGAGGACGTGAAGTGTGCCGTCCGCCCCGAGAACTTGATGCTAAAGGGTACAGGCTCCCAGGACAACGAGCTGGCTGGGGTTGTCACAAAAACCACTTACGTGGGTACTGCGCTTGAAGTGTTCTTTGACGTCGGTGGCACCGAAGCTCAGGCACGTCTGGATGCGGACATTGGTCTAAAACCTGGTGATGCTATCAAACTATACGCCTCACGTTCGGAGGTGATGGTCCTTCCGCTAGGTGGGGTTGAAGCTCTGATGAAGGTTCCAGGACATCCGTTGACAAGCGCTGAGCTGCCAACTAAGGCCTCTTCGAGTGCCTAATGGCGACAGCAACGCCCCTGTTGAAAGCCATCATCTCAATTCCACTGAGGACGGCTTTCCCTACACCGAGTAGAGCACCGTCCGTATCAACTACAAGCACTTCCTCACCTGCTCGGAGCTCTGAGTTGGCATGTGCGACAAACTTGGCCAGAGCCGACTTGCCCTTTGCTACAAACTCCGCGGCGTCTTCGTCCATCTTAACGATATAGTCTTCATGGACTCCCGCACTTAGAATCTCAAGACCGCCTTTGTAGGTAGGAGTCAGTAGTCCTGTGGTTGGTACAACTGTGAATAATATCTCACCATCTCGTGAAACATGGCGTATCTTCCCAGTGGCTCTCGAGAACGTGAAATCCATTGAATCTACGTTCATACGCGAGACCT
>JABCTJ010000209.1 GCA_018238375.1 Candidatus Thorarchaeota archaeon
GAATATGAGTTTGAGGAGGAAATGACTCTTACCTCACTTGCTGAGCTGTTCTCCAAGCTGGCAGAGGATGTCACGGAGGGTCAAAGGCTGGAACTCCGGATGCCCAGTTTGAAATCGGGTGTCATAGAATTGCCTCTTGGTGAGCCTTGTTGACGAATACACGGAGCGCAGAGTTGAAGCATCGTTGTATAAGCGACTGAAGGCGGAGCTGGAGGAAGAGATCTTCACGCTTGAGGACAATCTTCGAAAGATGGCGTCCGAGAAAAAAGCCCGAATGCTTGAGGTTACCGCTCGAGAACAAATTCTTCAACAGAAGCTTTTGTGCTATGAGCTGGAGTACGAGAAAGGAAGACTACGTGAGAGCGTCTACGCAGACCAAAAAGCAGCCTTGGAGGATGACCTCAATAGTCTCCACATAGTGAAGAAGCAGATTGAAGAAGGAAAGTGAATTTGCAATATCCACTTGATGCTAATTCCGCTAAGTGAATCAGTAGGGCATCTTCCTGTGAACATCGGGTATTCGAATGTGGGTCTTGCCAGTGAAGACATCTCGTAGCAACTCGAAGTGTTCATCTAGATCCTTCAGAAGCTTCTCTAGGGCATGTGGTTCAATGTTCGGCTCAGCTATCCAGACCGTCAAGTAGTTGCTAACAACTGCTAAATCAACAGATCCTTCCTCAAGGTCTCGAAAGATGGTCGTCTTGACCAAGAACTCAGCCTCGAACATTGACAGTATGTCTTGAACACTGATAATGATCAGCTCTAGGAACCCTACGAAATCTTCCAAGTCTGAAGATTCGTCAAGGACGCCTCTCAAGGACTCATTGAAAGTCTGGATATCAGAAACCTTCTTCCTTAAACTCTCAAACATCTTCATGAGCTTACTAAATTCCTTGATAGAGCTTTCAAGAGAGGGTACTAGCTTGTCGAATAGATTGACCAATAGCTTGCCTCTCGTGTTCTCACGTATGTTCTTGAATCCTTGGAGTTTTCCCAAGGGACCATCAAGATGCTCAATCTGAACTAGCGTGTTTGTCACCGCTTGAATGGATTTCATTGAGTTGCGCTGAATCTTCGACCAGCGCTCCACGAAAGTGTCTATGCCCTCGCGGAGGTCCTCAAGGATTTCCAGTTCAGTTACCACGGTTTCTTCTACTCCAAGGTCTTTTCTTAGTTAGGACATATAATTCATTCTGCGGGGGTACATAAGAGGAAAGCAACTCGTTGCTGAGTACAGCACACCAGTCATCCCAATCACCTCTTAGCCCTCAGGAGATCCGATCGAGAAATTATGCCGGTGACTCGCCCCTGATCCTGGATTACAATTGCTTGGTATGAATCCAGTAACGGAATGATTGCATCAACTGGTGTGGTTTCGTCAACAGTCGGCACACCGCCAGAGCTCATGATCGCTTGAACGGACAGTGTATCCAAGTCATGTTGGAGATTGCGTACGATGTCGCGTTCTGTCACAATCCCCACGATTCGTCCCCCTTGTACTACAGGCAATTGTGAGAAATTTCGTTGTCGCATTACTTGGACAGCTGCTGAAACAGATTTGCGAGCGTCAATCGTGAGGGGATTTGCAGTCATGACAGCTCCACACCGTTGAGGACTCCGGATGTTGAATACCTGGATAATCTTGTTAGCAATTGATAGTTTAGGGTCAAGTGTACCATTCTCTATCCGCGCAATGTAGGATTGAGATACTCCCACTTCTATAGCAAGTTCAGACTGAGTCAGACCTGCCTCTCTTCTCATCCGATGGATGCTCTCTGGCGTGATCAATTTGGGACTCCCACCTAGTATTCCTAGGGGTAATTTGAATTACTCCCAGTATTACCCATGAGAATCAGGCATGTATAGACTTAAGTAGTTTCACATCAGGCCCGCTGGAAAGACGAGTTGATTGACAATGAATATTGAAGTCACGCGTGGAGCAGGTCTTCCAGTTCCTCAGCAGAGAGTTGAGGTCGTGGAGCGCAAAGGCAAGGGTCATCCAGATACACTCTGTGACAAAGCCGCAGAGGAATTGTCTGTAAGATTGAGTGAGTACTACTTGGAGGTATTCGGGAGAGTTCAACATCACAATGTCGACAAGGTGCTTCTTGTCGGCGGACAGTCGAACGCACGTTTTGGTGGAGGTGATGTCATTGAGCCGATCTACATTCTAATGAGCGGTCGAGCTGTGGGAATCGTGGGGAAAGATTTCAAGAATCAAGTGCCAGTAGGTAAATTCGCAATAGAGCACACTCGTGAGTGGCTCGCTAAGGATTTGCCGCACATGGACGTGAACTCAGACGTCATAGTTGACTACAAGATAAGGGCGGGGAGCACGGATCTTGTAGGAAACTTCGACTATGAACTTGAGATTCCCAGAGCGAATGACACAAGCTTCGGTGTTGGCTATGCGCCAATGTCACCCACAGAAGAACTCACTCTCACGTCTGAGTATCTTCTCAACGATCCCAAGACCAAGAAGAAATGGCCTCAGATAGGTGAAGACATCAAGGTGATGGGAACCAGAGTTGATGATAAGATCCACCTCCAGATTGCGTCTGCAATCATATCTTCGGAAACAAAAGACGCACACGAGTACGCCAATGTGATGCAAAGCACTAAGGACATGTTGCTGAATCTAGCATCCAAAATTACGGACTTGGAGGTAACTGTGGACGTCAACGGTGCTGACGCACCCGATGAAGGTCTATACTATTTGACGGTTACTGGAACGTCAGCAGAGCATGGTGACGATGGGCAGGTGGGCCGAGGCAATAGAGCCAACGGTCTGATAACTCCCTACAGACCCATGACATTGGAAGCTGCCGCTGGTAAGTACCCCGTTTCTCATGTTGGGAAGACATACAACGTGGCTGCCAG
>JABCTJ010000210.1 GCA_018238375.1 Candidatus Thorarchaeota archaeon
GCGAAGAGGCTGAAATCGTCCGTCGGAAACACATTGGGATGGCAACTGATTTGCGTGTGCTCTCTGACCCTAATACAATCGTTGCAATGCAAAACACCTGCAAGACAGTCTTCATAGAGGAGGACATCATCAACTACATCCGAGACATCGTTGTACGTACACGCAACGACCCCCAGATACTGCTTGGTGGCTCACCGCGCGCATCTTTGGTGCTCATGGGTGCGTCCAAGAGCCGTGCGGCGATGCGAAATCGTGATTATGTTGTGCCTGAAGATGTACGGAAGCTGTGCATCCAGACACTCAATCATAGGTTGATTCTGAAACCCGAAGCTGAACTCGAAGGGCTTACAGTCCAGCGGGTAGTTTCGAAGATACTTGGTGAAGTAGACTGTCCAAGGTAAATGAAAGAAAACACGTACATGATGCCGGAGACGATGTGAAGTGATCACGCAAAGAGGCTTCGTAGTGCTGTTCGGAGGCGTCCTGCTCCTTACGAGTGGATTCGTTTTCGTCAACATCTACTTGGCCTTGTTGGGAGTCTACCTCATAGTAGGGCTTGTCGTGACACTCCCCTTCTTTGCGATGACCGCAAACATTGCCGGTATCTCAGTAGATCGCCAGATTGACAAAGTGAAATTATTCTCGGGGGATTTCCTGCGTGTGCGAGTCACTATCAAGAACACATCAAGGCGGCATTTTGATTTTATTGAAGTCTGGGACCGCTACCCAGAAACTTGGATTCTAGCTATAGGCGAGAACTTCATCGCTTCCCGAATAGAGCCGGGGAGCAGCATGACTTTCTCGTACATCCTGCAGGCACGGATGCGAGGGCGCTACTTCTTGGGTCCCACCGAGGTGATTATGCGTGATCGCTTAGGGATGCATTATTTCAAGCGCATATTGAAGGAGAAAACAGAAGTTCTCGTTTATCCCACTTGGAAGGATGTTCGGCGACTTGAGGCGATGGGTAAGCAAAGGCAGCTTGGTCTCATGTTTGGATCTCATAGGACAAAGACTGTTGGTATGGGGACTGACTTTGCGGGTTTTCGACAGTATGTGCCCGGAGACCCCTTCAGGTTGATTGATTGGAAGAGCAGTGCAAAGCGTGGTGACATGGTCATCAAGAAGTTCGAGATGGAGAAGAACATCCAAATTGTATGCATGGTTGATTGTAGCGGAAGTATGGGCAATGGCTATCCCGAGAACACAAAGCTTGAGTATGCAATTCGCGCGGCAGTTCTTCTAACGCATATGGGGATGGAGAGAAGAGATCTTGTCGGTACATGTGTCTTCTCAGACATCGTGCATTCGTATGTTCCACCAAGTACACATCCTAATCATATGTATGGCGTGTTGGAATCTCTTGCGATGGCTGAGCCAAGTGGTTGGAGTGATTACGAGTCCGCAGTCGAGTACGTTACCCGACAGACAAAAAAACGTTCATTATTCATCTGGCTGACTGATCTTGAAGAGAGTCCAGCCCCCCTACTGAATGCCATGAAGACTGTGGTTGCAAACGGTCACAAGGCTATGGTGATTAGTCCATTCGGTCCATGGTTTGAGGTTCCGGTCGGTCAGTTTGGTCCGGTGGAGCGAGTCCTTGCCGAGGCTGTTTCGGAGGAGCTCTGGGAGCGGCGTAGCAAAATTTCACGCGCATTAGCACGTTTTGGAATAAACGTAGTCAACGTGGGTCCTGCGGATTTCTTGCCTACCATCATTAAACAGTATGAAGAAGCAAAGCGAATGGGGGTGGCGATGTTTTGAAGGTGGTCACATGGATTCTGCGCATCCTTTCAACTGCTACTTTCGCATACATGGCTTACCTAGTCTATTTGGCCTTGGATGAGTCAAGTGCATGGGGTTGGAGTGCTCCGTACGACTTTGTGGTTACGGTGTTTCATCTTCTCTCCTTACTTGCTTTCTTCCTGTCAGTTCTGATAATGAACGGGCTGACAGCAGCAATATTTGGTGGTCAGTTGCCAGACCAGGCGATTGCTTGGTTGTATAACACACTAGTTCTGAAATTCTGGAATTTGCAGCCCTATGGAGTAGATGGCCCCATCTCAGACGTCAATCTCGTCTTCGAGAGCTTCCAAATGGACCTGATGGGTGTTATGCTGTCTCTCTGGGACAACACATTCAGTTTCCTCTTCTTTTTGCTGGCATTTCTGGGTGTTACCCTATTTCTGCAATCACTTGTAAGAATGGATCACAAGTTCTCTGGCGGCGCTTTTCTTTCAATTCAATCCATTCTAATTATAGGTGCCTTCAGAGGTCTTACGGTTCCCAACTTCACAATCTTTCCTACTGATATCATTACGTTTCTCACTAGTTCTCCACAGATTCTAGCACTTGTTTCCTTTGCCTATCTGGAATTTAGCTATCAGATGATCTATAGTCATTCGGTAGGTAAGCCTGTAGAGGACCGGGAAGAAACCCTCAAGACACAGCTCTTGGCGCTTCGCCAAGCCACTCGGAAACAGGATGCTATTGAGCGCGGCGAGAAAATCAGAACAACAGCGATAAGCCGTGCTTCCGGTGCAACAGCATTCTCATTTCTTAGAGAGGCGATTGAGCGGAAAATGTTCGGAGGTACCGAGGCTCTTGAGAACCTTGATGCCGTGAGCGATGTACGTCGTCTCCAACACTTTGTTGATGAGATACTCCTGAGCGATCCCAGAGCGCGAGAAGAACTCACAGCTAAGGCTGCGGCTCCATCAGAGAGTTATGTGATTGGCTCGACCATCACAGGATCGGCAATGCGTTTCTTAGGCGTAGTGATTATCTCGTTCTTGATGATGAGTCCTGTGTTGTTTGTTTCTATGCTCAATCTCCCTCCAGGAGTTGAATTCAGTGCAGAGCTTCTCGAACTAGAGTTCATACTAATCTTCCTTCTGCCTGTTTCATTGCTTTTCGTCTTTGTTTCTGTGATAATAGGGTGGTTCTCACGACGGGAAGAAGTAGAAGTAGTGGAGCTGACCAAGGATGAGAAGGAAGCAATCAAGAAACGTCGCGAAGAGCTGAAGAAGAAAAAGAAAGCCGCGGTCAAATCTCGAAGAGCGCGTAAGAAGACCAAGAAAAAGCGTAGGGCCGAAGAAGAACACGACGAATGGGATAAGGCTCTTGAAGACACGTACAAGCGGTAAAATACTCGCGTTTGGTAGAATGTTTTGGGAGTGCCACCTAGGCAAATAGGATGATTGCGCTCCAGATCACCCATATCGCGACTACTATCGCTTCTCCTGCTACGATACCGCTGAGAATGCGGCTCATCTTCTTGCGAAGTGGACTAAATGTAGTTTCATAGCCCGCGGAATCAGGCTGGAAACCGTCCTGCTTCTTGACTCTATAGTCTATGTACGCCCCAAATAACATCGCC
>JABCTJ010000213.1 GCA_018238375.1 Candidatus Thorarchaeota archaeon
GAATGGTCTCGTACAGGTCGGGCAGTCCACGCGAAGCGATAAAGCATTTCAAGAGAGCCACGATAAGAAAGAAGGATCATCTGTCCGCATGGCGTAACCTCGGGTTCACCAGCATGGAACTGGAGGAGTGGGATGAAGCCTCCGCTGCGTGGAACCGAGTCACAACACTCTCAAAGCGAGATCCTGATATCTTCGATGCACAAGCCGTAACATACGCGCGTCTTAGTGACTTCTGTTCTGCTTTCGAGGCGTGGGATCGTGCTCGCAAGCTGTACCGGAAGCAGGGCAATGACAAAGAAGTCGAGCGGGTCAGGAATCTTGGACGCGCAGCTAGAATCAACTGCGCGCGCCAGAAGAAAGCGGCAAAGGCTCAGAGAGAGAAAGAGAAATCTACTCGACGATTTGACGACCGATTTGAGGCACGACGGAAGAAACGAAAGGGCTCTAGATAAGGCTCAGTTCCTGGTAGCAAGATCATCGGTTTCTTCAGCGGTTTCATCGCGTTTTGGCGACCGCAATAGGTGTCCAATTGTTTATCTGATAACTTTGGTATATATTGCACGAGTCGTATTTCATCAAATACTACTCAAGAAGATGTAACTTATGGAAATTAAAAAGAGAGATGGGTCAACCGAGATATACATGTCTGAGAAGGTTGTTGTGAGTGCTGTCAAGTGCGGTGCTCCCTACGAGGTTGCACGCGAGATCGCAAGTTCGCTCTCTGAACGCTCAGAAGCAACAATGAAGAGTTCAGAGATTCGAGAATACGTTCTCACGGAACTGAGATCAAAGGGAGCAGCCTCAGCGGCCGATTCATGGGAAGCCTACGACAAGAAAAGGAAGAGTTGAAGCTAGTAGAGAATCTGGTTTCATCTCATTAAACTTCTTGCATAACCTAACGCGATGCATTCATACGTTAGACGATGCAACTCCTAAACGCCAAAACGATCAGCAGCTAGGTTCATGGCTGGTCGAAGATAAGTGACCTGATGAGATAGTCGATACCGAACCTCCCTTCAGTCAGGTCCATGTACCATGGAGGTTCGAAATTCAGGACGGATTGTATCTCTTCAATGGTCTTGCCCTCTTGGTGAAGCTCCCGTACCTGATTCTGAACCCCTTTCAAAAAGTCAATCCTTGTCTGGATATGCTGTTGTGGGTCATGAATCGGACCTCTGTGGAAGTCGAAGAGAATATCCACATCGAGTTCGAGGATTCGCTCCATGGTTGCAATAGCCTGCGGGACATTCTCATCATCCATAGCAAGTCGTTTCTTGGAGGGTATGCAACAGCTGCCAAGAACTTGGACATTTTGTAGGTGGTTATAACATACTGCTCAGGATTGAATGGTGTGGATGTTCAATGCTGATTGCTATGGCCTCCATGCAATTTGGTCGCCGCCAGTTGGACGGAGACAGAAAACGCCTGTGGAGAGGACGTAAGACTTGTCGCAGATCCAGTAGGATCTGCAGAGCAGACCTCAATGAATCAGGAACCGAACATCAGTCAAGGACATTGATGTCCAGGATTGTACAAGTTTCGGGCAACGGCAGTGGGATCCCATCCGCTGAGAAGAACCACCGATTACGACCCTCATAGAACCCAACCATGTCCTGACTATGTCCTGGGAGGGGGATGACATCGAGGTCCAGGTCACCTACTGAGAATCGTGAATGCTTCAACTCGACATCTTCGATAGGTTCGGGTTGACCCCATACGTGCTAAAAGAACTCGTTGAGGTTATTCGGACTCTTCAGCACCGGGATTGTGAGGTCTGGAGCAAGAATCGGAATATCCGGGCCAAAGATTGAACATCCGCCAACATGATCCTCGTGCGAGTGTGTAACAAGAAGTCGTTCTATTCCTTTGATATGTGAGCGCAGTTCCCCCTTTGCGTTTGCACATCCGGCATCGAAGAAGACGTTGTCGACTCTGTAGGAGTAAGCCCACATTATGGCTTTCCCACCCTGAGCGGTAGCGGTCTTGATGCCGGTGACTACGTCATCAAAGGGCTCCAACTTAAGCATAATTTTGTTCCGTGTGGCCCTTCAAAAGCACTCTTCGGTATCATTCTCACGCAAGGGCTTGGTGTTCCATCTCCTGCTGTGTTGACCGAAGGATTGGCGGGGCGAATTTCCTCAGTCGCTTTAGCCCCACAACCTTGTCTCGCCTACCCATCTTGGCATCGTTGAGAGCTTGTTCCATGAAGGCTATCGCGTCGTCGTAATCCTTGCGGGGCACGGGAAAGGGCACTCCATCCTTTCCTCCAAAAGCGAATGTCATCCGCACTGGGTCTGCCCAAGAAGGCTCAGAGCCAAAAATCATCTCTGAAATGAGGGCTAAGCCTCTGATGGTTGCAGGTCCCATGCCATTCATGAAGAGAAGTTCTTCATAATTTGAGGGTTGAGTTTGGTATGCCCTGCGCACTGCATTCCAGTTCATTCGATGCGGGACGACCTTGTAGGCGGGAAGGCTTCCAATTGATCCATCTTTTTCCAGCCATGGTATCAGAGAGCTCTCACCGTATGGCTTGAGATCATGGAAGAGCCTTCTAATGCGTCGTGGTTCTTCCTTCACAACGTCGACTGATGTCTTCCTGCATTCATCTGACTTTTTAGAAGTCATATCTAGGGTGGATGACTTCACCTGTCCTGAAATCATGCCCGTGTGGGGTTCTTCAATGAAACTGGATGTTTCCTCTGAGGTCCAGTGATAGCGTCTTGCATCACTAGTACTGCTATCCATGCCCTGTTGAACCACTGTCCAGTTCTCTTCAGCATCCACAAAGAAGAGATGTTGATAGAGCTGGTAGCCATCTTGAACAGCTGCATTGTCCACTTTGGCTACAGCCTTGCTTATGTCAGCGAGTTTGGTTCCATCAAGTCCATAGTCTTCCAGTGCCTTGAGCTGCTCGGGAACCTTCCTAGAGAGTAGTCCTTTACCTCCAGCTCCGACCACATTGTGCTGGGTGAAGTTCAACACAGACCTGAGCACTCCACACGTCACAGTAGTGGAACCAGATGAATCCCAATCATAACCGAGGACATTTGCAAAAGCTTGGAAGTACACGGGATCAGCGAGCCTTCTCAGCAACTCCTTGGAACC
>JABCTJ010000225.1 GCA_018238375.1 Candidatus Thorarchaeota archaeon
TGATAAGAGTGGAAAAAGAAAGCCATTTATTACGCTTGGCTATTTCATGTCAATGGTCGGGCGCCTTGGATTCATTATTGCAGCTAGCTTCTATCATATACTCTTCTGGAAGTCCATGGACCGCCTCGGTAAGATGCGTAGTGCGCCACGTGATGCGATTGTTGCTGCAATGACAACCGAAGAAAAAAGAGGGCGGGCGTTTGGCGTGCTGCGGGCGCTAGACTCTGCAGGAGCTGTTGTTGGCGCAATTATCTCTTACTTGCTGTTCATATTCATAGGCTACTTTGGCCTATTCCTGCTGGCGGCTATTCCCACTGCAGGGTCGGTCATCATAATCGCAACTTGTGTAAAAGAGAAGAGAGGCAAAGATGTATTCAAGGGTATCAATTTCAGAGGGCTGGATAGAAATCTCAAGCTCTTTTTCTTGTCTTCTGCGTTATTCGCGTTAGCCACATTCAGCTACTCGTTTCTCATGTTATTTTCAAGCGGGTTTGGCTATGCCGATGGACAGTTACCTTTGCTCTACATTCTGTTTGCGATTGTGTATGCTACAGCTGCATACCCCTTTGGACAAGCTTCTGATCGGATAGGACGAAAACCGATTCTCATTGTAGCTTTTGCCCTGCTGATTCTCACTGCCGCGTGGGCGTATCTGGTTCATGATTGGATTACAGTAATTCCTCTATTCATTCTGTTTGGGCTCTCGACTGCCGCACTCGACCCAGTACAAACTGCATTGGTGGCTGATCTTGTGGAAGAAGAAAGCAGGGCAAGTATTCTCGGAGCTTTTCAAATGGTAATTGGTTTGTGTGCTTTGCCAGCTGGAATGATTATAGGCTATCTCTGGGAAACGATTGGAGCACTCATGGTCTTTCAGTACTCAATGGTTTTCGCTGGAGCAGCGACTATGATTCTTTTAATGATACGTGTGAAGGACTTCAATGTGGCTGTTTGAACCTACATTGTCCCAACTCCAAGGAATTTCCTCAACATCATACCAAGACTCATGCTCGTTAGCATGTACCACCCAATGAAATTGAGGCCGAAACCACCTTCAACATTTGTTCCAATGATGCCTTCGAGAAATGTGACATGGAATGGGAGTATGGCGACTGGTGTTGCTCCAAAGAGAGTACTGAGAACACCGAAGACCGCTAATATTGGAATCCAGGTTATGCACATTGGCTTCATTTTAGAACTCATCATGTTCCCTTGAAGCTTCATAATCCGCCCTTGGTCTGCCATGACTTCCTCAAGAAGCTCTTGATTCATTGTATTTCTTGCTTCGTTGAATCTCGTCTGCCAAGCCTTTATCTCTTCCATATCTGCGTTTGCTTGCTCTACGTCAGAGAATCTCTTGGTAGCCCATGTTGTTAAGAGTGCCACGAGTATACTGACAATTGCAACAAACGGTGTAGATAGCGGCATTGATCCTACGGGTGCGAGCAGTGCCGCAATTGACTGGAGGAAATTGGCCAAGATATCTTGCATTTCTTCACTTCCCAGAATATGCACCTCGCACTTGCTTACATTTTAAGCGTTATCCTCTGCGGACTACACCACGAGGTCACATCCCACTGAGAGTTGAAATGTTTCCGAGAGATTGTATAAACCTCCAAGTTGAGGTTTGCAGGTCATCACTCTTTATGCATCATTTCTGGACACTAGCTCATCTAGACGAAGATGAATGTCATCCAGTACTTGGCAGGATCCCGTGTCCAAGATTTCCTCCACAGTAATCAGCAGTTGAGAGTCGACCATCAGTTTCTCGGCCAGTTCCCCTTCTTCTCTTATTTTACTAAGGTCGTCAACTCCATTCTCGATTCTCAGAGCTAGTTCGCGATATGGTGTCGACTTATTCCAGCTCATGCCAAGGAGATACGTTTGGCGAAAGGCAATATCAAGCAGAGCCCCGAGGACTTGGCTATTCGCTTCAGGTTCATTCGGCAGTCTATGTCGAATTGTCCTATCACTAATTCCCACATCCTTGCAAATTTCGTAACCCCGGAGCATTATATTGACAGGGAGCTCCTTGTAGTCAGCATGCCCATAGGGGTGATTCTTTCGAAATATTCGTTTTAGCAGTTCCAACTTCTCGGGGAATCTCTTTCTAATCACATTCAGAAAATGCTTTTTTTGACGACCGGGTTTGAGGGTCATACCACCCCAAAGAATGAACTGAGCACCAGTACGTTTAGCCTCCTTCGCGAGACCTCTCATATTCTCATAGGTATCACCAATGCCAGGGATGATTGGTGTTGCCATAACTCCACCGAAGAGACCCTCTTTTCTGACCTTCTTCAGTGCTGAGTGTCTCTTTGATGTTGTTGAGGCTCTAGGTTCGAATATTCTCTGAACCATATCATCTACAAGTGTAATCGTGAACAGTACATCTGCAAAAGCGACCTCGTGAATCCTCTTGAGCAAGTCAAGGTCTCTAAGAACTAGGTCTGACTTCGTTAATACGAATACAGGCATCTGGAAGTCAAGTAAGGTCTCGAGAACTTGGCGAGTTATCTCATGTTCCTTCTCCGCTGGTTGATACCCATCAGAAACACCCCCGCAAACTCCTATTACCTGCTTCCGTGGGGACTTCATGGCCAGTCTCTTTGCATCCTCTTCATCCAAAAAGGACCAGAGGGTCTCCGTTTCGAGTTCGCTCTTGGAAGTGAATCCAGCCTTCTTGAGTTCTCGTCGAAGTATCTGAGCAGCGTTCTCCTTGATCCTTATATGCGTGAGAAAGTTGTCCACATGGTAGCTCTCTGACATGCCATCGCAGTAGACGCATCCATGTTCACACCCGCGGTAGGCGTTCATTGACCGATTGATGTGAAACCACCCATCAGCCATAATGGGTTTTGAGAGGAGGGACTTGGCTTTAATTCGCTCATACTGCATGAGGAGAACGCCCGTTATTCCTGACTGTGATAAAACATGATAGATCGTCAACCATATGATTCTGTTGGAGCAAGGCTACTTCAGGATGCCGTGACCACTTGTCGGGACAATTCCAAGGTGGTTCAATGTGTACCAATTGGCGG
>JABCTJ010000248.1 GCA_018238375.1 Candidatus Thorarchaeota archaeon
GACACAACCAGACGAACAATATCAAAGACTATCCGACCCGCCGCGAGGCTGCGAATACGATACCTAGCTAGAAGCACCGAGTCTAAGAAGACTTCAAGAGCGGAGAAAGGGACGATGATAAGGACCATCAGAATCAATTCAGAGGATACTATGCTGGTTCCGAGAACCAATGGCACAGAGAACAAGACTATGAGGGAAAGAAAGCCCGAGAATACTAGAATATATCCTACTGACTTTCTAACGAACCCCTTGATTCGTCCCTGCTGCCCCTCATTCTCCGCCTTCGGAATGATCAGAGGAGAGGCATGGTTCAACCCCAATGCTCCCAGAAACTGCATATAACCAAAGATGATTCCAAGAACTGCAATCTGACCCATCTCTGCAGGGATAAGCAGACGGGTTAGCACCATCATAGTGATTATCCGCATAGATCCAGATATTGCGGCTTGCACCATGAACGCTGATGTTCCCCTTGCAGCTTGGGAAGCGATTTCAGTCATAGTAGCACGCTCAGGTGAATTTTCCATTTCGTAATTGAGTACCAGGGATGACATCATCCTTAAAATACACGTGCAGATTTCGTTACTGCGTCCACTCGCTCTTCGCCGCAGGAATGACCAAATGAGATGTATAGTTCAACCCAATGCGTCCAAAAACTGCATGTGCCAAAGATGATTCCGAAAACTGAAACCTAACCCATCCCCGTGGGACTTCGCAGATTCAGAGAGGTTGCACATGCAGCCTCGATGAAGCAGGAACCGAACGCTGTCTCAGGATGAGTCCTAGATGGGGAAAATTCTGGCAATATCTTCCTTTTCGCCAATGCCAGAGTGAGCGTATTTGAGCTATTCAGAGGGTTGACAACAGCTACTGAAAGCTTGGACAAAAGATATGAGTGTGCTTCTATCGTTATCTTAATGATGGCAGCCGTATAATACTGACTGTACAGTCCCTACGCCTTCAACAGAGCTAGGAGTTGAACTGCGAACTATATCATTGGGGCTTGAAGTAGTAAAGGCTATAGGTGACAACGGGAAGTCTAAACTGAATCTAGATTGCAGGAGAGATGTTGAAGTGCCCAAAAAGAAAGACACTACATCCAAGGAGATAGTGAGGTTTGAATATAGCTTTGATCCTGAGTTCAATGAATTCTATGTTACAGGCGCAAGAGGGGGAATTCAAAACATCTACCACTTAAGATTGGATTTCTATTCTGAAAGGGTAAAAATGAAATCCTTGAACGACAAGATAATCGAACATGAAGATGGACGGAGAGAGATAGTACCAGCGGAGCCTTGGGATGGGGCTGCCATTGTAAAACGCACATTCATAGTGGGTCTGAACATGTCATTCAACGCTGCTAAAGAGCTCGCCAAGTTCCTTAATGAGAAGGTGAAGGATATAGAGAATGTGGAAAGCAGTTTGCCAATTGAGCCAAAAGAAGAAGGAGATGAGGATAATGACAGTTAAAGACATCTGGACACCAGGAGGTGCTCCTGAAATGGCATCGACTATGCCAGCATGGTACCGGCTAGATTCTGCTCTAGGAGCTACTTCGCCTCTCTCATTCTCAGTGCGTTTCGACTGGGGGCGGTCTAAGAGAAGAGGGATTCATGACCTAGGAGGCACAGGGATGCGTTGGATACGAATCGCCAACCCAACCATCAATACACTGTACGACCTTTTTGGTATCTTGGATGAGGAAGCCGGCGCCGAACTCGAGATGGCAGTTAAAGAGCTTAGAAGGGAGTTCGCAGAGGACCTTGAGAGAAGAGCTAGGGAGATATGGGATGATTCTGACTGACACTAGTTTCATCATTGATGTGATGAAAGGTAATCATGAAGCACTAGTAAAGCTCAACGAGATGAGAAAAACGGGAGCGACTGCCATGGTTTCGACTGTGACGTTGTATGAACTCTACGTTGGGGTTTCAAGGGTGCGGCGCCCTTTGGAAGAGAAAGAAAAGATATTGAAAGCAACATCGAGGATGTCAACAATTGGCTTCGATGAGAAGAGCGCAAGAGAAGCCGGCAGAGTCCAAGGTGATTTGAAAGCAAGAGGAGAAATGATTGACATTCCAGACATCCTCATCGCGGGCATAGCAAGAGCATGTGGATTTTCTGTTTTGACTAGAAACAAGGCGCACTTCAACAAAGTCATAGGACTCAGCGTTGACACATACTAGGATACGAGAGTTTGCTCAAGAAAGATTGCCATCAACGAGCATCTTCTGACACCAATTCCGATTATTCTCTCATAATGACGGTCGTGGATGATGATTGCAGGGCATCCATTTGTAAAGGCAATGGCGGCAGTCAAGCAGTCGTTGACATCTATAGGTTTTCCAGATCTCTCCAAGTCCTTGTAGATTTCACTAGCACAATCTGCTTCCTAGGTGTCAAGATTCCGGAATCCTGGAGTTCCTCGACTTGACGGAATTGATAGTCAAGGTGTTCGAAAGGATAGGAATCCATTACTAATGCCACCAAGAAATGAATCTATATGGCAGAAAAATTACAGAAATCGTCATCGAGCTGGAAAGGGCCGTGAACGAGAGTGCTAGCAGTTGCTTCATAGCATGAGTGGTTTCCTTTGTCCTTGGAAGAAGATTCTGAAATATCGGAGTGTGAAGCCTTGTTCTCTCGAGAAACTCTTTTGAACAGCCCATGATGACTAAACAGGAGGCTAATGTTAAGAATCGCCATGGTGTCACCTCTGCCGCCCCAGCGGACTGGAGAATCGCTCTACACTGCGAATCTTATCACGGAGCTTGTTAGAACTGGTAAAATTCAAGTCACTGCTCTGACAGGAAAGGATGCAGAGGCGATAGTAACAGAAACAGGCTTAGTTGAGGTCCTGAATGTCTGGAAAGGCCGGAATCTACTGTATCCGTTTGTTCTGGTGAAACATCTCAAGAGAGTACGCCCTCATATCGTGCATGTACAATTCGGTCCTCATGGCGAGGTCTACGGCGGACTCTTCGGCGAACCCATGCTCCTGTTTCTAATCCTATGCAGGCTCTTTGGCTTCCGTACGACAGTAACTCTACACAGCACGTGGATGGCTGATCAAGTTGTGGAGAGGGCAGGGACATTTCGCTTTCTGAGTCATTTCTTGTTTTTCGCGAAGGCGGCCTTCAGAGTATACATGCGCCTTTTGGATTGGGGCACTGATGTTCTTCAGCTGAGCACCGTAAAGACGAATTCACTCCTAAGGAAAGCATTTCTCCGTGACTTCGGCTATCGTTCGGAGAAGGTCGTCGAGATTCCTCATCCGTGTAGACTGCCCACGAAGCAACTGGACCGTAAAAGCGCATCTGAAATGCTTGGGCTTCCAGACAGGAGAATCGTCTTGATATTCGGCTTCATTAGACGAGGGAAGGGAATCGATGTTGCAATAAAGGCGATGAAACAGATTAGGGATTCTCTACCAAACACAATCATGTTGATTGCTGGATCTCCTCAGGATAAGGATGGTACGACCTATCTACAGGAGCTGCTGAAACTAACCACTCGACTGTCACTTGATGACCACGTCAGATTCGATACAGAGTTTATTGCTGAAGAGAGAATTCCCGTCTACCTCTCTGCGGCCTCTGCGATTCTCTTCCCGTACACAGAGAGTGTGGGAGCGAGCGGCCCGATTCACAACTACGCAGGATACGGAATTCCGATTGTGGCCGCAGATATCGGCTATCACATGAGAGAGTCCATAGGGGGGTATGTACTCCTCTTCAAGGTAGGTGATTTGAAGAGCCTAGCGAAAAGGCTGGTGGAAATACTCCGGAATGACAACCTTGCAACAAGACTCGGCCAGAGTCAGGTGTCCTATGCTCAGAGGGAAACTTGGCGTTTCGCAGCTAACAGAACAGTAGAGTACTACAAGAGGGTCCTCAAGATTTGAGTGTGGCCCTGCATTCATCCAGGAATCGCCCTGCCAAGAATTCCCAAGTATACTTCTGAACAACAACTCTACGAGCCTTCTCACCTAGTTCTTTCCGCAGATTGGGATTCTGACAGAGTTTCACGACTGCATCACATATCTCATCAACATGGCCGGGCGAAACCAAGACACCCGTGGTATCGTCAAGAATCTCAGATGTGCCTGCTACTGATGTAGCAACTATAGCTCTTCCAGATCCCATGTACTCGAATAGCTTCAATGGGGATGCTGCGTGGGACACAGGAGTGTCAGGAAAGATGCATAGCGCAACATCTGCAGCAGCAATGAACTTGGGCATCTCCTTGAATGGATGGAATCCAGCATGTGTCAGCATATGACTCAGGCCACTAGCAACGAGCTTCTCAAGGAGTAAACCTACCGTTCTCCCGGATCCAACTAGGAGAATGTGCGACTGAGGAACATCACTATCAAGCCTCTTCGCTAGGTCATAGATGAGTGACAGTCCAGCCCACTCCTCCAGATGGCCTGAGAATAGGACGACGCAGCGGCCCTTGAGCCGATACTTCTGAACGATGTCAGAATAGTCGACTGAAGGAGAGAATTGATCGGGATCCACACCATTTGGAATCACGGTGATAATTTCCGGTCGAACCCCATAATCAGTCAAGAGATTCTTCAGAAAGCTTGTTGCAGTAAAGATTCGATTAGCCAACTTGTAGAGTCTAAGCTCGACCATCTGTAGCAGAGAAGG
>JABCTJ010000274.1 GCA_018238375.1 Candidatus Thorarchaeota archaeon
GCCGCGATGTTCCTTGTTCCAGTTGTACGAGAGTATTATAGAACGCCGGCACTACTTGGTTCACAATCATGAGGTTGACTAGAGCGATGATTGGACCAAGAAATGGTCCATGAATCTGTTCGAACACCACGATGTATAGGTATGCAACCCACAATCAATGCGCGGGTTTAGTTTGCCTCGCAATAAACGTGAGCAGAATGAATTTATATTGCGGCAACGCGCCTGAATTCCGGTGAGTTATGGTGTCAAATGAAAACAACGAGTTCGGATTGAGTTGCCCTCACTGCGGAGCGACTAATGTCTATTCTGCTAAATCGATCATCTATAAAGAATTCGTGAATTGTCAGTACTGTAGCAAGCGTTTCCGTGTAAATGAGATCGACGAAAGCGTGGAAACACCGATAACGCCCAGACCAATCGGGACTGACCCCTTTCATTACACTGAAGTGCCTGAGAAGAAACGCAGCAATACAGGGCTATGGTGCGCCATCGTATTGATCTTTCTTTTTGTACCAATTATGTTCGCAATACCAGCCATCATTTGCATCCTTTATTTCAAGCGCGACCAGCTCTTTGGTGGCGGCAAGAGTAGCGGCTACAAGAGACCCAAAAGTCCAGATACGTGGTAGAATACGTTGGCGAGATCGAGTTGCTGCTGAGCCAGCAGACTCAATAGTAAGCTGCCTGAACATGCTGGATGTTGCCGATGGACGCGATAGAGCGGTACGTTCGACTGTGTGGGGAGGTTGGGCATCTCACTGAGCGCCTGACAGGGATTAGCATCGTAGACGCCTACTTCGGACCCGACGAGCTCGCTCCAAAGAACCAACAGTCTGACAAAGACCCAGTAACCCTAGTCAACGAGATGGAGTCACTGGCAGACCTGATACGTGATGAGGTTGATTCTGAGCTCAGATCCCTGTACTTGGTAGGAGAGATAGAGGCGCTGCAGCTGCTTGTGCGCTGGCTCACAGGAGAGAACATTTCCTATACCAAATTGGTTGAGGGCTTGTTCCACGTTTCAGCAAGCGGGTTTACGTCATCCGACATCGCGAAAGCAACTGCTGTGGTTGACGAGGCATTCGCTGACTATCCTGGCGATGATCTGCGAGAGCGCATCATTCGATTCCAACAACTTGGTGAGATCAAGGGCGACGAACTGAAGCAGGTGGTTGAAGGGGACCTTCAAGACCTTGTGGTGGAGGTTGGTCAGATGTTCGGGGAAAACGTCTTCTCACTCATAGGGACAGACTTGATAGACAAAGGCGTGGAATGTCGGGCTGTCACAAACGAGCCTTGGTCTGGGTATAACTACTATTTGGGTGGCTTCAAGTCAGTGAACGCCATCAATACAGACAGGCCAATGAATCAGCGTTCACTTCTGTTCCTCACCTACCATGAATACGAGCATCATGTATCGAATCTCTGGCGTGAGAAGGCGTACCTTGAAAGAGGCTTCACCGACCTTGCAATCATACCACTTCATACCGGGCGTTGTGTGATTTCGGAGGGAACGGCTGATACGGCCCGCGAGTTTCTTGATAAGGTCGTTGTGAACCGTGAACTTCATGCCCTTAGGTCAATAGGCATGCTTGGAAGGATGGTCACTATTAATGCTGCAATCATGCTCAATCAGGAGGGCAAGACTGTTGAAGAAGCAGTAGAGTATATGATGGAGTGCGGGTTCAAAGAGAGGGCAATGGCACAATCGACCATCAGATTCATTGGTCCCACTAGTGAGAATGATAAACCGAACTTTTGGGCGCCATACATATTTACGTACCTATTTGGCCGCATTGATTTCGTCTTGCCCGCCTTTACGAAAGCAGTGAAGGAGGATGTACTTGGAGAGTTCTTCAGAACAATCTATCTCAACCCTTACTCCTGCTCAAGCGTAACGTGGAATAAGGCGTTTGAATGGCTCTAATGAACCAAAAAGCAGTGATGAACCATCATGGCATATCGTATTCGGAGTAGCTGTTGGTGGCAGCATTCGGAGTCAAGATTTATTACTCTTTTCTGACAATTGCATCCCGGGGGTTCATCGTAAGTGGACATGAAAGAAATAGCAACACACGATCCTCATGGCAGATTCTATCTTTATGAAACGAAAGGGCGTCCAAGCCTCTGCTGTATTCTTCTTGGTCTCTTTGGAATCGTCTTTTTTCTGTATGGGGCAGTACTGTGGTTGAGAAGTCAGGTTGGTTAGCCTGAGGTTGTTACTTGTCCCCTCTCGCGCCTTGGAGTTTGCGCTGCCGCATGATATCTCTTTTGCGGGGTAACACCGGACTCAACAGTAAGTTACCTGAATATGCTGGATGTTACCGATGGACGCGATAGAGCGGTACGTTCGATTGCATGAGGAGGTTGGGCGAAAAGCGCTACCTTCGTGTGTGACTCCGTAATGTTTAATTCGTTTCTTAATTTCTGTGAAAAAGGTGGTTAAGTGGCCGATAATTACGATTCCCCTTCTGCTCCCTCACGATCGAGGAAGCTATATCGCAGAGCCGATGACAAAGTACTCGCAGGTGTTTGCGGTGGTCTCGCGGATTAATTCGATATAGACACAACCCTCATACGAGTGCTTTGGGTAATTTTCAGTTTGTTTTACTTCATCGGTGTGATTGCATACATTGTCTTGGTTCTAGTAATTCCAGTAGAGCCTGTTGCTAATGTTGAGCAGAGTCCTAGAGGTTCTGATGGACTTGGACAAAGCTAATGATGAGGTATGCTTAATCAATCGAGTCGATGATCTTGCTGTAATCGTTTTGGAACTC
>JABCTJ010000030.1 GCA_018238375.1 Candidatus Thorarchaeota archaeon
AGATCCTACTGGATCTGCCACTAGTCTCACGTCCTCTCCACGGGCATTTTACGTCCCCGGCCAACTGACGGTGACGGTAGAGTCATCCTTGGACTTGGTTCTCGTCCTGGACTGACACTACATGTACAGGTCCCTCTCTGGAGTATATTAACACCTACAAAAAAGGGGCTTCGATTCGCTATTCATCTAAGAGATGTCCAATTTTGTACAGGTTTTCTGCAGCTGTTACATACCCTTTATTTTTCGCTCGCTCTTTTAGATGCCTTTCTAGACAACCAATATTCTGTTGCCACAATCGATAATGAATTACCTTTTCAGGATAAATCAGAATCCTTAAGATGGGGTTCCCTGAGGTGAGGAACTCGAATCAAGATATGTAGAGCTCTGCACTGCTTGGATCAGTCAAGCTCTTCCTATGGAGGATAATAAATGGCAAGAAAGGTTGCTGTGGTCGCAGCTGGTCACAGCAAATTCGGCAAGCGCTACGATGCCACGATGAGAGAACTCTGTGCGGAAGCATACAAGCCAATCTATGATGCTGGTGTAACCCAGGATAAGATTGATGCAACAGTCCTCTCCTATGCGGCGTCGCAGTTCACGGGTCAGGGTGCTGGTTCAGCACTTATGGCTGACTATCTGGGACTTCAGAATAAACCGCACCTGAGAGTCGAGTCTGCATGCACTACTGGTACAGCATCGTTGAGGGCAGCGTGGGGGATGGTAGCCGCGGGTCTCTACGATGTGATGCTGGTGTTGGGTGTAGAACAGATGAACCGAGTGTCATCTGCTGTTGCGACAGAGTACATGTCAATGGCTGGGGACATGAGATGGGAGTACCCCTATGGAATCAGTTTCCCAGCGTTCTACGCGCTCATGGCATCAAGATACATGTCCGAGTACAACCTACCGCATGAAGTGCTGTCGATGATCTCGGTCAAGTCACATCACTATGGAGCACAGAATCCAAAGGCACACCTACCGCGAGAGGTCACTCTTGAGGTGGCACACAACTCTGTTCCAATCTGCAGACCGCTGAACCTCTATGACTGCAGCCTCATCACGGATGGTGCAGCAGGCGTCATCATTGCTGCTGAGGAACGCGTGAAGGAGTTCACCGATCGACCTATGTGGATCAAGGGAATTGGCGCTGGAGCCTCTGCGATGATGATTCAGGACCGGGAGAGCCTCACGTCCATACCTGGTGCAAAACGAGCGGCCAAGGCAGCCTATAAGATGGCCGGAGTTGGACCTGAAGACATCGACATGGCTGAGGTTCATGACTGTTTCAGCATTGCTGAGCTCATAGCCTACGAGGACCTTGGCTTTGCGGAACCTGGCAAGGGTCGTGAACTGATTGAGAATAAGGATGTCTATCACGATAGCAAGATACCTGTCAACTGCGATGGTGGTCTCAAGAGTAAGGGACACCCTCTCGGAGCCACAGGACTCTCAATGACGTACGAGATTCTCAAGCAGATGAGGGGCGAGTCTGAGAACGCGTCCCGTCAGATTGATGATGTGAAGATCGGTTTGGCCCATAATGTTGGTCAGAGCGGCCAATTCGTAAACATATTCATTTTCGAGCGCGGGTGGTAATCATGAGTGAAGAGAAAAAAGAGATCTACTTAGGATATTCAACTGACAAGGCAATCACGCCATTCTATCAGGAGTTCCTTGAGGCTCTTGACCAACAGAAGCTCATGAAGAGCGTCTGCACGGAGTGCGGCACGGAGTTTCTACCACCCCGGCAGCATTGTCAGAAGTGTCTAAGCCTATGCGAGCTTAAGGAGTTCACGGAAACCGAGGCGAAACTCAGGTCCTACGTTATCGTAGACTTTGCTCCAGAGAGCTTGGTTTCAAAGGCTCCTTATGTTGTGGCCATTGGCGAGTTTCCCTCCGGGCTTCGCTTGACAGCGCACATCACGAACTTGATGAGCCAGCCTGAAGTAGGAATGAATCTCAAGCTCGCATACGACCGCATTGATGAAAAGAAGATCACATACAAATTCCTAGTTTGAAAAACGAGGGCTCAAAAGCCCTCTCACCCTTTCTTTTTCAAGAACCAGCGCTGGAACAGGACTCCAGCAAGTTTGCCCAAAGTGTCAATGTGGATACCTTGTTCAACGTATCATGGTAGACCCTAGCTGCAGCTTTATAGTCGCATTCATCAAGGCGGACGAGCGCATCATCTATGATTTCAGTTATGTCCCGTATTCTCCGTCGTCCATCGTTCTGTCGGTAGCCAATGAACGAGATGTCTTTCCGGGTCGTCCACGCCTCAAGGAAAAGCTCCTGTTCCCGTGATAGCGTTCCCAATTCAAACGAAGAAACAACCGAACTTCTCATGGCTTCAAGGGATTTTCTCCAAGCATCTATGTTCATATTCGCCCACCAACGATTGGCTAACTAATCAACGGTCAGAAAAAAACTCCTAAATAAGAGTTATGAACTTGCCCAATTTCGCGGATGATGCGGCACGAAGGGCGCGAAAGACGAGGTCCTGTCTCCGAACTCTTATTACGGGCCATCAAGGCCAAATGAACATCAACCTGGAGAGGTACAGACAATGTCTGAGCAGGATGTTCTATACAAAGTCGATAATGGAATTGCGACAGTTACAATTAACCGACCGGCAAAATACAATGCCCTAAACACTGCAGTGGTGGGTACTCTCAGAGAAATGATGAAGAAAGCCGAGGATGACGACTCTGTGAGAGTTATTATACTAACTGGAACTGGCGAGAAAGCGTTTGCAGCCGGAGCGGACATAGCAGAATTCAAAGATAAGGGTTCCAAAACTGTCAGGCCCCTTGCAGAAAACGGACAGGAATTCTGTAAGTACATGGAGTCAATGAGCAAGCCAGTGATTGCCGCCATCAATGGGTTTGCGCTTGGTGGTGGTTGCGAGATTGCTATGGCATGTGACATTCGATATGCTTCAGCTAACGCTTTACTGGGACAGCCGGAGATCAATCTGGGCATCATTCCTGGCTTTGGTGGAACTGTGCGTCTTCCCCGCCTCGTCGGTCTAGGGAAGGCCAAGGAGCTTGTCTACACGGGAGACAATTTGAAGGCTGAAGAAGCGCTGCGGATTGGACTTGTGGACAAGGTCTTCGAGTCGGTCGAAGCGCTGAGAGAAGGCACAGCAGCTCTAGCGAAGAAGCTAGCTGGAAAACCTGGTGTAGCGATCAAGCTGGCTAAACAGTCATTGAATCATGCGTGGGACTTGCCCTTGGAAAAGAACCTCGGTTTCGAGGTTGATGTCTTCTGCGAAACGTTTGGAACTGAAGACAAGGAGATCGGAGTCGATGCTTTCCTGTCAAAGTCAAAGGACAAACCCAAATTCAAACACAAATAATGGCGTAACGGGGTCTAGGCCCCCTACGCTTTTTGTACCTGTAACCGCCCGTCCTCAATGAGAATCAGTCCTTTCTCCGAAAGGATATCTACGTGCTTCTCAAGCATGATTTCCTCAAATGTCAGGAACACCTCGTGAGGAATCCGCGGATAGATTGCAGGTACTTGGCTAAGATTCTCAATTGTATCGTGACCCTGTGAAATGAGTTCCAGTATTCGTTTGTCACGTTGGTCGAATGCAGCATCGAAATCAATCAGTCGCTCGCGAAGGTTCTCAGTGACAGGATCCAAAAGGTGGCTGGATATGCCTGTCTTTGGTTCTAGTTCGATGATTCTCTTCATCGTTTCCTTGAATTGCGTGATGTCGCTCACCTTATTGCCGTACCATGGCCCAAATCTCGTCAAATCGATATCCACGAGCAGGATTGTGTCGTAGCCATTGATACCAAAGCAGGTGTGGTCCACTGAATGTCCAGGTGCATGAATGGGAATTAGTTCAACCTCACCACAATCAATAGGCTTGCCATCCTCAAAGTGCTCGTCTACTCTATAGTCCGAAATCACATGAGGTAATCTGGCTTCAATGAAGTATCGCCACTGGTCGAAGAATCTGTGAGTCTTAATGCCGTAGAAATCGATAAGGCCGTCCAAAGTCTTGATGCCATGGTCCGCACTTGGGTGGCTCATCACGGTACAGCCGGAGACCTCTTGGAAATGAGATGCGTGCCCCTTGTGGTCAATATGGAAATGGCTAAGGACTATCCTATCAATGTCCTCTGGTTTGTGCCCAAGATCTTTCAGTGTTGTGACTATATGGTTTCTACTTGCTCCTGCATCAACCAGAGTCAGAACTTCGTCATCTATTAGCAGGGCATTGGCTTCGGGGAACCTGGCCCTGTTTGCACCTCGAATTAGATGGACTTTGTGTTCAATCTCCACATGCACCGGATAGTCAGACATCTTGCCGTCTGTGGTCCCTGGGGGATAACACTCTTTCTGTCGAGCAATTCTTATTGAGCTCTTGAGATTAATTGGTTGTTACTTTCGAAGATTAGGTGGCTACAATGAGTCAACGATTGTTCGCGGTGTTCGACATCGGCACCACAGGTACTCGTTCCGTATTAATGGATGAAGAAGGGCGTGAAGTCAGCAAGGCCTATGAGGAATATCCTCCTCCACCTCGCAAGGTTGGAGTTTACGAGCAACTTGCGGATGCGTACTGGCGGGCTTCGTGCAACACTATGCAGAGAGCGATCTCTCATATTAACAGGGCAGCCGAGGCCATAGTGGCTGTAGTTGCCACCACGACGCGCGACTGCATCACACTTGTTGATAAGAAGGGAAAGCCCCTCGCTCCAACTGTCACGTGGGTTGATTTTCGGTCAACCGACCGGGCTCATGAGATGAGTGACGAACTCGGTCCTCGTGGCTCTGTAAAGAAGATAATGTGGTTTGCTGAGAATAAGCCTAACTTGTTCAAGAAAACCCATAAAATACTCCCTCTTGATGCGCTCATCAACTACCGACTCTGTGGGGAAATGTCAACCGACCCCGCGAACGCAAGATTCGGCCCCATCGATCATGAAACACTCACCTGGTCTGAGGAGATATGTGAGAAGACCGACATTCCTCTGGATATGCTAGCTGAGATTATTGACCCTGCAACGGTGATTGGAGACGTCAGTTCTGAAGCCTCCAAAGCCACAGGCTTGCGAAAGGGCACCCCTGTAATCATGGGGAGCGGCGACCAGCAGTGTTCAGCATTGGGAACAGGAACTGTGAAGACTGGAGTGGTAAAAGCTACAACAGGCACAGGAACCTTTGTCATAACCCACAGTGACGATTTCATCGAGGACACTTTCGTTATGTTCTGCAATCCCGCAGCTATCCCCGGGAAATGGATCCTTGAAGGGGTGATTCCTGGAACTGGGATGGCTTACAAGTGGTTTCGAGACCAGTACTGCGAGCCGGAAACGATTCTAGCCGCAAGGACGGACCGAGATGTTTGGGAGGTTATAGAATCATCATCAGCGTCCGTTCCTGCAGGAAGCGATGGTCTTGTGTTCTTTCCATGGATGGCCTATGACAAGGGCATCTTCTACAATCTTAGTTTCAGGCATACAAAAGCGCATATCGCTAGAGCGATAATGGAGGCGAATGGGTACGCAATCCAATTTTACATTCAGATGATGGAGGGTCTGCTTGATCTGGAGTTTGATGAGATTCAAATAGATGGTGGAGGATCGAACTCCCCCCTATGGCGCCAGATAATAGCTGATTGCACCAGCAAGCCTGTGCTACTGCCTCGATGTCGTGACTCAACGGTCGTCGGCGCTGCCATCTTGGGAACAATAGGCTCTGGAATCTATGACAGCTTCGAGAAAGCAATAGATAACATGTTTCATGTTGAGGAACGAAGACAACCCATTCCCGAGAATATTCCCGTGTACGAGCAGGGGTACGGCATATACAACAAGTTGCTCATTGCCGAGATGGGGGAGCTAATGGCACGTAGCAGCTATAAGTGAATCAATGGAGTGCAATTGTAAGAGTTACTCACTGCTCTCCTCTTCGCTCTCCTCACTGCCTTCCCAGATTCGACCAAAGAAGACCAGTGTGAGGATAAGTTCCGAGCCGTTTACTCTCTTCACAATGTATTCCAGCGACTCGCTAATTGTGTCTTCATGCTCCCAAGCTTCCTTAGCCAAAGCTACTAGGTCATCGAAGCGAATTTCAGGAATGCCAATGGCCTCGGTAAGTGTGTTTACGTCGTGGCTAACGAAAGTCGTTGATCCTAAGTCGTAATTGGCCATTTCCTATTCACTATCCATCTTGTCTGGCTTAGACCTTTTAACGTAAGCTAGCACGGATGGCGTCATTGTTCATCCGAAACGCTTGTATCCTACGTTGACATCCAACTTGTGTCGATGCGCAAGAGATTGAACACCGACTAATGCAAAGAGCGGCATATCAGGAGTATGCGAATCCGATGGCGAAATACGACGTGATTGTAATAGGCGGCGGCAGCACTGGCACTGCAGTTGCACGAGACTGTGCGATGAGAGGCCTCAAGATATTGCTTCTTGAGCGCGATGACATTGCCTCTGCTACTACAGGCGCATGCGCGGGAATGATTTCCTCCGGTCTCAAATACATGGATGAACCCAACATTGTCGACATGTGCTCTGATGAAGTCATAAACTTCAAGCGGATTGCCAGACACGTTATGGAAAAAAATCCGATAATCACGCCTCTTCTTGAGATGAGCGATATCTCTAGTGGGGGGAACTTCGCTGAGGAATACTCCAAGCGCGCTGAAACGCGGGATGTGCCTCCTGTTCTGTTCTTGACTCCCGAGGATTCGCTAAAGATTGAACCCACGTTGAACCCTGACCTGATAGCATCCATCTACTTCGAGGAGTACTTCATCAGCCCCTTTGCTCTATGCATGCTCCAAGCACTCGATGCAAAACAGCACGGTGCTGACATCAAAACATATTGCGAAGTCACGGACATCCTCACGAAGAAAGGCTCTATCACCGGTGTTCAGTACTTCAATAGAATTACAGACAAGGTGGAGTCTGCCAAAACTAGAGCCATAGTCAATGCTGCAGGTCCTTGGGCACACAAGATTGCAGCTCTCGCAGGAGCGAAACTCGAGTTGCGACTCAACAAGGGTGCACACGTGATTCTGGATCGACGGGTCGTCAATGTCGGAGTGATCGCAAAGGCCATTGAGGGCCGCATGATCTATCTGTTTCCTCACGAGAATACTGTATTGCTCGGGACAACTGCACTGGACACCTGGGAGGATCCTGACACACTCGTTGCTTCACAGGATGAGATTGAATACCTACTCAAAAGCATGGAGTGGGTAGTACCGTCAATCAGGGATGCTCGGATCATTCGCACAATGGAAGGTGTTAGACCTCTTATTCCAACTTGGAAGATACCGGAAGGTGACGTGACAAGGGGTTACGAGGTCATTGACCACGAGCCGGAAGGTGTTTCGGGGCTCATTAGCTTCGCCGGTGGCAAGCTTGTCATGTGCAGACACATGGCAGAAGCGGCCACTGATTTGGTCTGCAAGAATCTTGGAATCGAAACTGAGTGCAAGACGCATATCGAGCCTCTTCCTGGCAACAGTGACGACGTTGATATTCTGGCACTCGCTAAGGAGTACGGTGTTTCACAACACACAGTCGAGAGGATGAGAGCGCGGAGAGGCAGCGAAACCGCAATGATTCTGGAATTGACTCGCAATCATCCCGAATGGAAAACTACAATCTGTACATGTGAGCCAGTAATCGAGGCCGAGCTCCGCTATGCAATACGAGAAACCTTCCCCCAAACACTGAACGATTTGAGGCGGCGCTTACGACTGGGGACGGGTCCATGTCAAGGAACCTTCTGCACGTTCAAAGCTGCCGCTATCTTGGCAGAAGAACTTGAACTGAGCGGGGAGGAGTTCCAGCTTGAGATAGCAGACTTCCTGGCTGAGAGATGGAAAGGAAAAAGGCAATCCATCCGAGGCGAACAGATAGCACAAGAGGAATTGACACAGGGTATCTATGCCTGCGTTGGAAATCTCGATCAAGCGCTGGAAGAGCTGGACTACGACCTTAAGCCCTGGGAGGAGGTGCTGTAGATGGATCTAGAAGCTGACATCGTTGTGATTGGAGGTGGCATGGCTGGGCTTGTTGCAGGAATCAGAGCTACTGAAGAAGGTATGAAGACGATCCTGCTTCGTAAGGGACAGAGTGCAACTGCGTACTCCTCAGGCGCCATCGATGTTATCGGATACTTGCCAGGAGGCACAGTGCCACTGGGCTCGCCTGTCGAGGGTCTCCAAGGGATCGCCAGCATGTTTCCTCTTCACCCATATGGATTACTCGGATTCACTGATGCAGAGTCAGACACAGTTTCGAAGACCATTGTCGAAAAGGTACGTACGGCTGTATCATGGCTCAAAGCAACTCTACTAGACTCCAATATTCCCCTCTTTGGAGATATAGACTCAAACCTTGATGCAGTAACGGTACTCGGCACAGTAAAGCCAACCTGCATGATTCAAGAAACAATGTGGCCGGGCTCTCTAATGCTGGACGCGGACGGCGTGGCTCTCTTCGCAGGCGTGAAGGGTTTCCCTGTCTTCAATCCCCGAATGGCCGCCCAAGTCTTCTTGGAACACCAAATATCAAACAGACTTCCGCCACGCAAGGCAGGACACCATATTTTGGATTTGGCACCCTTTGACAACAACTACAACATTTCATCCATAGAAATCGCTCGATATCTTGACAACGAGGATAATCTCTTAGTTCTGGCGAAAACGCTGAAGAAGCAAGCAGAGCGAATTGGTGCAACACACATAGCTCTGCCTCCAGTGTTGGGATTGAATCGAGCGCGAGAGAATCAGCTTGCCCTCCAGGATCTCACGGGGGCTCATGTTTTCGAGCTTCTATCCTTTCCACCATCCGTACCTGGCCTTAGACTTCAAAGAGGGCTTGAAACCGCTTTTGTGAAAGGTGGAGGGACTCTCTTGGTGGGCCATCATGCTAAAATGGAATCGCTAAAATCAAACATTGTGAAAGGAGTTACAGCCGTTGGTCCCAAAAGAAATTTCAAGATATCCACGAAGGCCGTAATTCTGGCAACCGGGAAATTCATCGGTGGGGGAATAACCGGCACTGAGAATGGTATTCGTGAGTCAGTCTTCGACCTGATGACCGTAAGCGAGAGCTTCCGCATTGCTACAAATACAACACCTCAGAAACTGACCAACACAATTGCACTCAGTCACATGGGTCATCCTCTTTTTGGCTCTGGACTCAGTGTTGACCCGCAATTCCGCCCAATAACAGAAAAGGAGGTCCATGCCGCCGAGAATCTCTATGCGGCTGGTTCAATTATAGCAGGCTATAACTACTCAGCTGAGAAAAGCGGACTTGGTGTGGCCATTGTCACTGGGTATATGGCGAGTCGCAATGCAGTCGATTATGTGAAGGGGGTGTCAGCTTGAGCGACGAAGAATATCAAACTGTTCTAGCGACTCTCAAGGAGGAGGCCATCTATCCGTACACCGAAGATGAGATGCAGGTTGTTAAATCAATTGAGAGCTGTATCAACTGTGGGCTCTGTATTCAGCACTGCCCCGTTGTTGCTGCTGTTGGCCTAAACCGTTTCAGCGGCCCTCGAAGCATCGCTGTGGAATTGAGTCGTTCTCCTCCTGAGTATTGGACTACGGCAGACGTTGTGTATCTGTGTACGGGATGTGGGACCTGCAGGGAGGTCTGTCCGAAGGATGTAGATATCCCCGAGATAGTCAATCTCATCCGTGCGCGCATCTTCAAGCATCGACCCGATCTTGTACCCAAACAGCTCCATGCTGCTGATGCCATCATCGTTGAATATGGTCTTGCATTTGTACCTTGGGAGGACCCCGAAGAGAAGGTAGAAAGCAGAGACATGAGGCTGGAACGCTTGGGCTTACGATACGTTCCCGACCAAGTGGTCAAGGGGGCGAATGTGCTCTTCTACCCCGGTTGTCAGGCTGAGGAGCGCGCGCAGGAAGTGAAGGAATCCGCCAAGATCATTCTCGACCACTTCAAAGTCAAGTTCACCCTTCTGGAGGAGATGAACTGCTGCGGTCTGCCAGCTACTCTTCTTGGCGATGACAAAACTGCCCTCGAACTTGCCTTGAAATTGAAGAAGAAAGTCAAGGACTTAGGAGTCAAGATGTTGGTCACTACATGTGCTGGATGCACCTCCACCTTAGCGCACATCGCCGAGCGTGATGCGTGGGGTATTCCTGTCTATCATCTGCTTGAGTATTTGGTCGAGGAGATTGGCATAGCCAAGCTATCATCGGCTTTCAAGCCACGCACCGAAGAAGAACCTCTGAGAGTGACTCTGCATGACCCTTGCCATCTTATCAAACACACTTCTCGCATAACAATGGATTATGCGGGTCAGATTCTAAGTTTGATTCCCGATGTTGAAGTGACTCAGTCACTTGCTCATGATTCGTGCTGTGGTGGAGGCGGACTCGTTTCTTACCACGCTGCCGATGTTGCCAGAGCCGTCATGAAGGAGAACCTTGCAGCGATTGAGGAAACAGGCGCATCAAGAGTTGTCACTCCCTGTCCACTCTGTACTGCACAGCTTGAGGATAACCTGTTTCGTCAAGGCAGTTCTGTTGAAGTGGATGACATGACTGTCTTCATAGCGCAAAGACTTCCGCAAGAGGGGTGAACGAGAGATTGCTTGACTCTAAGACCAAAACCAAAATAGCGAAGCAACTGGAAGGCATTGTTGGTGTCGAACATATAACGACCCAAGAAACTGACATTGTACTCAATGCCCATGATGCTTGGCCTCTTAGCGAGGCAAAGATCAGAGCTGGAGAGATGTTGCCCTTAGCTGACATAGTAGTCTTCCCAGGCTCCACTGAAGAGGTATCTGAAGTACTCAAAATTGCCAACCAGAATAAGGTGCCAGTCACTCCAGTCGGTGGTGGCGCTGGTACCTGTGGTGGAACTCTTCCTATCTACGGGGGCATACAACTCGATCTCAAACGCATGGACAAGGTCCTCGACATCGATCACAAGTCAATGCTGGTCCGTGTTGAGGCAGGCATGGTTGGAATTGACTTGGAGGAAGAGGTCAATCGTCACGGATACACACTCGGGCATACGCCAACGTCAATGAGAGCATCGAATGTTGGTGGCTTCTTGGCAACACGGTCGGGTGGTTCCATGTCGTCTTTGTATGGCAAGATTGAGGACCTAACATTAGGACTTGAGGTCGTTCTTGCGGATGGGTTAATCGTTCGTACGAAAGCGGTTCCACGCCACTCCGTGGGTCCTGACTTGCGCGAGCTCTTCATTGGTTCTGAAGGGACGCTAGGTGTAATCACGGAAGCAACGCTGCGATTGTTTCCAATTCCTGAAGAGCGCAGATTCAGGAGTATGGCATTCGTTGACGTTCACAGCGGTCTAGAGGCGATTAGGCGCATCTTTCGTGCTGGCATTGTGCCTTCGGTGGTTCGCTTCTACGATCCTGAAGATACTGCGATGGCAATGAGTCAGCACTTTGATATCAAAGAAGGCGACTCCATGTTGCTTTTAGCTTTTGATGGTGCTGCCGAAAAGGTAGATTATGAAGAGCGCATTTCGGTTGAGATCTGCAGGGAGAACGGCGGAAAGGACTTTGGTGATGGTCCATCCAAACGCTGGTGGGCGCACAGATACGACATGTACTACCCCACAAAGTTCACTACAGCTGGATTCTCAATCGGTGACACTATAGACATAGTAGCGACCTACGACAAGCTTGAGAATGTGTATCGTGCCATGAAGACTGCAATGGAGGCGCACGAAGCATTCGTTATGTCACACTTCTCCCACATGTATCAAAATGGCGGGAGCATCTACATGATCTTCTTCACCTCACAACCCGACGCTGAAACCGCGTGGGCCACTTACAAGAAGATCTGGGACGATGGAGTTGCCGCTTGCCTGCGAGAAGGGGGGACTATGAGTCATCAGCACGGCGTTGGTCTCACACGGTCAACGTACACTGAGGATGAATTGGGGTCAGGCTTCCAAGTGTTGAAGAGGATTAAGGATGTCCTTGATCCAAATGGGATTATGAATCCGGGCAAGCTTGGTCTGGGGGTGCAGGAATGATCTATGATGAGGATACCGCTCAGCAGATTCGAATGTGTGCCGCTTGTCCAAAAATGTGTAGACATGTGTGCCCAACATTTCTAGCTTGGCGCTCTGAATCACCAACCCCACATGGGCGTGCTCTTCTTCTGCACCAAGAAATTACTGGAACCCGGCCGCTGGATGACAGAGCAATTGAGGTTCTATATCAGTGCCTGGAGTGCAGTCATTGCCTAACATGGTGCTTGCCCGAGATTGATATCGCAGATATAGTCGAAACAAGGAGAAGACAACTTGTCGAAGAAGGCAGATTCCCCTCTGGTCTCAATCCTATGGTTGATTCAATCCGCACACATCATAATCCATACAAGGAGCCTCATGAGAAAAGAATTGATTGGCTCAAAATCTCAACGATTGATGGACGCTCACTTGTCTACTTCACTGGATGCACAGCAGCCTACAGAGAGAAGAGCATCGCTCAGGATACGGTTTCCGTCCTATCCTCTCTGGGTTATCAGGTCCATGTTCCTGAAGACGAGTGGTGCTGCGGTTCACCGCTATTGAGAACCGGTTTTGTTGAGGCTGCTCTTGAACAAGCACGCCACAATGTTGAGATTCTGAATAGTATAGATGCTGAAGAGGTTGTAGTGACTTGTCCTGGGTGTTACAGAGTGCTCACACAGGACTATCCGAAGCACGGTTTGGAGATCAACAAGCCTGTTCGCCACATAGCCGAGCTCCTACAGTCGCACCTGAAGAACCTGCCAGAATTCGAGCTCGATGGTCCGGTAACATTTCACGATAGCTGTCATCTGGGCCGACACTCCGGAGTATACGAACAGCCTCGAGAGGTCATTGAACGAGTATCTAAGGGCGTTCTGGTCGAAATGGAGCGCAACCGGGACAATGCAATGTGCTGTGGCAATGGTGCAGGTCTTAGAACCCTGTTTCCGGAACATGCAAAGAAGATTGGGGCTGAACGAGTACGACAGGCTGAACGAACTGGAGCGAAGTACTTGGTCACATCGTGTCCTTTCTGCAAAAACATGCTAGAGTCGCAAGCAAAAGACAGCTTGATAGTTCTCGACCTTCCTGAGCTTGTCGAGATGGCGAAGAAGCAGTCTCATGTGAAGACAGATTAGGCACTAACGAGAAGAGAGTCGAGAATGTCATGGACGTAGAGGAACTCCTGAAACTTAAGATTCGTCTTCTCACTGAAGGTGCTACTCTTTCTGAGAAGGAGTGGAGCGGCCGGCAAGGAGGCGCAGGTCCCGTGCAAGGCCGATACTTCTTCCTTCCCAATGGTCGTTCATGTGGGGTGCCTATTCGTCGCGGCAGTCAAGCTGAGAGGTTCGGTTCTGCAACGCTCGAACCAACTGAAGATCCAACAATTTGGCTTTATGATGGAAATGTGGAGCTTAAGATAGTGCCGCAGCCAAAGTTCTACGACCTGACCACAGATGACGGTATACCCTACAACAAGATTGCGCTACTCCACGGTTCAGAAACCCTTGCAACGACTGTCTATCAATCCTGTCGATATTGGGCAAGTGGCACCCAGTGCAAATTCTGCACCATCCCCCATTCCTGCAGTTCGGGAGCGACAATCTTGGAGAAGACCCCTGAACAGGTCGCCGAGGTGGTTAAGGCTGCTGAAGACGAAGGTGCAATCAGGGATGTGCTATTGACCACTGGGACTCCGGACACCCCTGATATGGGATGCAGCAGATTGATTCGGATTATTAAAGGCATACGGGAGTCAAGCGAAATTCCCATTGGCGTTCAATTTGAACCCCCTACCGACATGGAAATTATAAAAGCGGTTTTCGAGGCGGGAGCGAACGCTGCAGGGATTCATGCTGAGAGCGCTGACGAATCAGTGAGAAAGGAGATGTGCCCCGGAAAGCATGAATATGGCTCATTATCGCTCTATCATGAGAGCTGGGCATATGCAGTCGAATTGTTCGGTCCTGGGAATGTTAGCACTTTCCTACTTCACGGAATTGGAGAAAGCATTGATTCCACACTTGAGCTGGTAGATGAGCTGGGTTCGATGGGTGTTCTTTCAGTAGTAGCCCCCATGCGTCCCGCCCCTGGGAGTCAGCTTGCTGATTTTGAACCTGGCTATCTAGGAAACTTGGAAGGCTCCTTAGAGTTCTACAAGCGCGTGGGTAAGATATTACTCAAATGGGAACTCGACCCAAACAAGACAGCTGCTGGATGTCATCGATGCGGAGGGTGTACGCCCATCCAAGAAGCATATGACTGGGCCAAAACTATATCTCATGGGTGAGTTTATGAGTCCAATCAACGTCCGCTGGAAAAGATAAGCCATGTCCGATTATCCCGCTGAAGAGATTCGCATTATCGAGTTCGGTGAGGAAGATGCCGAAGAAATCTCTCGTCTCTTTCATGAGGTCTGGGCTCAGTCAGAGGAGTACCCGGAAGATTGGCGACAAGGCCGCATGTACTCACCTGAAAAGATAATCGAGGAGATGCGCTCAGGAATACACTACTTTGGCGCAAGACTTGAAGGAAGGATAGTCGGTCTCTACAAGGCCAGTATCACCGATAAGGGCCTCTATGGTGAGCAACAAACAGTAGCCCCGAAGTGTAGAGTCACAGGACTAGCATCCGCAATGTATATTCAGTTCGCCGAGTATGGGCGGAAACACGGCTGCAAAAGGAACTACTGCAACATTCTAGTTGGCCAAGAGGCTGGCTTGCGACTTATGAAGAAATTCAATTTTCTGCCTTGGGGGGCTCCATACGAGCAGGCTGAGGGTATGTGGGTCCAGCTGTATGAGCGGCCATTGAACGATGAATGAATTTCAGAAACGCTGATTCGTGAAACAAGGAACCGCTTCCGAAAGAGTAATAGTTCCGACAATTTGTCCAGACTTGCTCAACTGTCCCGAGGACTGAGTATGAAAGTTTATCCAATCCTAGTAGACGGTGAAGAAGTAGACACTGGTCAGTACACTATATATCCTGACATGGAAAAGGTGATTGAAGATCCTGGACTGGCCATCTCTCTCCAGATGCGGGGAGCATCTGTGTTCAATCGTTTTGTCTTTTCAAGACTGCCTAGTTTGATTCCGAAGGGTTCACCTGAGATGAGGTATCTAAGGGACTACCGTAAACATCACGGTGTACCCAAGCATACTAAAGATGAACTCGACGAAGTAGCCTACGCGAAGGTTTCTCTCGCGCGTGAATCCGACATTAATCGTGCCTTGGATGCGGGGGTTCGGGATCACAAGGCACTGTTCAATCCCTTCAAAGAGCCCGAAATGGGGCTCACACTAGAAGAGCGCACAGAAGCTGTTTACAAGGCCGGACTAGCATTGAAGGGCAGATACAAGGATGTCGCTGAGATATCAGTCAAAGAGGGAATGCCAATTGAGACTTTGAAATGGACTTGGGAGCTCTTCGAGCCGAAAGCATATCGCCAATCTGTTGATCTTTGGGGCGAACTGCTTGATGTTATTGAAACTCCCGGTGGTGATGGCGGGAAAAACTACCGTTTCCGTGAGCCGTACGGTGTGGCATGTCTTTTCACTCCCTATAATTCACCCCTTGCCTTGGGCATATGGAGCTTTACTTCATCAATTCTTGCAGGGAACTCAACCATACTCAAGCCGCCCAACAAGGTTCCGCTCAGCTCAATACTTCTTGGGCGAATCTACATGGAAACACTCTTGGAGATGGGTCTGCCGCCAGCAACTGTACAACTCCTAACGGGCAGTGGAAAGCAGTTAATGCACCGCTTCATGACTGACTCCAGGGTTGGAGCACTCGTCTGGTACGGTGATAGTGATAGAGGCTTGGAGCTTTGGGCCGACTCTATGAAGCAGCGGGTTCAGATGGCCCCCGAGCTTGCAGGAAGTGACGCCTGTCTTGTCTGGGGTCAGGATGTGGACCTCCAGTTTGCAGCTAAGATGATCACGCACGCTCGATACCTTGGTAGCGGACAGGCTTGCATGGCGGTCAAGCGGCTACTTGTTCAAGATACGCTTCACGATGAGCTTGTACGATTGATTATCGAAGAAACGGAGAAGCTACATGTCGGACTCCCCTCAGATCCGAAAGTTTCCTTGCCTCCGCTTGGCCTAACAGCCTTATACCTGCTTATCGATCAACTCGAGGATGCAGTGGCAAAGGGTGCCAAAATCCAGGTTGGTGGATATCGATGTAATTACCTCGATGAACCCGATCCTGCAGGACTATTCTATAAGCCAACAGTACTCACTGATGTCACTGTGGACATGCGTGTCATGCAGGAGGAAGTTTTCGCACCTGCCTTGCCAGTGGTAAGTGTAAGCAGTGTTGATGAAGCGATACGCATCGCTAATGGATCAAGGTACGGACTTCGCTCCCCCATCTTCACGGACAACGCCAAAACGAGAAGGCAGTGGGCAAGGGAGATAGAGGCCGCAGGAATTATCGTTGGACAAGACCCTCTATACTACGATCCTCCTATGCCGCACTTAGGTGGTTACAAGGACTCGGGCATCATTGGCGGCAAGTACTTTACAGAGATGCTGACCAGAATGAAGTACGTCCATGTGGGCCCAGATGTGGAGTTCACCCAGACTTAGAGGCATAGTGATGGACCCTGATATTCCCAAGACTGTTCGTGGGGCACGAGCAAATGCACTACGTGCTCTTGAGGAGTATCATCGGAAACCTCGTCCTATCATGAGTATTCTTCGGGAGGCGGAAACCCCCTCTGAATATAGCGACGAAACCCGTATCCACACCAACTCCCTTGCTGCAGGAGTCGTTAAGCATCTGAACACCATTGACTTTCTGATTGCCCGAGGGCTAGGCGCGAGAAAGCCAAGTCAGCTTGATGGAAGAGAACGCAGCAAACTGCGCCTTGCAGTGTTCGAGTGCCGATGGTTTGGAGCAACACTAGAAACGCTATCGGATGAATACCTCAAGCAAAATCCTCGCATGGAATCAGTCGTCAAGAAAGCTATTGAAGTCGATGTTGATCGCGCAACTCAACGCTTGTCCACAGCAAGCAAGCTCAGCGTGCGGTATTCTCATCCCAGCTTCATGGTTGAAACACTGCTGGATAACCTTCCCGAAGATGACGTTCTAGAACTTCTAAAGGCGAATAATGGTGGACGGCACTACTACATTCGAGCTAACAAGTTCAAAGAAGGGCACGAGACCATGCCCTCCATCGCTAGCGAGCTGGGTGCGATTATCGAACCTGACATTGACATCCCGGGTCTATATAGAGTGACAAGAAACATCGACAAGATTGTGGGGTCCGAGCCATTTCGGAACGGTAGTATCCTAATTCACGATAAGGCAAGCGTTCTTACAGTGCATGCTCTTAATCTGAAACCAGGCGATGCAGTCTGGGATTCCTGTGCTGCACCTGGCCAGAAGACTCAACTGATTGCCGAGCAAGTTATTCCAAGTGGTCGTGTTGTTGCTTCTGAAAGATATGCAAATCGATTACGCATTGCAAAGGAACGGTCGAACCTACTAAAACCTGTGAATGTTGAATGGCTTCATGCCGACGCTTCCAAGAGCCCTGTTAGAAACGTCAGGAAGATTCTCATCGACGCTCCATGCTCTTCAACAGGCACACTCAACAGTCATCCCTACTACAAGTGGCGGCTCAATAAGCAGACCCTACTTGGAATTATGTCTGTGCAGAATAAGATACTTGATGGCATCATTAAGAGGTTTGTAGATCGTCCAGGGACTGAGATTGTTTATGCAACATGTTCTGTTCTGCCGCACGAAGGCGAGTCACAGATTGATTCAGTGCTAAATCGGCACAATATCGAGCTGTTGGACCCCGGAATTCCTGGATCAAGTGGATATCCCGGTTTTGGATGTTCAAAGAGCGTGCGTAGATTGTTTCTACACAAACACGCAACAAGTGGGTTCTTCATTGCTAGATTCAAAATTACTGACTGATCTTTCTTCGGACAGAATCCATTACTCTTCGACCGAACTCCTTGTCATCCCTGAAACCCCACGGGATTTTGAGGAACAACGTCGTCGCCTCATCAATTGCAGTCACATCCTTCCCTACAAGAGATTTGAAGACTAGTTTAGTCCATTCAAAGACTAGGCTCTCATTGAACTCATCTTTGTGACCTGATTCTGCAGCTGTAGTTGTGAGGTATGAGATTCCCTCCTTGGGTCTTCCAAGCATAAGGTCTGCCAACGCCGCCATGCAAGCAAACACTACAGCGTTCTTTAGCATCCCCGATTGAATGTACTTGTCAGCGCCTTCTTTGTATTCAATTGCTTTCTTTTCATAGAGCGCTTTGCCATCGACAATGACCAAATCCTTCATGTCGTCTTCTTTTTCAGCTCGTTTGAGACTAATCCCGCCTAAAATACTGGCTTTCAATTCAGCTTGCAAATCGGCCTCTGGTGACCCTTCAATCGCTGTTCGGACGCTCTTAATGAGATTCTCTCCTGCCTTCGCAAGCTCCTGTTTGAGTGCTGGACTCTGGAGTGAGGGGTCCGAGCGTTGCAAACCGTCTTCGAGTACTTGTCGTGCTTTGCAGAAGGATTCGTAGCCTCTATCAATCAGGGTGAGGCTTGTGGCGAAGTTGATTGCTTTTACATACGCGCCTATTGCGTTGTCGAGTTCACCAAGATTCTCGAATTGACTTGCAGAGCCAATTAGCCACGGAAATGCGTCCGTACTGTTGGCGTCGATTGACTCTTGAGCGCGGGTTAGAGAATTGTATGCATCTATGCAGATATCTGCCAGTTCGGGCTTCGCGCACTTGGCAGTAGCTTCAGCCACTGCAAGAATCTGATTCCTCAGTTTGCAACCGTATCCCTTGGTCATGGTATCGAGCCATTTACACTTGTCTGAATTTTCCAATCATGGTCCACCTTGTTTGGCCTAACACTCCATTCGTTCAACTGTAATATCCGACCTAGACATAAAAAAGCATTCTCGGTCTATCGACACCCTTAACTGGATTGATTATTCGCAGTGAGCCGAGGTTCCAGCCTGATGGATGATGAAACTGAGCTGGCTATGATTCGACGAAAGAAAATGGCTGCGCTCATTAAGCGGGAGAAGGCTACCAAAGCTTCCAATGAACGGAAAGTTAAAGTCAAAGCTGAACATTCAAAGATACTCGCGAGATTTCTTGCACCTGATGCGGCTCAGTACCTTGAGGGCTTAAAGAAAAGTGAGCCAGCAATAGCTGAACGTGTCAAAGAGATTATTCTCAACCTTATAATCAATCGAGGCTTCCGCCAGGTTCTCAAACAGCTGGATCTCAGGTACATTGTTCGTCAGTTAAAGGGCGAAGGCCCGCGGATTAGAATCCAGAGAGGTGGAGAAATGACTGACTTCAGCGAATATGTTCGTGATGCCACAAAGAATGGCAGCGATGCCTCCGACTAACTAAGTGATTGAGCTCTAGCCTTCCACTCTCTGATCTTGTACTGCAACTCCTGTACGTCCCCCTCTTTTTTCTTCCATGAGTTGGCTGTTCGGCGCATTTCGAATACCAGAGTGCCTCCTCGAGTCATTTTCTGTTCAAGGATATCAACAGCTGCTTCTATTGCGCCGACAATGCTCTCGCTGTCCTCCGTTCTTCCTATAATGCCTTCCAGCGAATCAAAGATTGCCAATGGGTCCAAATTTTTCCATTCCTCAACTGACACCTTCACTTCACGATACTTCCTAGCTGGAATGATTGTGCTTCCATCTCTTATCTCGACCTCCCCAGCGGCTTGCAGGGTGTCTGCTATTTCCATAGCCTTGGATACATCCACCATCAAAATCGAGGCGATTTCTTCAATTCTAACAGAACGTTTGGTCAAAACTAGATTCAGCACTCTGAATCTTTGATCTCCTGCCTCAAGTAGCACCCTCTGGAGATCCTCTAGGGCATTATCTTCGGAGTTCAGAACTGCGGTAGTAACCCGCGAGAGAGCCATCAGATTCTCCTTCTGTTTTTGGATTATTTGCTGTGCAGCTGCAAGTTGCTCACCGAGTTTTTGATCATCTCGCACTGGAACTACCATTGCATTTTGCTGCGTTTGTTCTGCTCTCAGTCCTTGTACCTCATGCCCCATTGAGTCAAGAGCTCCGCTGTATCGCTGGACATCAGAATTAAGAGCTTGAATCTTCGCATCTTTCTGAGTGATAACTTGTTCAAGTTGAGCGAGCTGCTCTTCAAGTTGGTGTGCTCTTTTTTGAGCGCCTCCCAGTTGGGCTTGCAATACGTCTATCTTCTGGTTCAATGAATGTATTGTCATCATCTGGTCGCGTATTCGCTCATTTGGATCTGACATTGGTGCATCTCCCGGTATGAACTAGGATTTGTGCACTAACAATTAAAGTCAATTGTGTGCTTCTTGGCAATCAAAGTAGGTGTCTTCAAGTTGCAGCTTTTCGACGCACACACTCATATTGACATGAAGCATTTTCAGAATGACCGCGAGAGAGTCCTTCAGCGAGCAAAGGACGCCGGTCTAGTAGGAATGGTGACATGTTCAATCAATCCTGGCTCTTTTCGACGGACTCTAGGCATTATGAAAAAGCATGAAGGATTCGTGCATCATTCAGCAGGCTGTCAAGTATCAAGACTTACAAAATCTGATGCTGACACGATCATATCCTTGACAAGAAAATACGCAGATGACATTGTAGCTGTAGGAGAAGTCGGACTTGATTATCACTGGGTTAAAGCCCCCTCTCAGAGGAAATCACAGGAACCGCTCTTTCGTATGTTCATAGACCTCGCTGCAGAGCTCAAGAAACCCCTCGTGATTCACTCCCGGAAAGCTGATGCTGAGGCAGTGGACTTCTTGGAGCGCCATTTTTCAGGCGATGTCCTCATGCACTGCTTCGATGGCGATGCCAATGTAGCTGAACGGGTACGTGACAATAGCTGGCATATCACTCTACCTGCCAACTTCAGGAAATACCGGAATCGCACGCATGCCGCAAGAGTTTTGCCTTTGGGGCAGATTATGCTAGAAACTGATGGCCCATACTTATCACCAGTTGAGGGGCGCAATGAGCCTGCGAACCTCACGTACGGTTGCAGATCCTTATCCGAGTTGCTTGGTCTAACCATGAACGAGGTAGCCACTGCAACAACGCAAAGTGCCAAGAAGTTCTATGGCCTATGATAGGATGAATTACTCCACCAGTTCTGGGTGAAGTATATCAGTAACTGACCCGAAGCTATCCAGATTCACATAGAAGTAATGATCTTCGTGTTCTACTCTGACTGTGACTGGAAATCTCTTGGCTTTCTT
>JABCTJ010000081.1 GCA_018238375.1 Candidatus Thorarchaeota archaeon
TATAAATGTTATCCTACGATTAGACGTGAAAAGCAACATAGAGCTATCCAACAGGGCTAGACAGCTTGGAAGTACTAGCTAGTAAACTTCTCTAGGGCTTTCTCTTAACCTGTCAGGAAGTTGGCCACCTTCACCAATAATCTGCAACTCGTGATTCTGTCCCACACGTCCCCCCGAGCCCAACATAAATCCTGACTTTGAAATTCCACGGACCTGTCGCTCAGCAGACCGGCGGGCTATCATGCCAATTCCAGTCGGCACGGACATGAGTAGTTTCTTCTGGGATTCATCTACGACTACGATGATCGCATCGTCAGCCATGTTCCTTGTGGTTTCGAAGAATTGCGAGGTGGATTCATTGTACTCGAGATAAACGGGCATAGGATTTCCGGTCTCCAATATGTCTTGCTTCTTCTACTTTTGCGGGTGAACCATATTAATGAATCTTGGACGAGTTCGACAATTGGCTCAATATTACGGAGGTAACAAGTGTGCGGTTCCACAGTGAGCGCAGACAACAGCCTCTACGAATTGGTCGGGCACTGGCAAGGGGGCGCCACAGTTTTGACACTTGAGCTCCTCCATGCCTTGTCTCTGGGCCGGGGTTGCGTCCACTTTGAAAATTTGTCTTCCAATTTGTGAGATTGTCATGCCTACACGCTCGGCTGCGGTGGCTATGGCACTGGTTTCTCTGTCATTGAGCGCTGCAATACCAATCGCTATGAAGATGCCTCCAATCGTGGAGCCAATCTTATCTAGAAAAGAACCGCCCTGGAATGACTTTATGTCGCTTAGGTATATTTCAATCAGGTCTTCATCAGGATAACCCGGTATCTGGTAGCCCTTCATCCATGGTCGCCGCTTATCCCTTTTACCAGATAGTATTTGGTCGCAATTTGGACATTTCAATTGGTAAGCGCTAGAGAATATGCCAGTCTTTACTTTCTTATCGCCATGCCTGTACCAGCACTTCTTGTGTGCGATCTTCTCACAGTTCGGACACTGGAAAAGGTGATACCGCTCTGGTTTGGCCTTGACGCTCTTTCCCGTTGGCAGCGGCAAGTACGCTAGGAAATCACTATTGTACTTGAGCAGTGCTTTCCCACAAATGGCGCAGTTCTTGCCATCCAAATTCTTCATTTTCTCAACTGAAATCCTCATAGCGGGCCCCTGAATCTTACCGAGAATTATTGCCTAAAAAGGTCTTCTGCAACGTAGGCCTTCAGATGAGTGATGGAGCATGAGCATAAAAGCGCATATTCATGCGTACAGGAGCATAATATAAAGCCAAATTAGCGGGTCTTGACAGACAATAGGATGATGGAAATCCCATGTTCGACTTAGTTCAAGAACGTGAAATAGGAAAGTCCTTAGCTCCACGGACCATGGTCTATGTAATCGTGCACGGGGAGCCAGATCCAAACAAATCTAGTGCCCTTTCAGAGAAGGGCAAGAACCAAGTTGGAGACTTGGGAAGATCCAGAGTCGCCACTGGCGTGAGGAAAGTCTACTCTTCACCATCGGAGATATGCCTAAAAACGGCGGGTCTATTGAGAAGGGAGTTTGACGCCCCAGTGGACGTTAAGGAGTGCCTTAGGGAGGTAGCCTTGGGAGAAAGCAAGAACAAGGACCTCGGCTCACTCCTCAAGAAGATGTGGGATGATCCTGAATTCACCCATAAGTCAGGAGAATCATTATTCGACGCACGTCATCGACTCGGAGAATGTATGAACATAATTGGGGACAGACATACTGGTGACAGTGTTGCAGTAATCGTTGATGCGCTTCTTAGCGCCATGTTCCTCTCTCTGGTGAGGGGAGGAAACCCCAGAATAGAAGACTGGATGCACTGCGGGCACGCATCATGTGCGACCTACGAATACTCGAAGAAGGGGTGGGAGCTACTGATGCCTCCGGATGACAGCTTCCTGGCGGATCCTTCGTCAGTCAGTGACACTCTACCCGAGTGAGTGACTCAATCATTGGGCAATGTCTCCGAAGAATCAGATGAATTTGAACTATAACTAGGTAGAGCAATACAAGGGAGAAATGTGAGGAAAAAAGGAGGGGAGGGATGCCAAAGTATCAAACCCCCAGGCAAAGCTGTATGTCCATTCTGTTCTGCGAAGATTAACACGGGTCTTTCTTTCTGTCCTCATTGTGGCGGAAAGATATACCTGTGTCAATCTTCACACTCCAACATGTTTGACACTGGTTCAATATGTCACTTGCGCTTGCTTCAGCCAATTCGAGTGTTTCCTGAATTCTTCGAAGAAGGATTTATCATGTTGTGTCTCGATTCGTTTCCATTAGTTTAGAATGCTGAATGTGGGAGAATCTGATGAGTCACAGTGTTCAGTTTGGGATTGGTACTGCTCAGAACGTGTCATGGGCAGAAATGGTTAATCGTTGGAAGTCTATTGAAGACCTTGGATTTGACAGTGTGTGGATAGCGGACCAATTTTGTATCTGTAGTCAGCCAGCCGCATCATGGTTTGATGGATGGACAGCCCTAGCAGGCCTAGCGACACAGACAAGTCATATTCGGATTGGTACGTGCGTGACTGCCATTCCCTGGCATCACCCAGCCTTTCTAGCACGCAAAGTCATTACACTGGACCACCTATCCCAAGGTCGATTGGAGCTCGGCATTGGAACTGGGCTACCCGGCGATTGTGCGCACAAGATGACAGGTATCGAGGACTGGTCGGCTCAAGAAAGAGTCGAGAGATTTGGGGAGTATGTAGAGATCGTGGACCTGCTCATGCATAAAGATGCCACGACCTACAATGGACGATATTATCAACTAGAGAACGTAATCATGAATCCAGGGCCAGTTCAGATACCACGTCCTCCTATCATGATTGCAGCAATGGGGCCTAAAATGCTCCGCCATGCGGCAAGATTTGCAGACACATGGAACACAGCGGGAAGCTGGGCAGGTTCTCTAGAAGACCGGTTGAAGAATATTCGTCAGCAGAGTTCTCTGATTGACGAACATTGTGCTGAAATTGATAGAAATCCAGAAGAAATCCGACGCTCGTGTCTACTTCATGAGCCGGAGATGTATTCACGCGGTTTTGAACTTCCTTCTTATGACTCAGTAGACTCGTTCATAGAAACAGCACGAAAATATCTTGACCTGGGCATTGATGAGCTATTACTCCACTATCCTTTCGCTGAGAAACAGATTCCAGTCTTTGAACGGATTGCAAAGGAGGTCATACCGGAGCTGAAGAAGGATTACAACTAGTTGACTGGTCTCTTCTGTCCAATGTAGTCAGCATCGCGCCTTAGAGCTCCCCACCACAATGAGGACAGAACGATAGACCTGTGTCAATCTTCGCGGAACAGAACGGACATACATCCTGAAGTAGGTTGGCCAATCACTCTTGGTATAGTTGAACTATACATCTAGAGAAGCAGAGGTAGATTCTACATCTGTCAATTTTAGAGAGGAGATCACCTCTCTCTTTTCCTTTCTTTTCAGTGCATCAACTTGCAACCGTAATCTACATTAGGAAATTGTTGCTATAACCATTTATGGAAATGAGATGGACACCGAATATCAAGAGAGGACTCCTGGGAGTTGTGATCTTTATCGCCATACTGGTGATCCCATTCAAAATCTATGGAGCGAATGGTCGGTTTGATATCGATTCCATTATGTTTCAAATCTTGTGGGATCTGTCAGAATCGAGCATGTCCTTTCAGTTCCTCCCTCGTCCCAACTACCTGCTACCATCTCTGCTCATCTGTGCACCGTGCATTCTATGGCTCTCGAAAGCACCGAATTTGCGTGTTCCAGCTTTGATAGGCTCAACAGGTTTAGTCGTATTTGTGTTGACTTTGATATTGTTGGCCTTTCTTCCATCTTGGGCTGTCTTTCCTTGGTTTTTTCAGTGCGTACTTGCATATGTTCCTGAGTTCACTGACCTCGTTCCTTTCTCTGGTCTTACATTCACGCTCATGGTGCTCTTCCCACTAATTTGGCGTGGTCTGACATATTCACAACTCCAGGAAGAGATTGTGGGCAGAAGAGTCGCATTGTCTATACTAACCGCAATTGTACTCACGGCTCCATGGACAATCGAGACCTTTAGCTGGCAGGGCTCTGACATAAACCTGAACTACTTTGAAGGATTCTCTCTCAGTGCTTTGAGCTGGACAATGTCGGCTAGTGTAAGTGGGAATCGTTGGGGACAGGGTACATGGTTCTATTTCTCGATGTCATCAATCTATGGGATTTTAGCGTTGATGTTTCTTGCACTCCCCGGGATTATCTTCGCATGGTTTGTATGTAGACCTCCATACAATCGAAATAGAATTGTGTCTATGCTTGCAGCTGGAACCATTCATCTCCTGTCTATTTCTATTGTCTGCAATTGGATAAACATCACATCCTCACATCCAGGGACCTGGATTCTGACTCCTTTTCCGACCCTCATTGGGGGTGGTCTTGCAATAGCTGGCATCTATTCCTGCTATCAATTGATTCGAAGATTTTCGGTATCAAAGGATGACAAAGCTATTGCACGAGAATCAGAATATACCAATAATGTTTGAGACCAGACCAGCTTCAGAACTTGATTTCCACGAACCTACGCCGGAATGGTTAGCACTTTCTCTAATACTAGGGAGTGGAATCTAGTTTGGTGCAGTTATGACCATTATTATCCAAAGGCGACGAATGCAATAGATTGAGATTGTCATGGCGGGAGCGATCTTTGGGCCGGGTAGCTGCTATTGAGCTGAAGTAGTGACACAATGACCCTTGCATTAGGCCACGAATTTACTAAGTGCAAAAACGTTAAAAAAAGAGTATCTAGGAGCCTGCGAATACAGACTCCTAGGATACGTAAGCGATTATTTACCGATTCCGAAGCATCCCTTATGCACTTAACGCCTTCGACGTAGGAGCACAACCACTAGGACGATCAGTATCACTGCACCGCCTACAAGAACAATTAGACCATCGCCGTCATCTGGCGGAGTCGGGTCAATTGTTGTAGTCGTTGAGGTTGGACCCATGGGAGTGGTCTGATGAGCGCTGGTGTACGCCACAAACACAGGGTCACAATGAACTGCGTGACCGCCCCAATTGGTGTAGCCTGCTGTCATGAACAACATTGAAGCATCGACGTTCCAATCTGTTACAGTGTCACCTGAGGTAGACTCGTATGCCAGACTGAATGCCCCAATTGGAGCTGTTGATGAACCGGAGATGTACTCCGTTTCAAAGTCGTCGCCACCCCAATAGTAAGGCAGTCCGCCCATTGTAACATTGGCATACGGATTGTCGTCCGCACCAAACTGATAGTACGATGCTGCAGTGCTATCCGCGTTGGGATCCGTCACTGGAGTTTCACCAGCTTGGTACTGAGTCCTGCCGACTGTGCCAAGGACAGCGAAGAAGTTCACAGCTAAACCACGGCTTTCAAGAACCGAATTATCAAATTCGTCCAGAGTCCAGTTCCCAATGATCTGGTCCACCTTGAAGCTGACAACGTGGTTCCATGTAGTCGGATCT
>JABCTJ010000190.1 GCA_018238375.1 Candidatus Thorarchaeota archaeon
GCTTTTGTCCAGAATGTGTGTGCAGGTTCAGTATTGAAGTAGAAGTCTCCAATCGCAAATAGGAGCGTATTCAAAGACATTCCCACAAGGAATATCCCCCACACAAGCCGAATGTCTAGTAGAGTCCTCTTTGAGTCTTTGATCCATCGTCCAATCAGCACTGCAGCGAAAAGCAATGTGTAGAAGATAACGCCGAAGTTCAGCACTAGGATGACATCACGCACCAAACCGCTGGACTCGAAGACCGGCATTCTATGGTCAATCCTCCATCAAAGAAGAAGGGCTCAGTTGGAGCCGATATGGCGAGGAGTCTTATTAGTACATCGAAAACGGGTCCTGCTTAGGTTTCTTGACGTTACGTGAAACCGACGGTTTAATACTGAGAAGGATTGTTCGGCCTTCGTGATTGCCATGCCTGAAGGTGACGCACTTCTCGTTGTTGAAAATTTAAAGGCATACCATACCTCGAAGAAAGGACTCGTCAGAGCAGTGGATGATGTATCCTTTGAGATTAGAAAGGGAGAGTGTGTCGGATTGCTTGGGGAATCAGGCTGCGGCAAGAGCAGCATGGCTTTAGCAATAATGGGCATTTTCGAGAGAATAGCACGGTATACGGCAGGGAGCTCAAACATTCCCGGACTGCGCAAACAGTTCAACAAAACAGTCCATGAGGAGGAAGATCGACCGGGGGTTCGTGGACATGTATACTTCAAGGGCATTGAACTGACGGGGCTGCCTGAAGAGGAGTTCACGAAGATTCGAGGTTCCCAGATGTCGATGATACCCCAAGGACTTGCTCATGCACTGAACCCTCAATTCAGCGTCGGAATGCAGACTGGAGAACCTGTGGAGGTCCATGAAAGCAATTTCAAACTCATACAGTTGAAGAGGAAGGTCCTCGAGTTCCTTGATTTGGTGAAGCTTGCTGACTCTGATACTCGTTTTGTAATGGACCCAAGCTGTTTCAGCGGAGGAGAAGCGCAGCGTATACTTATTGCAATGTCTCTCATAGCCGGGCCATGTCTCGTCATAGCAGATGAACCAACATCCGCTCTTGACGCGACAGTCCAGCGACAGATTCTAGATGTGCTCCGAATGGTTCGTGACGAGTTTGATGTTTCGTTGTTTCTGATAAGTCATGATGCAGGGGTTGTCGCAGAACTGTCTGACAGAGTGGCCGTGATGTACGCAGGGAAGTTCATGGAGCTAGGTCTTGCGGTCCAGATGTTCCACAAACCAGGTCATCCATACACTATGGGGCTCATGTCAAGTTTCCCCACAATTGCCATGATGAGAATGGCTGCTGGGGGCAAACGTCCTACTCTACGAGGGATTCCTGGAGACCCCCCCGATCCAACCAACCTCCCGGAGGGCTGTCCCTTTCATCCAAGGTGCAAGTTTGCCATCGACATCTGCAAGGAAGAAATGCCTGAGTACCGTGAAGTCGAAACCGACCATTGGATTCGTTGTCATCGCTGGGGCGATATAGAAGAAGAATAGGGGGTGAGCGCCCAACTCGGGCGCCCACGAAAGGGGTTTCCTGTTACCAATCCGATCGTCGAATGTGTTCTTACGACTCGGGTGTCTTGTCCTCCCGGCAAAAGACAACTTCGACGACGTATAACCCTAGTATTATAATCTTGCCCAGTATTTCTTCGCGTAAATTCAAAGGCGCGAAACGGTATGTTACACATGAGAGAGAGGAAGAATCAGTTCGTAAACCGTTTCTATGACCTCAAAGTCCGCTGATATGAAGGGCGACTTCACGCGAAATTCCGATCGAATCTCCGTCTTGACGTCGCGAACTCCTTTCTTGAACAGGACAGCAAGCACTTCCTGGATTAGGCTCTCCGACGGAGGAATATCAGGAAAACCAGAACCTTCCGAATCCATGAGCTGTATCCATGCTTCACGCCTGTTCGACTTCGATACAAAACCAATAAGCGTAAGATTGGGGGTGGCATCATCAACCGCCGTAACTCGTGGTAGCCAACGCTTTGCCTCGATATCACGGACCTCTCGAAGGTCAAGACATTCGCGAAGAAGCTGAGGCAACTCAGGGATTGCAAGATTCTTCTCAGAAGAAGTCATTTCTTTGATAGTGATACTAGTCACTGGTGTATGCTCCGGCTTCAGTAACAGAGCACTTCTCATAATGAGATGAACTTGATAAGGCTCGAACGTGAAGCCACCTAAGGCATCCGAAGCTGCAACTGCTACCTCAGGGACCCAATTCACAAGCGCACGGGCGTACTTCTCCCTGGAAAGCTTCAAACAATGCTCGATTAGTGCATTTGCAGCAAGATTCATTCCTGGGACAACACTGAAGTCCGTAAGAATTGCTGTGTCTGACCGAGATGGAAAACAGAAACACCCTGTTGCGGCGGGCCTTACTCCCTCTAGTGCCAAGTACATCGATGTGCCGTCTATTATCTTGTTGCGAAGCATATGTGTCAAATCACCTTCAGTGAATGGCACAAATCCCTTGTACCTCTGATGACCTTGATTGTAAACCCTAACCCAATCATCGAGGTTCTCGGAAGAGAGCCCCTGCACAGTACACTTC
>JABCTJ010000183.1 GCA_018238375.1 Candidatus Thorarchaeota archaeon
TGCCGCTGTTAAACAGGCGGGTGGAATCGAGGTGGAAAATGTCACCGAGATGATTGACACTGCCAAGGTGATCTCACTACACGGCTCCCGTCCCAAAGGGAACAGGGTTGCCATTGTCACTCATACCCTAGGCCCTGCTTTAATCGCAACGCAAGTTCTTGAGGAACAGGGAATCCAACTCCCTCCACCTTCAGGCAATACCGTCAAGATTGTGCAGGAATTGCTAGCAATGCCAATTGAAATACAGGTTTCAAACCCGGTTGATCTACTGGCACAGGGATGGTCACAACCACACATCTTCGGGGAAGCATTCCGTCTGGTCATGAATGAAGAACAGTATGATGCAGCCATGATTGTTTTCTCGCCCAACTACCTTGATGACATTGGTGGAGGTATGCCGATAGACATCATAGTTGAAACCAAGAAACAAACACAGAAGCCCGTCGTCGCGATTCTCAATGCACCTGAATGCAAACCGCCACCAGGAAAGGAGCTCCTAGAGAATGCGGGAATTTCGGTATTTTCAGTTCCTGAGCGTGCCGCCCAAGCTTTGGCCAACGCGTTGATACACTCACGCTAGCCACATTGCCACTTGAAACAAATGGGGCATTTACAGGAAGAATTGAAACAGTAAGATAAGTTGTGCCCAAGTCATTGCAATGGATAGCAAGAATCCTACAACTACCTGTGCCAAAGTGTGTGCTTTCAGTTCTACTCTTGACCAGCCAATAGGTATGATGAGCAGTAGCAGCGGACTGTACAGCCAACCAGAGAAGTATACTAAACATGTGAATGGCCCTGCTACGCCCACAGCGTGTACGCTAATCTTCCAATGAAGGCTAATGAGAAATGTAACAAGCGTGTTCGTTGTGTAACAGAACATCAATGCACTAACAATTAGAGGTGCATTCAGGGCAAACATGATGATTGTGCCCACAGCGTACACAAGAATACTAACTACAAATGGAGCCTTGCGTTCGCTCCGATCTGTAACATCCAGGTCTCCGACCTTGCCCATCTTGTACATGAGGTAAATTACCAACATGGGGAAAGCAGAACCAAAGAGGAATGCTACTAGTAGTAGCAGAAGCAAAGAAGGAGGGTTTGTGGCAACCAGTAGAACGATGAATGTGGGGAAGGCCAGAATCATCGGTGAGCCAAGTCCGGATATGACTTTGGCAAGAAATATTCTATCATAGCGAGGTGGCGTGGAGTCCTGCATGGTAAGAGCGCAGGTTCTGTAGCTGGTATTAAATGATTGCTGACGTTCGCTCTTAGGAAATCTATTTGTGGGTAGTAATGCTAGACTGTGTGCGTCATTGAGATTGCCTTGAGCGCGACGTGCAGAGCGGGAGAAGCCGTGAAGAAACCAACTCCGATGCAGCGGCAGTACCTTCAGTTGAAGAAACAGTATCCAGACTGTATCATGATGTTCAGACTTGGTGACTTCTATGAGATGTTCAATGAGGACGCTAAGACTGCGAGCCCTGTACTGGACATCATACTCACTGCACGAGGGGAAGGAGTTGACAAATGGCCGATGTGTGGGGTGCCACACCATGCGGTTGACGGTTATATCGCGAAGCTATTGTTGGCAGGCTACACCGTTGCTATTGCTGATCAGGTGGAAGATGCATCGCAAGCAAAGGGACTTGTCAAAAGAGATGTGGTCCGCGTTGTCACACCTGGAACAGTGCTCGAATCCTCGATGCTCGAAGATTCAGCGAATAATTACCTCGTTGCCTTGATTGAACATGGGGATAGAATAGGCATGGCAGCGGTCGATGTTTCAACCGGGGAGTTCATGGCTACTGAGTTCGAGGGAAACTATACAAGTGAGAGGACAATGAATGAACTGGGGCGGCTTAGTCCCACTGAGATCCTTCTGCCGGATTCAACCTCGAAGAACGAGAGCGTCAGGACCAAGCTTGAGGAAACTGGAAGGCATCTCACCTTCAGAAGCGACGTAGACTTCTCTGCAAGGTCTGCTGAACGTCGATTGACAGAGCAGTTTCGAGTTTCCACATTGGATGGCTATGGCATGGGCAAGAAGAAGGTGGCATTGGGTGCCGCGGGGGCAGTGATGGCATATCTTCAGGACGTGCATAGGACCAATACAGTAACTATCACGGGCATGAGAGCATACACCGTGGACGCCCATATGGTTGTGGATAGCACGACCCAGAGGAACCTCGAACTTGTGAGGAATGCGCGTGACGGAAGCACGAGGGGCACACTCCTCTCAGTGCTATCCAAGACATTAACGCCAATGGGAAAAAGAAGACTCAAGCAATGGATGCTTCAACCACTAAGAGAACGTGCTGCGATAGAGAGAAGACTGGATGCAGTGGAAGAACTAGCGCGTGCTGCACTGAACCGGCGAAGCCTAGCTGATAGCTTGAGGAACTTGAGAGACCTCGAGAGAATCACGAGCAGGATTGTATTTGGGGTTGCTGGGGCTAGAGACCTCGTTGCTTTACGGATTGCGTTGGGGAGGATTCCACAGATTAAGGATGCATTGAGCGCCTGCGGAGCTGAGATGCTTGTGGCTGCCGGAAAGGCCATCGACCTCCTGACAGAATTGCAGGAGACCCTTGACAAGGCAATCGTGGATGAACCGCCTGTATCAGTGAAACAGGGTGGAATGATTCGGGAGGGTTACAGCAAGGAACTTGACAAGCTCAACAATTCTATCGCCGAGGACAAGAAATGGATTGCGTCCCTTCAGGTTAGAGAACGACGCAAAACAGGTATCAAGACACTTAAGGTTGGATTTAACAAAGTCTTTGGCTATTATATAGAGGTCACGAAACCGAACATTGGCAAGGTTCCTGAGGAGTATACGAGAAAGCAGACACTGACCAATGCGGAGCGCTTCATAACTCCGGACCTGAAACAGAAAGAAACCACAGTTCTTGCGGGAGAGGAGAAGACAAACCGACTCGAGTACGAAATCTATGAGGAACTGCGAGAGAAGGTGCAAGACGCCTTAGACACACTCCGAAGGAACTCCGTAGCCGTAGCAACAGCAGATGTTCTGGTATCCTTGGCGGATGTAGCGGTTACACGAGGATACACAAGACCCGTGGTCACCGATGGAACGTTGATTAAGATAGTTGACGGCAGACATCCAGTTTTGGAGGTCATCCTTGGACGGAATGAGTTTGTACCAAACAACCTGGAAATCGGTGACGGTGGCACAACTCTGCTTATTGTGACGGGTCCGAATATGGCAGGAAAGAGCACCTTCATGCGTCAGGCAGCACAGATCGTACTGATGGCTCAGATGGGCTCCTTTGTCCCTGCTAAGGAAGCTGAGGTGGGACTAGTTGACAGAATATTCACCAGGGTCGGCGCCTTCGATGACTTAACAGCCAGACAGAGCACTTTCATGGTGGAGATGATTGAAACCGCGAATATTCTCAACAGTGCCACAGACCGAAGCCTAGTCATACTGGACGAGATAGGTAGAGGAACGTCGACTTTCGATGGCATGGCGCTAGCTTGGGCCGTAGCCGAACAGATTGTTCTGATGAGAACCCGAACATTGTTCGCTACACACTTCCATCACCTTACATCGATGGCTAGCATATACCATGGTGTCAAGAACGTCCACACCCTAGCCAAGGAATCTGGAGACACGATTATCTTTCTGCATAAGGTTGTTCCAGGAGGAACTGACAAGTCCTACGGCGTGCATGTTGCAGCCCTAGCAGGGGTGCCTGATGCAGTTGTCAAGAGAGCTAAGCAGCTGCTAATTAGGCTCGAGAAGGAGAACATCGTTGACCTCGGGGATGTATCTGATGAACCCGTAGAGACCCTGCAGACGTCTCTTGAAGCCCTTACAATCGACGACCCTATTGTTGATCAGATAATACACATGGAACTGGAAAGAATCACACCCCTCGATGCACTCAACGAGCTAAAAGAGATGCAGGATAAGATCAAGCAAAGAGAGAAATGACTATCAGGGTACTCGTCGAAGGATAAATATGCGACAGCAGGCAAACAGCATCCCCAGTGAGTGAAACATTAATGAAACCAATGATTGCTCCTTCAATTCTATCAGCGAACTTTGCACATTTGGAAGATGACGTCAAAGCCGCTGAGAAAGGCGGAGCTGATTATTTTCATCTTGACATCATGGATTCACACTTCGTTCCAAACATTTCGTTCGGACCTTGGATCGCGAAAACCATGAAGGGCATTACGGATATTCCACTCGATGCGCACCTCATGATAACAAGACCCAGAGAGTACATCCCCAAGTTCGTGGATGCAGGCGTTGACCTCATCTATCCCCATATCGAAGCGTCCTACGATGTATACCGGACGGTTCAGCTAATAACCGACCTTGGAGCAAGAGCAGGAATCACGCTCAATCCGGGAACACCAGTTATGGAAGTCGAACCGTTGATAGATCTTATTGACTCTGTACTCCTAATGAGTGTCTGTCCTGGTTTCGGTGGGCAGGAGTTTATCGCCTCAACCGTGAAAAAGATTTCATCTCTAAGGAAGATGCTTGAGGAGCTAAAGCCAAGTGTCCGAATTGCAGTAGATGGAGGGGTCAATCGCAAGAATATCAAAGAGCTGTACAAAGCTGGCGCTGACTTCTTCATTGCGGGGTCAGCAGTGTTTCGAGCCGATGATATTGAGGGAGAGGTCCGAGCCCTGAAAGCCGCCCTCAAGTAATTCAGTGCTTCATCTGTTCTACTCAGGCAAGATAGGCAACATAATATAAGACCAATCGACTTCTCGAACCCAACACTGAGGTGTGAGTTGAACTCGATGAAATTCTTCATTGATACTGCTAATGTAGAAGCAATTCGCAAGGCACATGAGAGAGGAATGGTTGATGGTGTTACAACTAACCCATCTCTTGTCGCCAAAGAAGGTCGCAATTTTCGTAAGATAGTGGACGAGATAGCGTCCTTTGTGAAAGGACCAATCAGCCTTGAGGTGGTCAGCGAAGACGCTGAAGGAATGGTCAAGGAAGCGCGCGAACTCAATGGCTGGATTGACAATGCTGCAATCAAGATACCAATGACTTGGGAAGGTCTCAAGGCAGTCAAGATTTGCGCTGATGAAGGCATCCAAACGAACGTGACATTGTGCTTTAGTCCAAACCAAGCACTTCTTGCAGCTAAGGCTGGAGCCTCATTCATTTCGCCATTCATTGGGCGTCTTGATGATATCGGTCATGTAGGAATGCAAGTTGTTGTAGATATAGCTCAGATATATGCAATCTACGATTATGATACTGAGATCATAGTTGCCAGTATCAGACATCCGATACATGTCTATGAGGCTGCACTAGTGGGTGCAGACATTGCAACAATCCCACCCGCAGTGCTTGATAAGATGGTCAATCATCCCCTGACAGATGCTGGCATTGAGCGATTCCTGGCAGACTGGGAAAAGGTCAAGGACAAGTGAAAACTGCCTAATTCGAAGTATCTACTACGACAAATGACATATGCGAATTACTAATACTCATATGATTGGACGTGCTGTTCGATGAAACTTGAGGCGGATTTGGTCGTATTCAATGGAAACATTATCACAATGGATCCACAGAAACCATTGGTGACTGCAATTGCTGTCAAGAGCTACAAGATTCTGGCTGTTGGTAACGATGAATATGCCATGGATCTGATCCCCTCCGCCAAGAGAGTGATTGACCTAGACGGGAAGACCGTGGTTCCGGGATTCGTAGACGCCCACACCCATCTCACAGTTTCAGGTATCAAATCGATGCACGTTCAACTCAACAAGGTGCACTCTATCAAGGGGGTCCAGAAGGAACTGAAAAAGGCTCTCAGCAGGTACTCCAAGGACCAATGGGTTCTTGGCTTTTCATGGGATGAGAGCAACTGGAAAGTCAAACGATACGTCACTGGGAAGGATCTGGATGAGGTAAGTACTGAGCATAAGATAGGTGTGTTCAGAGTTGATGGTCATCTTGTTTCCGTGAATAGCCGGGGCCTTCAGGAACTCGATGTCGATTCCGGTCAAGCGGGTGTCGAGAAAGATAAGAATGGAACTCCTACGGGTGTTCTGAAGGACATTGAAGAGCTCTATGATTGCTTCCAACCTTCACCTCAAGAGATACATCAAGGCATTATCGCTGGCAACAAGATGGCTAACAAACTTGGAATTACAGCAGCAGTTGACAATATATGGGCAGGGCATGCTCGCCATATCAGGGAAGCTGAACGACTCAATGCACTCACTGTACGAATGGTCATCAATGTACCTTCTGAGCAAATTGATCACATGATAGGCCTTGGCCTGACTTCCGGAATGGGAAGCCCCTTGGTTAGAATCGGCGGGGTGAAATCATTCATCGACGGCTCAATTGGCGCTAGTACAGCCGCGGTATCGGAGTCCTATGTTGACAGCAAGTACAACAAAGGGATGTTGCTAATGTCCCAGCATGAGTTCTCCAGTCTAGCAAGAAAGGCTGTTGAGAATGATATTCAGACTGTCAATCATGCAATCGGTGATGAAGCCATCGAGCTTGTGCTTGCCGCTTTCGAAGCCCTTGAGGATATAGCAACAATACGAAGACAAAGGCACAGAATTGAGCACGCCGAGATGATCACTCCAGACCAAATTAGAAGAGCTGCAGCTCTTGGTCTCATATTGTCGATGCAACCCAACTTCGTTGGCCAGTGGCAGATGAAAGGCGGGTTGTACTACGAGCGGCTTGGCAAAGAACGTACCGAAAAGATGAACCTATTCAGAACAGTCTTGGACAACGGCGCAAGAATCTGTTTTGGTTCCGATGGCATGCCGTATGGACCGCTCTATGGAATCTGGTGTGCAGTCAATCATCCGAGTCCTCAAGGCAAAATTACGGTCGAAGAAGCGATTAGATGCTACACCATGGAAAGTGCCTATGCTTCCTTCATGGAGAACAACATTGGCAGCCTCACAGAGGGCAAAAGAGCAGACTTTGTCGTACTCTCAGACAACATACTAGAGGCGTCGCCTAATTCCATTCGTGATATCAAGATTGAGTGGACAATCGTGGGCGGTCAAGTCGAGTACTCAGCTGTGGGGTCCTGAGGTGATTCATTGGGCAGAATCCAGATTCTAGCTGACGATCTCGTTTCTCTTATCTCAGCTGGCGAGGTTATCGAAAATCCCACATCTATTGTTAAGGAACTCATTGAGAACGCACTAGATGCCAACGCTACATACATCGACATCCGGGTCTCCGAAGGAGGCATGGAGTCGATTATCATTTCTGACAACGGCTCAGGAATCCTCAAGGAGGATTGTCCGATTTGCACGCTGAGACACTCCACCAGTAAAATTAGTCAACGAAAGGACATTGACGCAATCCTGACCTATGGATTCAGAGGAGAAGCCCTAGCAAGCATTGCGGCTGTGGCTGACCTTGCCATCACAACGCGTCATGAGGATGAGAAAATCGGGACCCGGCTCGTGTCGAGAGCTGGTGAAATCCCGGCACAGACGGATGCCTCCAGGCCGCAAGGCACAACTGTGGAAGTTACCGGTCTATTCGAGAGAATTCCAGCTCGAAGAAAGCATCTCTCCACTCCAAAGGTTGAGAGTCAACGAGTTCTTGAAATCACAATGAAGCACGCAATCATTAGAAACGATGTGGGTTTCCGACTCACTAAGGACAACAAAGTCATCATAGATTGCCCTCCTGGCCAGATTGCAGAAGCCCGAGTGCTTTCGCTGTGGGGACCAGATATTGCTGAAAGATTAGTTGATGTCGCACTGACTGATCAGGGAGTTACGGTTTCGGGGTTCATAGCTAGGCCGCCGATGTTTAGAGGAAACCGCGCTCGTGAGTACTTCTCAGTTCGTAGAAGACCAATCGAGGAGAGCAAACTCAGCAACGCAGTGGAAGCAGCCTACTCTACCTTGCTGATGAAGGGACGCTTTCCAATCTGCGCAATAGACATAGATGTGGACATCACTCGCGTGGATGCAAACGTCCATCCTACGAAGA
>JABCTJ010000203.1 GCA_018238375.1 Candidatus Thorarchaeota archaeon
CCGCAGTTATCGCTGAAATCAATGGTAGAGGCACCTACTATGTGCTCGTTCATCCAATTGCCCTCAATGGTTCTGGTCCGCTTCCGGTAAACTACACCATGATTTTCATGTGGTATTCGCAGCCATCTTTATCCGATGTCATCTTGAGCTACACTGCCAACGATTTGGCAACTCCTGTTGTTATGGCGCACGGTTCGACAATCATAGAAGACACGGCGATAGGTGACCATGTGGTTCTCAATGCAAGCTTTCCTGACATCAACTTACTGAACATGCCGGAATTCGAGGTCACTGGCATTACAATGTCGTTCTTTACAGGGATTTACTTCCATCAGAGTGCGCCTTTAGTCATTCCCGATGCTATTTATGACCCGTTCATCGGCACGATCCGGCTTGATCAGTTTGCCTGGATGGTTGTCGATGGAATCAGAGCTGGTGATTTTATCGAATTAGAAGTTGACTTCACCAACAGTGATTGTGACGTCATGGTATGGTGGAACGACGTAGACAACACAACTTGGACCTACGACAACAACCTCGTTTTGATGTATATGGTCACTGAAGCACGTCCAGAGGTCGGTTCATTCACAGCTGACCGCAGCGGTGCAATCGCCGTTGGATGCTTTGACTACGACCGACAGCCTGGAACTTGGACGCTAACAATCGACTCCCGTGTCGACCTTGACGTCCCAACAACCGGGCCTGAGGGCACCTTTGACACGTATTGGTTCCATGAGAACATCACCCTCCGAGTGCAGATATCTGCGGCTACTGGAATGAATCTTGATCTTGAGGTGAGCTATCCCTATCTCACATTCTGCAATTTCTTTGCGCCGCGGCTACACACCATCAGTATTGCACCAAACGGTTCTGTTGCAGATATTTTCTGGACCTACAGTGATCGCAATGGGGATGATGAGCATTTCTTCGATGTGTTGATTTCAGTGGATAGTGGTATCACTTATCAGCTGCTGGCTTCAAGGCTCACCAGTTCATACTATTCCTGGAACGCCACAGGCTTCCTGGCGCGAAACTATAAAATCAAGGTTAGAGTCTTTGACAATGACCCGAATGTGAACCCAGACGCTGCAAACACAGGTTTCTACTGGATGGGTCTGAGTGATGAAATTGAATCTTCCGAATTTTACATTTCTTCGGGTATAGAAGTGCTCCAGCCTATCATCAGCCATCCTCTAAATCTCATATATGTGGAAGGTGACACAGGGAATTGGATCGTGTGGACTCTCAATGGAACGAATCCACACACATATACAGTTACTATGGACGACGATTTGATAAAATCTGGCTACTGGAATACTACTGGTGAAACAGTTCGGGTCTGTGTAGATGGGCTGAGTCCAGGGATATACAGGTTTGATCTTGCTGCTACTAACACGTTTGGCCAAACCACAAGTGACTCGGTGAGGGTTACTGTGTCTAACTATTCGGGCGCATTGCCACCCGGAACGGGCTTTGACATCCTTGGAACCATAGGAGCCATTGTAACCGGCGCTTCTATTACTGTAATCGTCATCTTCAGTGCTTTGATATGCCAGGACCGAAGAAAACGATAGCATACCTACAATTATCGAATCATTCAATTGCCTTCACGCAATAATTGTGGTATGGGGAAGCGTGGTCAGGCCAAAAAACAGGCTGCTATATTCTGTGTTTTGGGTTTGGCTTCATTGTTAGGCGCCTTTGCTGTTGCGTGGATGGGCGGCCATGGATACATCAACGTTGATCCAAACATTGCGGTTCCAGTTGGACTTGTTCTCCTGATTGTTTTCATGGTATTTGGGGCCTTCAGTCTTCAGGCTGACACTTCCTTCATTGCTCGGAAACCGTGGAGGAGTCAGCCTCAGATGATTGACTCAAACATTTGCAGGCGCGTTGTGAAATCGATGGAATTCAACATTGAGTACTTGATTTTTGGGCTATGTACTTCGAGCTTTAGAGTAGTTCTGCTCGATGATTGGCCATTTGAGAATGTGAAACCCAGCTCAGCTTGGTATGTATTGGATATGAAAATGAATGACGTTACTGATACGCCTCTCTCAGAAATAGAGGGCACAGTCCTTCTTGAGGTTGGAATGTGATCTGTCAGTGGCATCTGATTTAGGGGGTTGTATCATTTTCCGTCGTGCCCGGGATCTGCCTTCGAATCTGAAACAGTTTCAGAAGACCTATTGGAAGTACAATCGCGAGCCAGATGATTAGGTCTCCAAGGGTTGCTATTAGAAAGCTTTCACCCATTGGATCCAGCCAGAATTGTCCGAGCTGCATCATCTTCACAAGGGGAAAAACAAGAATCAAGCCAAAGACCTGCTTCAGCTGAACAGCATTGATTTTACGTGCAATCCTCGGACCTATCTGTCCTCCGATCACCATCCCCGCTCCAAGTGAGAGACCGTAAAGCAAGAGTGGGTAGAATTGTTCTGGTCCCAGAGTCAGATAGTTCATTCCTGTTCCTGCTGTCGCTGTGAACATCATAGTGAACATCGACGTTGCAACCGCAATATGCATGGGCAAACCCAATAGAATGCATAGCACAGGTACCACAATGGCTCCTCCGCCAATCCCAAGGAGTCCAGCTGCCACACCACCCACGAATCCGCCGAGAAGCGTAATCGCCAGTCTACCCCGGCTCAGTTGGGAGAAGTCGAATGCAGCTATTTTACTGACGATGTCTTCATTCCTTCTCTTCTTGGCAAGTAGCATCTTCAAAGCTACTGGGAACAACGTGATGCCAAAGATTAGCCTTAGAATGTAATCATCTGTTATGAGTGTCCTAAGGGCCACACCAATCAGTGAGCCCGGTATTGTTGTGATAGCAAGGAATAATCCAACCTTCAATGCAATCGGTCTTGGCTTCTGCCGCCAGTATGCTACTGTGCTGGCCACCGCTACGAAAAACGCAGCTATCAATGCAGCTACTGGTGCGCTAATCGCTAACAATCCGAAAGCAATGATGAGTAGAGGTGTATTGATGATGCCTCCCCCGATTCCTACCATTGAAGAGAGAGTGCCGACACCGATTGCAAAGACAATCAGTATTAGCGCTTCAGTAAACAGTACCTGCAAGGATGCTCCGCTCAAGAGCGCCGAAACAGTATCGCCTACTTAAGGAGTGCCATACAAACATGTGCTGGCGTCAGAGAATCCAAGACGCCTGAAGATAATGGGCTAGGATGGCGTCTTTCTCAGGGTCAAGTAGAAGCTACCAGCTATGGTGACTACCACTCCAATCAGCGTCAATACTGCGCTGAAATTCTCCATCTGTATACTATCACCTGCATTCACCAATCCATAAGCTCCTATTGTCGCCAGAGCCAGACCAAAGATAGCGGCAATTTTCCCGGGTCTTGGGTCGAATTTCATGAAATCAGGAACGCTTTGTTTTCTTTCAATCACAGGAGCTTCGGACATCTTTGCGTCGTGTCTAAAGTACCTCTTTCCATCCTCTGTGAGCTGCCCATTTACTGTTCCTTTTTCGGTGAGCTCTGTCAGGATGGTCCTGACTTCTTCTTCAGGGATTCCTAACTCACTGCTCATCATCTGAACTGAACTCAAATCATCAACTGTGACTAGATGAACAATCTTCTCTCTTATGGTCGTCATGCCAGTTTCACGTCACGGGGAATTGTCTATGGACTTAAAGTTGGCGTTACAACTTAGGAGCCGCTGGTGCGCCTTTCTGCGCAAGTCAATTGCTGCTCAAGAATGCAGGTACTATGATAACCGGCTGATGATCTCCTTGACCCACGTGTCTGCTTTGCTTTGTTGTTTTCTAAAATTACCCTTCCGCATTACGTAACCCTCGAAGTTGATCCATGTCATCGGTTCCTTTGGCAGTTTCTCGATGACCAAATTCATGTGACACTCGGGAGTTTTTACCTCCTTGCACACGATGAAGGTGGCAACCGGCTTCTCTCTCAACAAATCCTGATTCTGATTAACAAACTCTAGGATTGGTTTCTGCACTTCACCGCCATATACTGATGTTCCCAAAACGAAAAGGTCGCAATCTTGCGTGTTGACCTCTTCTGGTTTACCGACTTCAACTTCCAATCCATTTGATTCGAAGGCTGCTTTGAGCCACTCCGCAACTTGGACTGTAGCTTTTTTCCGTTTGGTGGAGTATACAATACAAACTCTAGTCATAATG
>JABCTJ010000207.1 GCA_018238375.1 Candidatus Thorarchaeota archaeon
CTCTTCAGGCAGCGACTCCAGCCTTACTTCGATCTGATGATGGTTTTTCGATGCACCAATCTCCAAGTCCACTGAACCTATGCCTGTAGGGATGTGACTGACTATCAATGGATACTTGGATGTGTACCACTCTTCTGGTATCCCCGGAAATACAATGAGATTATTGCCCTCCGTGTAGAGCATCATGTCCCGCAACAAGATGAGAAGATTAGCCGCCGCATGAATGCTGCAACCGTTGCCGCTACTCCCGCCTCCAGTCCGGGGATTGACCCATTCCGGAAGTACATTGAAGTCTGACAGGAACTCAAGGCTTTTCCTCAGCAGCTTTTCTGCGTCATCGCGCATCTTCTTGCGCGTGTAGTAGTGGGCAAGCCAGAGTGAGAGATAGCTCGAGAAGCGGGCAGGAGGCCCATTCAGTCGAACTAATCCTTTTGATGTCACCTTACCAGAAACAATCTTGACGACTTCTTTCAGGATTTTCTCATCCAAGTTGTGCAGTCTTAGCTGACTGACTGCACTCAGTAGCTCCAGAAGGTTCAAGGAGTAGGCATCCGTCAGTTCCGGTTCTGAAAAAGAGGGCATCTCACTCAATTTTGTATCAATGAGCTCAGAGTAGTCTGTGATGGTCTGGTCGAGCTTGGCTAGCGTTTTTTCGTTCCATGTTGACTTGAACGTAGTAGAAGTTTTCTGGATTGCTGCAAGATTCCAAATGGCCTGATTCAGTTCCGATAAGGTCCATGGCTCGGGAAGGGGAAGTGGCTCTACCACAGGCGCCTTTACTTCGGGTGGCGCTTCGTCTGCTGGCACAGTGTCGGAGCCCTCAACTTCCGAGGGAGAATCATCGGACTCTTCAGTTTCTGCTGAGAGTGCATCGATACTCTCTTCCACCACTGGTTCAGGAGGGGGTGCCCTATTATCCTCAACTTCAGAGTTCATGGTTTCTAGCAGCATCCCGACCGCATTCTCAACGTAAGGGCTGATTTTCTTTAGATAGCCATTCGTGCTGCTATTTTCAATGGGTTGGAGTATGCCCCATATCAGTGGGCCCAATGTTGAGATGTCCGCGGATTCTTCCTTGATGTCAAACTCCTGTGAAACCTTCAAGCACAACTCAGTTGCCAGATCATGACAACCAGATCTTTGCAAAGCAAGAATTATCCTTGCTCGAGCCCTCCAATCCGTAGTTGGTTCCTGGGAGAGAAGCGTTGTGTGTGCCTGCATAGCTAATGATGCCTTGGCTTGCGATAGAATATCGTCGAAGTTTTTCTCTGGATAAGTTCCAGCAGAGCGTTTTCCTGAGAATTTGAACCACCGCTCGATGCTGATATCGCGCATTTCCTCATGTGTAGTGAAGGAGAGATCTCGTGCGCCTTGTTTCACAGCACTCAGAGGAGAGATGAAGAATATGCGCTCGCTTCCAGCAGGTCGCAACTTGATATCATAGCGCAAGACAGCTGAGGCCAATCCCTTGGTAGCGCTGTAGTCCCGGTCACACCGGTCGGTCGTACTCATTGCAGTTTCAATCAAGCCGGGATTGTCTGCAGTAGACATCACCACCGCTGAAGGCGACCGGTTTGCCATAAGGGCGACAAGCCCATTCGAGTATAACGTGTTCTTGGCTTCATCATACTCAATCTTCTCGATTGGTTCCACGCCGCGAGCAGACATAGGGCGAAGAGCAACGTAAAACGTGAACCTGATCTCTTCTAGTGCGCGATTAGTTAGTAGAATTTCGTTGAATACCGCTTCGTCGTCACCTTCACTAACATGATAGACCATTCGAGAGAAGGTTACTGACCCTGTCGTCATCTCCCATTCGTACAGCTGGTCCTGTGAGGATAGCAAATTGAGCCGTGGGCCATCATGCTCGGCCAACGCAGGGAATGCTACTCCTTCTCCGCCTTGCGGCCAGAAATCAAGTGATCCACATTCTGAAATGGCCGTGACTAGTCCATGGGTATCCGTCATGCCAAAGCTCTTGGCCCCGGGTGAACCGATCAAACCCCAGTTGTGATAGCCATCATTGGGCAATCCTGACTCCTCAACCCCCTCTGGATCTGCTTTTCTAAGAGCGAGGGTTGCCCAGTTTGGAAGCATCCACTTCTCGGCTCTGGCATAGACCCGACCATTCAGAGCAGCTTGGAGAAACGCAATCTCTTCTCTGGGAGTTACAATGCCTGCTTCAGGGAGGGCTACTCTGTTGTACTTCGCGACCCTTCTAAATCGTTCCAAGTTCTCGCTTACAACAGTTTCCAAGATGGTTGACCTCACAGCAGCGTTTCCAAGGGAATAGCAGCCGACAACAGCTTGCAGGAGATAAATCGAATCCGACTATTTATGTTTCATGTGCGTATTCACATCATCGTGCTTTCAACTGTCGCTTGAACGAACTTGTTCGGGAACTAGAGCCCAAGAAAACAATAGAGGTAGCAAACGCTAAAAGCCTATA
>JABCTJ010000206.1 GCA_018238375.1 Candidatus Thorarchaeota archaeon
ACTGCTTGGGAAATGAGCGCTGACATGTTTGAACTTGATGTGCAGGAAACCTCAGACGGTCGTCTTGTGTGCATTCACGATTTCGAGTTGCCTAGGACAACAAATGGTGAAGGTTACGTTGGAGAGCTTACATATCGTGAGATTAGGGAATTAGATGCGGGGCAGGGTGAAAGAGTGCCACTGCTGAGCGAGGTGCTCGATTTTGCAAGAGGACGGATTGGAGTGAACATCGAGATTAAAGCTCTGAACGTTGAGAAACGGATTTTAGAGCTAGTTAGTGAACGTGAGATGCTTGACTCAGTCATGTTCTCCTCGTTCATGCACAACACGGTCCGAGTAGTCAAGAATCTCAATCCTTCCGCAATGACTGCAATCCTATTGTCCGAATCCAGAGATGATGCTGTACGTTATACTCTTGAACTTGGAGCAAACGCCATCAACCCGCCTTTCGAAACGCTCACCCCAGAGCTTGTAATGAGCGCTCATGAAGCGCACCTCGAAGTATTCCCCTATACTATGAATGATGCTAGCTCCATGAGGAAGTTACTATCCATTGGAGTGGACGGTCTGATAACGGATCTGCCGGATGTTTGCGTCAAGATCGTCGAAACCTTTCTCCAGAGCTAGGCGGCATAACTCAATCTTGAACAGACGCAATAACTCTCTCTAGGAACGGAGGGATGTGTGCATAGGCAATGCTTCTGGTGGGATGGCAGGGTATGACATGTTCTGCCCCCTCGATCATGTGTATCTCCTTGATATCTGAGGATATGCTATCGTACACAATGCGTGCATTCTTGGGGGAGATGGTCTTGTCATCCGTCCCTTGCATAATGAGAGCTGGCATCGTTACCTTATGCATAACGTTTCGCACATCCTTTGTCATCTTGAGAAACTCTGAATACGCACTTAGCGGCTCTTTAGCATACTTGGTTCTTTGCAAGTCATAGCCATGGGTTTTCTGTATCTTCTCTAGGTCAACCGATTTGAACTTCATGAACAACTTCAGAATTGGAACAAGTTTTGCAGCTGTTGAGTAGATGCGAACAGCTGGTGAGATCAGAACAATACCGTCAATGTCAACTTCTTTCGCAGCAAGCTGCAGAGTCAATGCTCCACCCATAGAGAACCCTGCAAGGAACAGATGCTTCGGATTCCAAGACTTTACTACATCAAGTCCATCGGATGCCGCTCTTAACCAATCATGTCGGGACTTCTTCGACAAATCTTCTGGACTGGTTTCGTGTCCTGCAATCCTTACTGCATAGGAGGATATGCCTTTCTCTGCTAAGAACTGCCCAAGACTGGCAATTTCATCAGGTGCAGCGCAGAAGCCATGCACGAGCAGAAAGGCGACGTTGGCGTCATCCGGGCGAAGTACAACTCCGTGTTCCGGTTGATTCAACGTCGTTTCCAGCCTTTCAGGAATTCCTTTTCATATAGCTAAGCTTTCATGGCAGCTTCTTTGCGAGATACGAATTTGAAGCCGTCTTTCAGCATCCCCAGCCTGAAGCCAGCAATAAACCACGAAATAGCGAAAAGTATCTCAAGACTTACCACAAGCGCCACGAGCAAAGTGAGCACTGCTGCAATATCAAAGATAGATGGAAATACGGAGAAGACGCCCAACACTATGACTGCAGTGATTGCGCCAAGCAGTACTCCCACTATCGCTATTGTTCTCATTAGTTGCCCTTCCAGTTCATGTCCTGCATTTTCAACTTCCCTAGCAAGACCAAGGACTAGTGAGAGGACAAGCATGAAGGTAATGGCATAAAACGCCCACAGCATTGCTGCAGCTGTATTTGCCATGTGTATTACTCCCACTGCTAATGAAGACATCGGGATGGTCAATGCAAAAACTAAACTGAACGAACCAAGCATCCCAACCATACCCATCTCCTTGCCATGAGCATACCCAGCTATCACTACATTCTTTGTTAGCAACATAGCCATGGGTAACATTAGAATCGTGGCTGCTTGAACGAATGGATCGACTCCGGGAATCAATGTGATGTTGAACCATTTATGGGTTGGCCATATTGCAGCTGGACCACTCCCGGCGCCGCCAATCATGAATAGGGCAAATATGAGGGAGCTTGTAATGCTCACAATGACCGTTAGGAATCCTTGTGAGAATGATGTGAGGCCTCTGATTTTTGTTTCAATCATCAATAGTGCTTGTGTAATAAGAATGGCAACCCACGGAATTACAATAAGCCACGATAAAACATATGGATGGACCAGTAGACTTGCGCCAGCAATCATCAGTGGAAGTCCAACGATAACATCAGTCTTGCCTGCGTATATCGAACCCATGAGGAACAATACCGCAGCTGGACAGACGACAAGGAATAGCGCATAATTCGGAGCGACCGTTAGGAGCATGGTTCCTGCTTGAGATGCAGTGAACACTCCAAGTGCCGCAGCGGATAGCATGAGCCATTTGGTGCCGCCCTTAATGACATCAGCGCCTATGTGTGCAGCACGTAGCTCTCTAGATCCAAGTCGAGGTGCGAGCATGACCCAGAATATCATTGCAAGACAGAGCGCGTAGATAAATGCTGGATCTGTTACGAACGTGGTAGCATCTGCCATCGTACTCCACGGGCGCCAGATCTCAGTGGATGTTGATCCAGTTAGAGAGAAAGCCCCGAAGACGATTGCAGCGGTGCCAACGATGATTGTAAGCAAACCGGTAATCCCGAACGCGAACTTTGCAGTTTCAGAGCTCCGCGCATACTCTCTTACGGATGTTATTGGGGACCACCAGAATTTCACGACCATTAACTGTCCAATGAGTAGCATCACGTAAGCAGCGGCAATCACAATCGCGGCAAAAGGCGCAATCTCTGGGTTAGCGATTGAGTAGTTCTGAATCCCCATTCCAATGGCCAGCACTGGAATCCAGAATGCATTCAAGATTCCTGCAAGAAGTCCAGTGTACGTCTTCGTTGAGTCTACGTAGACAATCGACCAAAGCTGCCATAGGATGGCAAAGATTGCCCCAAGTGTAGCGAGATTGACCACGTAAGATGCAACCTGTGCTGGAAGATTCCACAGCTCGCCCCCTACAGGTATAAGAATCACAAGAGGAATGCCGACCAGGAATGTCAATAGGAGTACTGTCGGATATCCAGATTCAAGACGCCTTCTTAAAGCTCCAGAACCTATGAACTGGATGAATAGTGAAATTACTAGGAGTGCAACGAAGGCTGTCGAAGTCCAGTAGTAAATCGGATTCTTCAGAGTGAGTGCTCCGATTGAAGGAATTGGTAGCAGTGGTGTGCCGGATATTAAACCAAGCCCAGCTGCGGCCATGCCAAGAAACCCTCCAATGCCTCCAATCTTGCTGAGCTGTCCTGATGATTGTATTGGCAACGAAGGAATTCTAGATACAATACGTTCTGTTGATTCTGTCTGCGCCATCGATTAGAACCTCATTTGGTGATGGTCATCCCTATTGGTCGGTGTACCATTCTGGGGGGGATAAAAGGATTGCGGAGTGCGCCCGAACCTACAGCTCCGGATTGCAATGGAATAAACATCTGTTCAGCAAGCTACTTACCGGTACGTAGAAAAGGTGACTAACACAGCGGGACTTGGTGATATATGAATTGTCTTCTGATTTCGAGTTTTATGTAAAGGGACAGAAAATAATGATGAACGAGTTCGTTGGGAATGTCATACACGACGTGATTATGGCCGTTGTATCGCATCTTCACGACGTTGACCTCAAGATCATTAAGAAAGTTGAGATAACCTAGATAATTTGACTCGGTTGCGGAAGAGGACGTGAACTAGCAGAATGCCTCCTGATTGTTATAGCGGCCGAGTGCTTTGGATTGACCTAACATCCGAAAGCACAAGAGAAGAGAAATTGGATTCGTCCATCTACGAGAAGTTCATCGGAGGGAAAGGATTAGGCGCCTATCTGCTGTATAGAGAACTCGAAGCAGGCATAGACGCATTGGGTCCAGACAATGTACTTCTCTTCCTTACTGGACCCCTTCAGGGACTTCCTGCTCCCAATGTGGGACGGTGGACTTTGGTTACCAAATCACCTCTGACAGGTCTCTTTTTGGATTCACACAGCGGTGGTGCTCTTGGAAGAGAACTGAAGAAAGCGGGCTATGATGCAGTTGGTATCAAAGGACGGTCGAAGCGACCAACGTACCTGATCATTGATGACGGTTCGGTAGTATTTGAAGGAGCTGACGACCTTTGGGGAATGGGCGTTCATGCTGCAACTAGAAGCTTACAAAAGAAGAATGCAAAGGGCTCTTTTGCTTACGTGATTGGTCCCGCAGGGGAAAACCAAATACTATTCGCAGTTGGCTGTACAGAATTTGCGCATCAAACTGGTCGTGGCGGCGCTGGGGCTGTGATGGGTTCGAAGAATCTGAAAGCAGTTGTCGCACATGGTACCAAGAAGATTGCAGGTGCAGATGTTGACACGATCCGCGAAATCAACAGAGCCGTAATCAAAGGCTGGAACGAGAAGGTAGACTATGGCTTCAAGGCTTATGGTACTGCCTTTCTGGTGGAGTTCGCTAACAGCATGGGACATTACCCCACACGGAACTCGCAGAGCGGCTACTTCGATGAGTATAGACGGATTGATCCTGCAATCATGGAGGAGAAATGGGGGCTTGGATCACATCAGTCGTGTCCTCACTGTGTCATGAGATGCACGCGAGCCTACAAAACTGATGCTCCAGATGGACGTGGAGCTGAGGTTGAGTCAACAGTTGAGTACGAAACATTGGGTCTTCTTGGGGGTAACATTGGAATAAGCGATCCCCAAGCCATCCTTAAGATGAATTATCTCTGCGACGATTTAGGTCTCGACACTATTAGCACTGGTGGAAGTATAGGCTTCGCGATGGAGGCTTACGAATGTGGGGTGCTTTCCGATGCGGATATCGGCTTTCCACTCAGATTCGGTGACGCTGATGCTGCAACTCAGCTCATCAAGATGATTGCATCCCGTGAAGGAATTGGCAAGACGCTATCCTATGGTGTTCGAGCGGCTTCAATGGAGATAGGGAACGGAAGCGAGAGATTCGCAATCCATGTTAAGGGTCTCGAGGTACCGGCATGGGACCCTCGCGGAAGGAAAGGCTTAGGACTGTCTTATGCGACAGCTGAAGTCGGGGCAAGTCATTTGAGAGGTTGGCCTGCCACCGTTGACCCTCCTTCCGAATCCGCTCTTGATGTCATAGACTCAATGGTGAAGGCACGTGATGATAAAGTTCTCACAGACTCCCTTATCGTCTGCCATTTCACTTACCATCTTCCATTGCCCCATGAACAGAAGATAACACTGTTAAACGCTGCAACAGGCTTCGACTACAGTGAGTCGAGCATAAACACATTCGCTCACAGAGTTGCTGCTCTGACTCGAATGTTCAATGTCCGGGAGGGCATATCCCGCAAGGATGATATCTTGCCAGAGAGGTTCTGGGAACCGCAGAAGCATGGACCGAGAAAAGGGATGCTCGCATTCGTGGACAAGGCTGATTTCGAAGCCTCGCTGGATAAATTCTATGAGCTCCGTGGTTGGGACCGGAACGGACGCCCCACTAACGATACAATCAACAACCTGGGTCTTGAGAGTATCGCATAACAAGTTTCACAGAGTCGGCGAAGGTATACAACTTACTCTTAATACTAAGATAACGGAAACAGTTGAACGAACTGATGAGGAGGACCTACAATAACTGATAACCCCGGGCTGTCCAAAAGGCCACACATACCATTGATTGATGCTGACATCACTCCCCGTCTCTCTGATTATTCCAAGATGTCCAATGAGAAGGTGCTTTTTCTCCTCAATAGAGGCACAGGAGTGTCTCCCTATTCTCATCAGTTCATGCCGGAGGAGATAGATCCCCAGATACTTTCAGGATTCATTTCAGCCATAACTAGTTTCATGGACGAAGCATCAGGACCAGAGAAGACACATCTTCAAACAGTCAACAGCTCTGACGCCTCGTTTCTTCTGGTAGGGGGGGATTGGATAATCGGAGTCTTGTCGGTTTCGAGGGAAACAAACGAGGCCCGCAGTAAGCTCCGACGAGTTGTTAGGGAGTTTGAAGAACAGTTCGCAGTTCTCAAGAATGCAGATGGCTTCGAGTTCAGTATGTTCAAGGACTTCGACAGATTCGTGATGGACCTCTTCTTATCTGATAGAATATCGGAACGAACGCTGATTCTCAAGGGCTGGGACTGGCCTAAATTTTGTCGTTCGTTTGACGTTCCTAGTGATAGTATTGGAGTAAACAGGCTCCTGAATCAAGCCGAAGACAAGCAATCGGTTAAGGAAGTTGCTCAGGCACAAGGGTTGAGCCTAGACGAAGCTATTAACCTTGTATCGATCGCATTCTGGAAGAATGCTCTCTATCTAAACTATGTGCCTTCAGACAATGACATAATCGCTCTCTCAGAAGGCTCGTCAACAATTCTGTTCAGAAAAGAGAACCCCCTTGAACTATCGCCCGGGACCGTCAGGATCTTGGGTTCCTTGGATGGTCGCAGACCACTGTCCTCGTCCCTGAAAATGCTCGATAGCAAAGTTGTGGAAAGAGTTCTTCTGGAACTGGGCAGCCTAGTTAATAGAGGCTACCTTCAAAATATCTCACTTGAAAGAAGATTGGTCCTTGTCAATGAGTGCATTCTTTCTCAGCTCTTTCAAGTTTGTACTCAGGCCATGGGTGTTGGAAAAGCAACTAAGAGCCTCTATGCTGCAATTGAATCTAGGATTGAGTCAAATCCATGGACAAGTAGAATTAGACTCGTAGAGGGCAGTATAGGACACAGTGCAATTGATGCGAGTATGACGCCTGCGGATCTAGAGGATCTATCCGCTGCAATGGAGCTTCTGATAAAGGATCTCGAAAAGGAGCTAGGCAGAGTGACCGGACAAGATAACGCCAAATCGATGCTATTATCAGTGAAAAAGCGTTGTCGCGAGAGTTGGAGACCCTATATCGGAAGTGCATTCTTCTAAAATCAATTGCCCGGTGGTTCTTCTTCACAAGACATCATCAACATGTTCATCACGCTTGACCTGAGCTCATCCTCGGACACAGAGCCAGTCAACTCCTTTTTGCAGATGCGTATTGTCGGGAGAGCAGGAAGACCTTCTGCGGACACGCCAGATTCGGGGTCATCAACATTGATTACCTCCATTATGAAATGATTCAAGCCCATCTCGTCCAGAATCCCAAGGAGCGTGTCATGGACTGGGCCGCAGAAGATACAGTGGTCGGACTTGTAGAATGTGATGCATGCAGATTTCCCGCACGGAGTCAACATTGTTTCGCTCCATGCAGGAAGGGAGATGATGAATCTGCACCCTTTTGATTGATCTCCAATCACTCTATCCTCAACCCATACTCGTCCTTCAAGGCTGCTTATTGTTTGATCCACGAGGGTTAACCCCAGACCTCGTCCAGCCGCCTGTTTGCCTTGAGCTCCAGTTCGTTTGAAGACAATTTCTTTCATGTCGTCTGGTATTCCAGGGCCGTTGTCAATGAATTCAATCCTGATTGCCCTTCCGAAGTCATCGAATCTAGCATTGACCTCAAGCTCGACTTTCTCATGCGGGTCGTATAGGAGTGCGTTATGGATGATGTTAAAGAAGGCGCTCCACAGATACATATGGCCTAATGCTTCGAATGCATCATCCTCGATATTCGAAGTAATCTTCAGCGTCTTCGACGGAACATCTCTGCTGGCCTCTGTTACAGCTCGCCTGAAATGAGAATAAAGGTCTGTTTTTTCTGGTACGGGAGGTGCGTTCCTTATTGCAATTAGCGCGCGCATGTTCGCTATCATTCTGGCGGCTCTTCTAACATTCATGGCTGTTTCATTCACGGATGACTGAACGTTTGCGGGCAGCTTCACTAGAGAGTTAACAAGATCCAGAGTATAAGTTGTGTTTTGATTGACACTGTTTAGGTCTTGTGTCATCACATCGAGATACAGTTCAGCTTGATCTATCGCTTTACTTTCTCTTACTTCCGCAGCCTTCCTCCTATCGATATTCAGTGCCATGAAACCAATTTCAGAGCGGTTTGCCGCATCAGCTGAGATCGGGTTGGCAGCAATGTTCACCCACACAAAGTGGCCATCGATATGCTGCATTTGAATTTCTACATCTCTCAGTATTCTACCCCGAAGTATCTCTCGTATTGCCTGCTGGCCGGGGCTTTTCTCGTCCTCAGCGATGAAAGCCTTAATGTTCAACCCGACCATGTTCTTAGTTTCGTATCCAAGCAGTTTCTCAGCTGCCTCATTAGCATCCTGAATAACTCCCTTTGGACTTAGGGTGAAGATGGCTAATGGTGAAGAGTCATAAAGCCCCCTGAATCGAGTTTCTGATTCCTCCGCCGCTTCCTTGAGAGACAAGCTTTTCGTAACATCTCTAATGATTGCTACGACTGCAGGTGAATCGTGGAGCATGAAATCATTAGTGCTTACATCCACGCTGATTAGTTCACCATCTTTTCGCTGAAGCCGTGTATGGAAGCTATCTCGTCCTTTTTTCACGCCTATGAATGCTTGCAGCTTCTCCGGGTGATATCGTCGTTCCAGAGGGTCAATAAGCTCATCAATGAAAAGCCCTTCTGTGTCTTTACGTTTATACTGTAGCATTCTTGCGAATGCTTCATTCGCGAATACTACCTCCTCATCTTGGATGACTGCTATCCCGTCATTAGCCATCTCCAAGATGCCGTGGAGGAGGTCTTCACTGCGTGAAGTTGCATCATGATCACCAGACGATGGAGAACTGTCGTGTGGGCGCTTCTTCACCAACCTCGGGTACCTCTTTCAGACTATTGTGCAGCGAGGAGGTTGATGCCAGCAGGAAAAAAACTTGCCTATTGAAGCTTCTCAGCATCGGCATAGAGCTGATATGAACATTTTAAGCATCTAAAACAATCTTGGTCGGAAATCCTTCCTCAGATGAACCTCTTTATGATTCTCCTTGAAACCGGAGCTAAGATATATCTGGATTAGGTCAGCTCGCTTTTCGCTCACAATTGTATCAAGAGCTCGGAGTCCCTTCTCTTCGGCAATCTTAGCTATTTTCTGCAACATTCTTGTACCTAGAATGGTTTCCTCCAACTCATCTTCTATTTCGAAGTGTCGAATGTGTCCAATTAAGCCAAGGGAAGGATCTTTCCCCACGTCGAGTTTTAGCGACGCTACGATCAGCTCGCCTGCAATGGCAACCACGTACATGGTTTCCTTTGGTGCGCCTTGGGCTAGTAGAGCATTCCGAGTCGATAGATCGTGGAACCTGATTCCTTCTCTGGAATAGAACTCCTCGAGAGCGGTTCTATCATGTGCTGTTGCAAGACGCACGTCAATCTCCATATCAGCGGACTCCCAATTATACTATTGAGATACAATTGTGTTTATAGAAGTACTGTTGTATTGCGCATACCACTGGGGTTTTCACAATAGCCCAAGATGCAAATCCGAATTAATTTTCCACACTATAGCTTGAGAATCATCTAATCTAGGATGTTCACATGAAGTTCGTGGATGCAAGGGATGCTCCGAACCCCGATTTCCTTTTGCCCTTGTTTTGATTATCTCATTTCTTCCTCTAGTGTTTGCGTTGGCACTGATGCTCTTGCCGCCAAGTTATCGAAGCCTATTTCTTGATTATATTGTAGATGTCGGTGATGCGCTTCGTAAATTCATTGTCTGGGTGCTTCAGCGTCACAACATACCTGCTGCCAACCTCAATCAGGAGGGGCAATAGAGGTATGATTGTGGCGACCTTGGTTTTAAATTTCCTCTCAACCTCTTTGATAATAGCCTTATCTTCATAGATGCCCGGTTTCTTGTTTATCACGATATGGATGTCAGGAACCTGCAATTTCCGGGCGACGCTGAGAGTAGCGGCAGTTCCGAGCAAGTCCTGTTCGTCAATCCGTGCTACAACAAAGAGATAATCTGCTGTTGCCATTGAGAGAAGCGTTTCCCGGTCAAGACCCGGGTGAGTGTCGATTATTAGGTAATCAAGATCCTTGACTTTGATTACGTCGGAAAACCCTCTTCTGAGGTCGCTTACTTCATAGCCTTCCCTAAGAATTCGCGTGATATCGGTCGCTGTCATAGAGCTTGGGATTAGGAACAGTTTACCCCTCTTGATTCCAAGTCGTTGGGTCATGTTGACGCATGTGGCGCCGATGTCACACTCGCCTCTCAAGTAATCATTGAGAGTATGCTTCATCTTCTCTCTGCCCATACCGAAGATCACGTGTATTCCAGGCGAGGCCATATCTGTGTCCATGACTGCAACTCTCTTGCCATCAAGAGCCATTATTGCGGCCAAGTTGGCGGCGATATTGGACTTTCCGGTTCCTCCACGAAAACTATGTATGCTGATGATTTCTCCTGGCACTTTATCTCACCTGATATGATTCATGATTCGTTCTTTCTCCCATGTGACGTGGCTGCCGAGCTCTCGTAGAACCTCAAGTATTCTCGTAGCAGGGATTTGAGACCTCTCCGAAATTTCTCGAAGCGATAGGCTTCCAGTACAGAATTTCCAGATTGAATCAACAACTGCAAAGTCCCTTTTCTTAATTCCTATAACCTCAAGATAGGCTGAAAAGCGATCATCCCTCTCATCCATGACTGGGAATATTTTCGTTATGCGGACCAATCCCTTCGCGATTAGCTGAGCTAGTATCTCATTGCTCTGTTCCCGCTCCAAGCCGCTGCTCTCTTGAATATCTGCTATCGTCCTATTTTTGCTTAGGGAGTTGACGATATTATAACCGCCTTCACGCATCTCGTCTGACATATTCGAGAATACAATTGATGAGTCGCGTTTGACTTCATCAAGCGGAAGGGCGGGAACCACTGCATCGTATTCATAGAATGCAATCGGTCGCTCCATTCGCTCAGGATTGAATCTCTTGATGTCAAAAAAG
>JABCTJ010000255.1 GCA_018238375.1 Candidatus Thorarchaeota archaeon
AGCGACTCTCCACAGAGGTGGAATTCCTATCGACGGAGCTGACCATGAAACCAAAGGTGGCCATTCCAAAGGAAGTAGAAGAGCAATTGAAGGCACTTTCTCGCCATGTCAAGGAACAAGAGCGTAATTTAGTCGTGGCAACTGAGAAGGTACAGAACCGAGAGAATGACATTGAGTCATTGCAGAGCGAACTCGCTGGATTGAAGGCACGGAATGAAAGTCTAGAGGAAACTGTGAATAGCTTTCGAGCGGCGCCAGCAGCTGAGGCGGAAACTGTCGCTGAGCTCCGTAAACACATCAAATCCATGGAAACACTACAAGACCTACTCGATGAGCGCGTGGAAGAGAGTTCCCAAGAACTTCAGGCCGCCCAGATTGAGAATCGTCAGCTTCGTGACGTCAAGAATAAGAGTGCCCTACAGATTGAGGACCTTAGTGGCAGCATCAAGCACCTGGAAGATGAGATGAAAAAGGCAAATGAACGGTATGCTGGTGTTGACGAGTTGCGAGCACGCCTTCGTTCCTATGAGTCGGGCGAAGGTGCAAGAGAGCTTGAGCGTGTGAAGACTGAACTTGATCGGATTTCAGCCAGTCATGAGAGGACCACTAGTGATTACAAGGCAACACAGCAGAAGCTACAGCTCACTGAGGAGGCTTTGCGTGGATACCTTGGCTTAATGGACCATACAGAGAAGACCAAAGCATTCCTCATGGTGGAAGACAACCTTGAGATGCCGATAAGAGAGATTGCCCGCTCCTTGGGTGTGGCACCAGCTATAGTTAAGCAATGGGCCGAAGACTTCCAACAACTGGGAATTGCTAAGATTGTCGATGGTGAGAAGCTCGTATTGACACGTGAAAAGGTCGATTTAAGCTAGAAAATCATCTGGCAACTATTACTGTCCAATGTTCTCAAACAAACATGTTTCTCTTTCCACGCACCGGAACACGCATAAGAATTCGTACGAATTCTCCCTCTGATGAGAGAGGCAGTTCTTTATTCCAAACTCAAGAAAGGTGTGCGATGCGATCTCTGTGCAAGAAGATGCGTGATTCATGAGGGCGAGTCAGGCTTCTGTCGCGTCAGAAAACTCAAAGACGGAGTGCTCTATACCACTGTCTATGGTCTGATAGATGGCATGGCTGCAGATCCAATTGAGAAAAAACCCCTTTTTCATTTCGCTCCGGGATCAAGTCCTTTCTCCATTAGTACATCGTCTTGCAATTTCCGGTGTCAGTTCTGTTTGAACTATCATTCATCTCAGAGGGAAACCCCTGTTGGCCAGAGGTTGGAACCAGCAGATATAGTGAAGCTTGCGCGTCAGTACGACTGCTCGGGGCTCAGCTATACCTACACGGAGCCAACAATCTTCATGGAGCTTGCCCATGACACAGCCCGCATTGCCCATCAGCAGGGGATGTACAATACGTTTGTCACAAACGGGTACATGACTCCCGAAGCGATAGACTACATCTCTCCGTATCTTGACGCTGCTACAGTCGACTTCAAGGGAAGTGGCAACAAGTCGTTCTATGAGAAGTACATGGATGTCCCAAAGGTGGAACCAATCTTCAACGCGCTGACAAGGCTGAAAGAAAAAGGTGTCTTCATTGAGATAACCAATCTCATTATTCCTCAAGTCGGTGATATGGAGGAGGACACAAAGATACTAGCTGAGTGGGTCGTAGAGAATCTGGGTTCCCGCATACCCTTTCACATCACGGCCTTTTCGCCAATGTACAAGATGACATATTTGCCAAGGACATCAGCATCAGCCCTAGAACGTCATATCAAAGTCGCCAAGGCGGCGGGTCTCACTTTTGTCTACTCAGGTAATGTGGCTGGCCATGACTTTGAGAACACCTATTGTCCAAATTGCGGAACAATGGCAGTCGAGAGATGGTCTGTGTATCTAAAGAAGAACAACCTGAACAAGAACGGTCGTTGCCCCAATTGTGATGAAGACTTGAACATCGCGGGCGTTAAGTGGATGGGGCACGGCGACCGCCACCGTAGAATCTTCTGAGGGCTGCCCGAATGCACATTAATGGCGTGACTTGGCGACCCGTTAAGAATGATGCATTTGAGCATGGCGTGCTATCCTGGACGAGGACTGAAGAATCTCCTACATTCACACGTCTGTCTTCCGGTGATAAGTTATCTTGGACCATCGTTGGTCCTCGCAGGTGCATTGGTAGCAGAAGTGAAGCAGGACGCCTTGTGCCCTGCCCGGAGCAAATTGTGATTCCTCCAGGACATGCTAAGTGTGGATCATGTGCAGCGGTTGACTCCATGGACCCCTGCATTAGATGCACTGGCAGAACCTGCAATGCATCTGAAGAACGTAGAATGAGGTGCGAAGAAACAGACTATGTACTCTATCTAGCTGTATTCAAGGACCAAACGTTGAAGGTTGGAGTTTCAACAGCAAGGCGAGTCAAGACGCGGTGGGTGGAACAAGGAGCAGATTTCGCTGCTGTTCTTGCAGAGATACAGGGCGGTAGAGCTGCAAGAAGGCTGGAGGATCTGGTAGGTCGTAGAAGAGGTGCAACTAAGCAGGTTCGCAGCAAAAGGAAAATTGCGAGTCTAATGGAGCAGTTGGATTTTTCCGAAGCGGAGGAGTTGGCTAAGCGTTTCTCATCTTCGCTCCTAGATGTACTGCCTGAGCATGCGCTGCAACTGGAAGACTTGTCAATGTACTACAATCTCGACTCTCTCAATGCGCGCCCTCTTCCATGGCGCAAGAGGTCTGAGCCAATGAATGGCATGCAGCTACTGGGCGATGTTGTGGGAATGAAGGGGTCCCTACTTGTGACCCGCATTGGTTCGGCTTTTACAATTGCTGACCTTAAGCAGCTCGTGGGTTACACGGTGCATCCAGATTCGCCTGTGAAGATAGTGACCCAATCAGGTCTGTTGGATTACATCTGACCAACCTTTTATTGGGCATTCGTCAAAGAATCAACGTTGAGCCACATGCCCTTGAACGAGGAAATTGTTCGCTACGTTTCATTGGTTAGAAAAGACGGTGGTGAGCCAGTTCTAGGCATTACGTTTAGAGAGATGAGTGTCGATCCTGATCTTGTTGCCAGCTTTGTTTTGGCAATTGTGATTTTTGAGAATCAACAGCTTCGAACATTCATTAAGGAGGGTTATGTGGTCGTAATAGAAGAAGGCAATCATGTTGTAGGTTTGCTCATTATCGATAAAGTGGAGGATGACGAACCATATCGTGAAGCGCTAAAGGGAATCATAAAAGATTTCGAAGCCAAATATGAGCTGCAACTCACCCTATGGAGGGGTGACATTCGCCCGTTCAGGGAATTTGGGATTGACATCCTTGGTGTGTTTCCGTATAGACGGTTTGATGGGCAGCTCGTTCCCAAATTGATTAAGAAGTCCGATGCGACGCCTAACTACCAGGCAACAATCCCTTGGAGTGTCGGTGAAACTGATAAGAAGATACAAACTGTTGTTGGCTATATCAATGGGAAACGAACCATCAGGGAGATTGTGGAATCTTCGGACTACTCTAAGGCCGAGCTAACGGCAATATTCTCCATGCTGGACCGGTTCAAATGGATCACGCTTTCGCGTCGTGCAAACAAAGACACAGTGCTTGTAAAACTGACTGACACCCCAAAGCGTCTTATTGGTATATACGGCGACCAACTGGATGATTTCGCGGAGCTGTGCGATGGAACGAGAACACTTGAGCAAGTGTGTGAGCTAGTTCCGTTTGATATTGAGGTTCTTATGACAATTGCTAAGAATCTGATTGATGCAGGTGTGCTGGGTTACAGCGAACAGTCGAGCAAAGGAGGCGGGCCCACTGAGTAATTTGTGCAAAGCTCAGGGGCCAAGCAATTATTATGGCGCCCTTCATATGAACTGTGTGAGATGTGGGTTATGCAGTGGGGGTTACTTAGTGGTTAGGGAGGGTTGGTAGCGTGTCACTTGACGTATCCAAGGTGCGGTACATCTCACTGATTCGCCTAGAAGGGGGCGAGTCAATACTCAGTCTGCCCTATGCAGAGATGTCTATTGACCCTGATCTGATTGCGGGCTTTGTCACTGCAGTGATAATCTTCGCCAAAACCCCCATTAGAACGATTCGGAAAGCGGCCTATGATATCCTGATTGAGGTTGGAGAAACAGTCCTTGTCCTGCTTGTTGTTGACCCCGTGCCTAGTGAAGCGCCGTACCGTGAACGATTGA
>JABCTJ010000214.1 GCA_018238375.1 Candidatus Thorarchaeota archaeon
AATGCACTACTATTGCTGAGCGCATGTGGACTGACTTGAAACCAAAGGGTATGATCTACATCTATGCATTCTCTGTGGAAGATTTTCGACATATCACCAAACAGGAAAAGGAACAACCAGCTACTGAAGATACAGCGCAATAGTCAACGAATGTGAACAGTACCTGCACCTAATCGGTTTGCGTGTGCCAAGTTCCTCTACCTGTTCTGTTTCTAGTGGAGCGCCACATCGCAAGCAAATCCAAGAGTCCATTGTATCGGCAAGCTCATCGATTGTAGTTGGCAGCATGGCGATATCCTCACCTAACGCTTCAACCTTCACAACCGAATGTCGACCATTTTCAGGACCAGTAATGAGTAGAATGACTGCGACCCTCTTGCCTGTGTACTTTCCCTTCGCAAATCCGCGAATTGTGCCTATGAACTGACCTCCAACCGTTGTTTCTTCACTGTCGATGATATGGAAATTCTTGGCCGGAAGTATCTTCTCTGCCTTGGTGAACAGGACCCGGGGGTTCCAATCGAGAGTTTGTTCCTGTTGGGTGATTGTCAATCTCTTCAGGATAAGGTCGAATTCAGCTGATGTTTTCTTTGATGGCTTCAACAGGTCACATACAGATCGAATAAGGTAGGGTTCGACCTGGACAGTATGTAGCTGATCGCGGAAATCGATGAATGACACCGTAGCTACAACTTTGCCTTGAACACAGTCCTTAGTGGGGTAGAACGTGAATTGAGGGCTCCTGAAGCCACCCACTTCAATGCGCGATATCGTCTTCACTGCTTCTCCAGCAAGTTCCATGCTGTCCTTTGGATAGGCGACTATGTTCACCGTGATATTCGTAATGACATAGCCACTATTGTTCTTCACCTTAACCTTGTAATCGAATTTACCACCCACGATATCGCATCCACGCAGTACTTGCACATCTGCTTGTGGAGCCTCAACCATCTCACCTAGAGGTTCAAGAATATGCGGTTCTTCAAACTCCTCAGCCTCAACGGGCGGCTTGAGCTTGTCCGCCTGTATCTCCTCATAGGCGATTTTCATGGCTTCTGCATGATCATGGGGCATCTCTAGGATGTACTTGCCATGCACAGGACAAAGCTGCACTACTCGCGATTCTCGCCCTCGTGGTTCAGCGTACACCAGATCCAGAGCACCATAGCACTCAGGACACTGGTAGAAATGTTTGTAGAGGTTCACCAGTGTTTCTTGCGGCAGACCTGGAACAAAGAATCGTTTTGCCCTATGTCCATTTCTACATTCAACATCGAACTCGATTAGCCCCCTCTTGTCTTCAACGTCTCTTAGAAAGAGCGGCATGTTGCATTTCTCACAGCTAAGACTCCGGACAATTGAGGGCAGTCTATCGATCATTGGCTCGCGTTCCTTGATGTGATCAAACACATCTGGAGGAACTTCTCTTTGCATCACGCCATGAATCGGACAGACTACTCTGAACTCTACTTTCTTCTTACGTCGTTTCGCATCATGCCCGTGAGTAAGAAGACCACACTCGTTGCATGACATCAGGGCAGCAGCAACCCGATCCTTCACGGGATCACTCCAAGTCAGCGGGATGTTTCTAGTTGTTGTATGACCATCACTTGGACAAATGCATCTGAACTTGTATCCTGACTCGTCACCTTCAATGCTCCGTATCGAGAGAGGGAACTGGCAACTACTGGAAACCAGCATCGATTTGACAACGGCGTCCTCAGGTATCTCGCTCGCAGCTTGTTTCATTATCTTAATTAGGTCAGCAGGAATCTCCTTCCTATCAGACCCGTGGAGCGGACATGATATGTGAATTTTGGCAGTTTCTCGATTCATCTCAACTCTAGTAATGGTGCTTGGGAGACCACACCTATCGCAATGCACAACTCGCTGCAGCAGTTGCTTGAGTAGTCCTTCTTCAGCATTATCAGGAACGTATCTTGTTGCCTTATGTCCATTTGAACACCGCACGAGCATCTCAAAGAAACCCCTTCGGTTCCTAATGCTACTCACTGCATAGACCTGACCACACGCTAGACACTTGAAGGAATCCAGAATGGAACCAGGACTGTCCACATCCGCACCTAGAATCTCGACTGTGGACTGAAACTGGGCTGGAAACTCGCGTTCCACTGGGCCATGGATAGGACAGAGAAAAGTGCTCTCAATCTGAGAATGATGAGGGACCGTGGATAGCTGTGTCATTGAAGACGCGCAGTCGGTGCACAAGAATAGTTTCTTGAAAATGTCTGGGGCCATTTCTTGAGCTTGGTGCGCGGCCAATCGTCTGACGCTCTTATGCCCATTCACACACTGTACATCCATCTTCAGGATCTTATCCTTGATAACGGCAGCTTGAATGTACAACTGTTGACTGCATTTCTTGCACGTGAACATGACAACTCACCATAGTAAAGCTCAGTAGAAATGAGTGTAACAAGCTTGCTCTTAAGACAATTGATGATATGCCTCCAGTGGAGAGGGCGTCTGTACTATGCAATGTCTCCCGGAACATCAACGCTCTCAAGAAGCTTATCCCCAGCCTTTTTGACCTTGGAACGGTATCCCCGCGTTGT
>JABCTJ010000019.1 GCA_018238375.1 Candidatus Thorarchaeota archaeon
CATATCATTGCCCAAAATGCACCAAGACGCATAGTACTTGCGGGGATGGATTTCGGGACAACTGTGGGCAAGTGGTCAAAACCCAATCACGAAAAGAATTTCCGTGCCAGCAAGCGGAAGAGGATTAAGCTTCAGATTGCAGAAGAGCTCTTGACGCATCTGATGTCGAGCAGCGGGATAGAATACCACGTGCTAAGTTAAAGCTTGGACCATGTCGAACATCGGAATGCTGCTTTGCCTAGGTGGAGATTTCAGGATCATAAGATAGGTAACCATGAGGAAAGCTCCTCCAGCCAGAATCATTCCAAGAAACATGAGACGTAGTGCGTAACCAGGTTGGAAAACATATCTAGAACTGTAATAGATTAGCCCCAGACCGATGACACCAATCATTATGACGACTGAAGCTACCATGCCCTCCAGCCCCAGCTGAACGTCAAGGGCGGGGTAGACTATGATGGGTTCACTGTTTGGCCCAGTTGCTATGGCAGGGGGGGACTTCACCAGAGTGTAGATGTTTCCGCCGAGAACGAACAGTATAGCAAAGAAAAACACACCAAATACGAGGATTTCTGGAGGCCGTGCGGGCATTCCGAAACGCGGCCTAACAAGTCGCACGCGGGGTTTGACAATGAATCGCGGCCACCATGGTTTCATCTGTTCGACCTCGAACGGTGCCGTCTGGCGGTCTGCTTTTAAGACTATCGTGAAATGCACATTTGTACTAGTCCAGGCATCACTAGATTGGACTGATCCATTCAGCCAGATTCGAGAGAGGCGAGCCAAACTGTCGAGAGTCCTGATTATCTCTGAAAAACCCACCGCCGCGAAACGAATCGCCGAAGCATTGAGTCAACAGGAATCTTTGAGTGAAGTCAAGAAAGGGCGAGTTTCATACTACGAGTTCAAGAGAGGTAAGGACACCCTCATTGTAGCCTACGCGCTAGGGCATCTGTATGATCTCCGCCAAATAGAGAAGGGGTGGACATACCCTAGACTCGAAACAGAGTGGGTTCCGAAGTATGAAGTCGTCAAGAAAGCGACTGCAACCAAGCCAATCATCCGACTGATCAAGAAACTTGCGAAAGACGCAGATGAATTTGTGGTAGCAACTGATTACGACATTGAGGGGAGCTTGATTGGCTATCTGACTGTGAAGTATGCTTGTGGGGCGGACCCTGCAAATGCAAAGAGAATGATTTTCTCGTCGCTGACAACCAAGGATCTTGAAAATGCCTATGAGAACATGTCACTAACGTTGGAATTCCCTATAATCGAAGCGGGTCAGGTGCGGCATGAAGTCGATTGGCTCTATGGAATAAACCTCACACGTGCCCTGACTCTTGCAATCAAGAGTACTGCAGGCTGGTTCAAGATAGTATCAACTGGCAGAGTTCAGGGTCCCGCACTTGCATTTGTGGCGAAAAGAGAGCAGGAGATCAATCTCTTCGTACCGGTCCCATTCTGGACCATAAAGGCCATAGGCAGCCATGACGGAATCGAAATTGAACTGGAGTACTCTAGGAAACGAATCGACACCAAGAAAGAAGCAGATACAATTGGTAGTGAACTTCAGGGGAAACAAGCACATGTTGATTCAATCGAGAAGAAGAAGAGTACACAGAAACCGCCTGTTCCGTTCAACCTAAGCGGCCTTCAAGCAGAGTCATACAGGCACTTCGGGTTCAAGCCTAGTAGAACACTCGTTCTTGCACAGAAGCTCTACTTGGATGCTCTAATCTCGTACCCACGAACCAATAGTCAGAAGATACCAGCAAGTGTTGATGTGAAGGAGATTCTCCATGGACTCAGCGGATTCAAGCAATATGGGTTTCTGGCCAAACGTGTGCTTGATGACGGAATGCTCATACCTGTTCAAGGTAAGAAGGATGATCCAGCACATCCAGCGATACATCCTACAGGAGTCAAACCCCCTCGTCGACTCACTCCCAGCGAGAAGAAGGTTTTCGATCTAATCGTTCGGAGATTCATTACGCTCTTTGGAAAGCCATCTGTCAAGGAGAGCCGCAGAGCTGATGTCAGGTGCAACACCCATTTATTCCATGTGCGAGGGCTCAAAGTGGTGAAGCAGGGCTGGATGGCGTTCTACCAGCCATATGCAACTACAAATGAGAAGGAATTTCCACCGATAGAGAGAGGAGATTCGATACAACTTACTTCAGTACATGTAACTGGCAAACAGACCTCCCCGGTTCCACGTTACAATCCCTCCAGCTTGCTCAAAGCCCTTGAGAGAGAAAACTTGGGTACAAAGGCAACTCGTTCAAGAATTGCTGATTCTGTCAAATCAAGAGGATATGTCTTGAATGATAGGTTCGAACTATCGACTTTAGGCTATGCGCTGTTCGAAACCTTGGAACGGTATGTACCCGAGGTGTTGTCTGCTGAGTTGACTCGACATCTCGAGAAACAGATGGAAAGCATCCAAGAGGGGGATACTGATAGAGAGCAAGTATTGGTGGATGCTAAGAGAGAACTTCTTAGAATTCTGGAGAGGTTCAGGGTGATGGAAGCGGCAATAGGGACCACCTTGGTTAGAGGCCTTAGAAGATACTGGACGGAAAAACAAGAGATTGGACCATGTCCAACTTGCAATGTGGGAACGCTGAACATAATATCTTCATCAAAGACAGGAAAGCGGTTTCTGGGCTGCTCGAACTATAAGGAGGGGAAATGTGAACAGACGTACTCACTGCCCCAAAGCGGTAAGATATCTCCACTAGACAAGATGTGTCCTCATTGCGGATATCAGATGATCAAGATCACCTCTAGAAGAAGGGCGTGGGAAACCTGCATCAACTGGACTGAGTGTCCTGGCCGCCGGGACGACCTTGCGGAGCTTGAGAAACGTAGAAACAGCTATGCTAGGCGCAAAACGGGAGGAAAGAGCAAGTGAATGTGTGTGTAGTATGCGGTCGTGAAGTTGCAGAGGACTCAGAGCTCTGCATTTACCACAGACAAGCGCTTGATAACCTGCGGGCTACGTTCGGTGATTGGAAACGCGCACTTAAGATAAACTGGAAAGAGTACCTGAATCACGTGCACGAACTAGATGAAACGGGTATGTGGGTACGCGAGATTGCTGAACATCTTATGTCACAAGGTAGTTCTTCAGAATCGTAATAATTTCCATCATCAGTTCCCTGTTCAAACCATTCACCGCGATGACTAGCATGCAGGTCTGATTGGTCCATGCTGCAACTCTCTCGGCTATGGTGCGTACAAGCGTTGCGTCTAGACCTGTTGAGAGAAAACCAGTGGATACGGGCTCTTTACGTCCATGAGCCGGCGGAATTGCCACGGCTGAAAGAGAGATTCGGAACCTTTCTGAGTCAGACAAGAGAAGCAGTATGCCATTCTCAAGGTCAATTACTCTACCCCTGAGCTTACCCTGTGAAAATGCGGATTCGAATTCCCTGATGTCATCCAGACTCATTTCCATCGCCGGATGCCATAATGCTCAATGACGTAATAAACAGGTACGATGGGCGGTGAATTCATGCAAGCCAAGCAACATCGTTATCAATAGTAGCACTGCTGATGTCGGTGGAATCTTCATGACTGAACAACACGCTCCAATGGACTTCTTTCCATATGATAAACCTCGTAACGGCCAAGAGGAAATGATGAATCAGATTGACGACAAGGTCAGAAGCGGGCACGATATTGTCTGTGAGGCCCCAAATGGATTTGGAAAGACTTGCGTGACATTATGTGGAGTTCTACCATGGGTTATGGAAAACAATGGAAAAGTGCTCTATTGCGCACGGACGCATAGACAGCTAGATCGTGTCATAGAAGAGCTTGACGCGATATCAAAGAAGCAATGTGTAACTGGAGTTTCCTTCAGAGGAAGGCACCATATGTGTCTCAATCCTTTCGTTCTTGAAAATGCTGGCTTTTTCGCGCCAATCAGTGAGGTATGTGGACAGCTAAAGGCAACAGGAAAGTGCGCATACTACGAAAGAACAAAGAAAGCAGTGGATTCTGCGAGTGTTCTTGACATTATGCCCTCAGGGGTCCTCACGGCGCCGGACATAGTGAGAGTCGCCAAGAAGCGTACTTTCTGTCCATACGAACTGGCTAAGAAGCTCGCCAAGGTCGTTGATGTTGTAGCTCTCTCCTACCTCTACGTGTTTGACCCTTTTGTTATGGAAGCGTTCATGCCCGAACTTGAAACGCCTCTTGGAAGGGTCATTTTGATTCAGGATGAAGCGCACAATATACCGTCTACAGCTCTAAATTCTGCTAGCGACTCGCTACCCGTGGGAACGGTAAGGCAGGCCATCCGTGAGGCGACGACTTACCACGATACTATTTCCAAGGACTTCTGCAGAGAACTAGCAAAAGTCATCATAGAACATTCAACAGAGATGAAGGAAGATGACGAGAAGATAGTGGATCCAGAGGTCATCTTTGAGATTGCGATTATGGAGGCGGGAATGGAACCGGAAGACGAAGTCATATCGCACATGAAGGACATGGGTGCAAGTATACGCCGAGGTCTTCTGAAGGCTGGCAAATTTCCTAGGTCTACAATTCACAGAGTTGCTGACTTCATGCTGAAGTGGGTTGAATATTCCGAACGAGAAGACTACACGTTCATGATTGCGTCAGCTCGGACTAGTAGAGAGAGTAGAAGAGTATCGCTTGATCTTGTGGCACTTGACCCAACTGTAATCACGAATCCAATACTTAGAATGGTGCGTAGTTCAGTTGCAATCTCCGGGACTCTCTCCCCCCTCGATGCCTTTTCCGAGATGATAGGGTTTGGTCCTGAAACTGCTAAATTGACATTCCATAACCCGTTCGCTAAGCGAAACAGGTTAGCGATGATTGTCGAGGGTGTTGGTACTTCCTACAAGACACGGTCTGATGCGCTATTCAGTCGCATGGTTGACCACTGTGTTGCTGTCGCTCACGCTACACCAGGCAACACTGGTATTTTCACCACAAGCTATGCTGTGGGGGGTGCCCTGCTCAGAGCAGGCTTGGAGAAGAGGCTGCGGAAGAAGCTCTATTCAGAGAAGCAGGGGATGAAGACCAGTGACAACGACACCCTGATAGAGGAATTCAAAGCAAGAGGTGATATGGGAGGTGCCGTCCTATTGGGAGTGCAAGGAGGGCGCAACTCCGAGGGAGGTGATTTCCCAGGATCCACAATGGAGAGTGTTATCGTTGTGGGGGTGCCTTATGCCAGACCAACCCCTCGAACGGATGCACTGATTCAATACTTCGATAAGCGCTTCAATCGCAGAGGAAGGGACTATGCCTATGTCTTACCTTCAATGACTCGAGCGGTTCAGGCGGCTGGCCGACCAGTTCGACGACTCGAAGACCGTGGAGTCATTATTCTCTTGGATCAACGATTTGCAACAAGTTACCTCCGGCGATTTATGCCCAAATGGCTAGACGAGGTCACACAAGTGATGCCTGACAGCCCAGACATGGTGGCTCAACAGGTGGAGGCTTTCTTCAGCGATTAGTCAGTGATGCCCAGTAACCATTCTAGTGTTTTATCACCCAGCAGCACCGCTTGTGCATCAGCTGTGGAAATACGTCTGTTGCCATTGGTGATATCAAGAACCAAATGTTTCAATGATTGCACATGGCTTTCCCGGATTTCAAAGATGTCATCGGATTCTTTCAATGGCCGACCTTTACGCAGTGCAATCCGAATAGCAGATGACTTGTCCGATTCGCCAACCTTTGTGGTGTTCTCTTCGTTAACCAGCTCCAGCAAAGTGCTGTCTACATGCGGAGTGATTTCTCGAAGAAAGAATGCTGCAAACATGCTGGATCCAGTACCAACTCGTATCACTGGCTCCTGAGAAAAGCTGTTGTTGACTGCTGTCAGCCAGCGTAAGGTGAAACGGGCAGCCTTGGCTGGTGAGGTGGATATCTTGGTAAGAATCACGTTATCATCTATGACAAGTGCCAACCCGAATCGCAGTCCGGGATCAACCCCAACAACAATGCTTGTAGGTTCCTTTATGTCCAGAAGATGAAGCATGAGCGCAATCACCATGGAGTCTTCATTAAGATCATCTTCTACAATGACTACTCGTTCAGGGTCTAGGCCTTTAGCCTCGTTACTTGTGGTTATGATGACCTTAGCAATCAGACACTCTGCACCATTAGGCTCACAGATCACGAAATCCAAATCTAAGCCCTTAAGAACCTCCATAACGAGATAGAGCGTTTTTGGGTTTCTTGTTGCTATTGCAACTTCACCGCGAGTCATTACATCCGCTTACTGGGGTATCCTTAAGACTCCTTAGATGGAATCTACAGATGGTGAAATCCGCTTTGATTATTCCAACAGGGGTTTCCGCATTGGACCTCATCCTCAATGGAGGCATACACACTGGACGCCTGACTCATGTATTTGGTGAAGCGGCAGCTGGTAAGACAACCTTGGCACTCCATTTTGTCAGTGCTGCTTATCGTCTAGATGTTGGAACCGTCTATGTGAATTCTGAGGGGGAATCACCAATCGAAAGGCTTGAGCAGATTACGAATAAGAAACTAGATGAGATTGAGAGCCTAGTGACCATTCTTTCGCCTAAGAGCTTCAGCGATCAGGGAACACTCATAGATGACCTAGATCTCTACTCGCGAGAAGGGACAAGACTGGTTGTTGTCGATACTCTCACAAGATTATACAGAACCATCCTTGAAGATAAGAAGATCAACTACGCAGCACATCGAGAACTGAATACACAGATGGGCATCCTGAAGGGACTTGCAAAGGAACGAAACATGGCTGTGATGGTATTGAATCAAGTAAGGGGGCGAATGGATGAATCACAAGGATTCGAACCCGTCGCCCGAAACATCATGGAGTTTTATGAGGATTGTTCCATACGATTGAAAGTCGGGCGTGGCAGAGCAGAAAGAATCGTGGAAAGACTGGTGCCTGAGGGCAAGCCCTCAAAGAGTGTGATGTATCTTGCTATGAAAGGATTCACAGCAGAACGCAACATAGAAGAAAACAGTGAAATGGAACCAGAAGAGAATCTGACACAGGAGCAACGCTGATGTACGAGGAACTAGCCCTAGTTGGACTCGCCTTATGGCTTGGCTTGCCAGCGTGGGTCGCCAATGCCACTCCAGTAATCTTTGGCGGAGGAAGGCCAATTGATGCTGGGCTAATGTTCAGGGATGGCAACAGGATTCTCGGGGACGGTAAGACTATCAGAGGGTTCATTTCAGGGATAATTTTCGGTATTCTTACCGGAGTTGCACAGTCAATCGCTGCCCCACACGTTAGATTGCACATGGTGCAGTATCTTACTGTGTCACAAGGCATGGAAGCCATTCTCTTCTCAGGCGTTTCAATCGCCCTAGTGTTGTCGATTGGCGCCCTGCTTGGCGATTTGGTTGGTTCGTTTCTAAAAAGGCGAATCAATCTCCGTAGTGGTGCACCATCGCCAATACTTGATCAGCTCGGGTTTGTACTGATGGCGTTGATTCTTGCTGCTCCATTCCTACAGCCAAATCCAGTGTATCCCGCAATTCTTATTCTCATAACCCTCGTCATTCACTGGGTGAGTAATGCAGGCAGCTACCTACTGGGGCTAAAGAAGAACCCTTGGTAGCTTGTCCAAAGATGAACATTTTAAAATGAAAGATAGACATAAAAGGTCAGCAAAGAGCCTATTCTTGTTCCGTCGTTGAGGCTAGACATCTCAATTGTCCAATAAGAATTAACAGGTTCAACGACGCTCTATATCTTGTACCGGAGTAATCTCAACAATGAAAGTCGCAGACTGCATGCAGAAAGACGTGGTCTTCGTATCAGTACCAGGCACCAGAGAAGATGTCCTGCTACTCATGGCCGAGAAACAAATCAACGGACTCCCTATCGTGAAGAAAGGGACCAAAACCCTTGTGGGAATAGTCACAAGAACAGACCTCTTGCGGAAAGCAGACGAGAATCAGCTTGCTATGCTCATGGTAAGAGACCCAGACACTGTCACACCTAGAACTCATGTGAAGACGGCAGCCAGGCTCATGCGGGACAAGAAGTACAGGAGATTACCGGTGGTTGATAAGGACCAGCTCGTGGGGCTTGTGTCCATACCTGACATTCTGGGCGCAATACTAGAAGAGAGCGGAGAATATGAGGACACAAGCATCGGAAAATTCGTTAATCATCAAATCATTGCAGTGTGGGATCAAACTCCTCTTCCCCTGTCATACATGATTATGGAGATGGCCGGGAAGCATGCGCTTGTGGTAGTCAATGAAGCCGGAGGAGTCGCAGGTGTGATATCAGTCAGCGACTACATACGACTGTCTGAAATCACAGTCGAGGACAATGTATCCAAAACCTACAGCGGGACTGAACAAGCTGTAGAATGGGGCTGGACCTCCAAGGATTTTCTGATTGTCACCAAGAGGCTCTTGAAATTGCCCAATGTTCCTGTGGAACAGGTCATGACCAAGAACATAATCAGTGTAACCGAAGTCACAACCATTCCTGAATGTGTACGAATACTAAGGAAAAATGATATTGATCAAGCACCGGTGCTTTCAGCCGCAGGCAATCTTATTGGGGTAATAGACGACCGCGATTTGTTGGGGCTAGCAACCGAGGACAAATAGGGACATCATAGGCTGGCTTGAGAAGCTTGTTCAGACAGAGATGTCTGTTCAGACACGAACATCGAGTCCAATGATGAGTTAATCAGATTGAGTCGTTGTTGTAGGTACTGTCCGAGTCCATGTTCACGAATCAACCGCTCGGCTATGATCAGATACTTTGAGATATTCTTCTGCCTCACAGTGAGTGAGAGCTTCGCACCACAGATACAAGAACCGGAGAGTGGAACTCTTCTGTATACTCTGTGACATTTCAGGCATTGTATTTTCTGCGTCGAGTATGCCCGAAGATTTCCCCTTATGTCACGAATGAAATGATGTGAAAGCACACGTTCTGCAACATCCTGCGAGTCCACTGCATCAATGAGTTTCGCAAGTTTGAGCTGTGCATCAAGCTTCTCAACCATACTGCCTAGCGTCTTGTATCTCGAGTTGCGCGGACCATCGTCAATTGATGATGTGCCATGTGTGAAACCGAGTCCCTCGTATTGTGCTTCTTTGTCTAGTCGCGATGCCACGATATCTACAAGACTCTCGACTACTCGAGGGTGTTGCGCTTCAGCAACCATACTGTAGAACTGAGCAGGATATCGATTGCAGACTTCCATGTTGTGAGCTTCATCATCAATCTCGGTCGGGTCCAGAACTACAGACAGAACAAGGGGAGCATCCATGAACCCGCCTCTGCCCCTTGGAAGATAAGCTTTAGAGAAGTTGATGAGTGCATCAAGGACTAGAATCAGGGCGTCTTCGTCACCATCACAGTTTCTCCGTTTTGCAGCATGCCAGTAAGGATGTGCATAGCACACGCTTGCATTAGTAAACCCGATTACTCTGCCAATTATTCCCGCAGATGTGTGAGGAGCAAGTCCAATCACCAACTGTCCAATTATGGCCTCACGACTACGGAACCTGTAGTATCTGTCCAAGCCATAGATTTGCTGAAGGCAATCATCTACAAAATTGCCTACATTAACCAAGTAGTCCGCACAATTTTCGGGGACTACCAAATCTTGAACCATGAGCTCAATGACCTGTTCATCCGAAACCAGAGGCTCGCCTTGGTAATCAGCTCTGTATCCGAGTTCATGTAAACGGCCCACAGAAACCCCAATCTCTCTGGGTTTGAAGTGAGTCAGTGGTGCATCAGTGGCGTCGAATCGTGCTGTGCCATCGCGGTAAGTGTACACATCATGTTTGGCGCGCAAAACTCCCTTTCCAAGATACTCTGGCACCTTATGATTGCTGGTCAGTCCCAGGACTCCTCGAAGATTGTAAGTCTGTGACTCACCAAGATCTTTCTTTATGTCTTCTAGAAGCGCTTGGAAGTTCACAGAGATAGTCTTCGTAGTGCGGATGAGATTCGGGTCGTGTCCATAGGGACACACTCCAGTGGTGGTATCTACTGCCCTGCCACACTCTTCATGCGAACACCACGATTGGACTTCAGTATGTGATTCACATTCGCGACATTTTGATTCAAAGGTTTCAAGCCCACATCCTGTACAGATTCTAGATACCATTTCAAGCCGTACACCTGAACCCCCCAGAGCGGGTTCCATTACTGTGCCATCAGCGTCGAAAGTGCATTGTGTTGATGTGTGTTCGTTGCTTTTGGCAATACGTTCCACTCGTCGTTCGCTTGAGAGAGCTCGTCCTACGGGGAACAGCACATGAACAGGAGGCTTCATCTTGCGTTCTTCGGCCTTCTCAGGCCGACCCATTCTTGCCCCTATCGAGAATCCCATCTTGTCTCTAAGCTCAATTTTCGTGCAAGAATTGAGAGCCTCAAGAGCGTTGCCCCCCTTGGGGGACTTGCGCTTGTCACCCAATTGTGCTAGAACTGTCGCGGGGCTATCTGTGAGGTAAATCAGAGTGTGGTCTTCATTCAGAGAATGAGGGATACCTACTCTTGTGAGTAGCTCTTTGTATCGTGCATCGTTTGGAATAACTATGCGACTGCTTTGAGAGGTTTTCTCTATCTTCTTATTCTTCATCAGCCAGGTCCTAAGATTCGATAATTCCTCACCACTCAATGCAAGCCAACGATAGAGATACCTAGGGTGAAGTGGCACTCCAAATGACATTGCCAGATGAAGTGCTTGTTCTGGTGAGGGGATACTTGTGAGAGGATTGCTAATAAATCCGGATAGGGTACTGGCGGTGATGTCCGAGTCTGAAAGGCGTTGTTCAACCTCAGATTCGTTGAACTTCATGCGTGCTTTGTCGAGATCATGTGACCACCATTCTTCGCAATACCCCGATGGAACGAGTGGGTGGTTGTTCTCAATGAACTCGCCAAGTGCAACCAATATATCGCCCAGATAGATTATGCGTTCGGTCTTTTCTTGAAGTCTGCAAGCCTCTTCAGTCGTAAATACCTGCTTAACTGTTCCATCTCGCAGAAGGATCGTAGGACCTTCAATAGTGTCTACGGGGGATACTATGGAGCCTTTGCCAGGACGCTCCGTTCGGATGTGAGTCCCAGGAGCCAAGAATTCGTCAACCAAGAGCATCGTAGCAGGATGTACACCCACCCCTGCCAATCCTGTGTTGCGAGACCGGCCATATCTCAACCTGAAACCACCAATTCGTGATGGATGTGAAAACACAGGGCGGCCGCCAATCACATCTGCCAGATACTCGGATTTCGGAGCCAGTTTCTTCTCCTCTGATTCATCCTCTGATGACTCAGCCTTGCTGGTTTTCTCAGCTAATTCATTGAGCCAGTCCCACCCAGGCATCTCCAATCCGTTCACGATTTTAGCGAGTTTAGCAGCCCTCCCGACGACGCCGTCATTGAGTACTAGAACAGCCCCACCTCTAACACGGTTAGTTTCTATTCGCTCCAAATCGCGACTGCCAGATACCTCGAACTCCTCCGTTGGTTCCCCCGTCAGCATTATCGGTAGTTTCGAGGCTGCTAGCCGTAATAGGTCAAGCTGCACTGGGTACTGAAGATGCACTGCTCTTGCATAGAGCTCAACCTCTTCCAGAGATCTCTCGACTTCCTCCTCAGTAGCCTTGAATGCTGGAAGATCTAACACCTGCCGTACATAGTCTGCAACTAGAACCGTCATGGCGGCCTCTGTGCCGCCAGCAGCCCGTATAGGCCCCGCGAGATAGATGGCAAGGTATTGATCTGAACCCGCGCCCCTAATTCGAACTTTTGAGATTCCTTCAATTGGAGCAGCAGTAATGCTCTCGGTAAGTATCGCCAGAGCCACTCGTACGGCTTTGTCTGCAGCCTTTTCATGGTCTTTGATACCACCTAGATTCCCTGTGGCAATCTCTTTAGCGACAGCAAAGGCTACCTCTTCTCTTGATCGCTTTTTGTCTTTCTGCAGCTCTCGAATCCGCTTTGCTACGCCAACAGGGCCGTCAAGTGTAGCCTCAACGCGAGCTGCTACATCGTACGCTGGCGGAATCTCAACAACTGTTGTGGGGTCAACGCCCTTCGCCCTTGCACTCTTTGCGACTGCATAGATTCTTTTGACCTCTTTATTCAGTGCAGCGAAGTAGTGGGCATAGTGAATGCTATGCTTTGGTAGGCTGGGCTCAGACTCGGTCACAAGTTGTCATTCCTCTGTTGTCGGTAGTGGTCATTTATGTTTCGGCCTGTCAACGGCGGATTAGTCAATCCAGCTCGGCAAGATTGAGCATACTACTTTATAGGATGCTAGCTGAAACGTTGTATCGAGTGGATGCCACTACCCAGTAACTGGATGGTAATAGAAGTGCTCACGCTTGAAGAAACAATTCAAATTATTTTAAAACACAAATCCGAGTATGAACGCAAGGACATCTTGAAGTTCATCGAGGAGAAACGCCAGGAGTTGGGCCCTGAGGTTGTTAACGACGAATCTGCAGCAATGATTGTTGCACGTGAACTTGGTATTGATCTTCATCAGGCATCTCCCAAAGCACGCCTGACAATCAAAGAGATATCTGAGGATATTAGGAATGTGTCCCTAACTGCAAAGGTTGTCAATGTTGGTACAGTCAGAACTTTTTCTCGATCCAGCGGCGGAGAAGGAAAAGTCGCCAGCATAATGGTTGCAGATGAAACTGGAAGAATCAGAATCGCTATGTGGGACGACCAAACAGTGGCAGTATCTGAGGGGGCAATCAATGTTGGCGACGTAGTTCAGATAAGAGGTGCCTATGTGAAGAAAGGAATGCGTGACGCCCTTGAACTCAACCTTGGTCGCGGGGGGAACATTAGAATTATTGATGACCACGAGATGGAAGGTCTAGAATTTGATGTGCCTGAATCGCAGACTGCTAAAATGAATGACCTTCAGGATGGGGCGTTTGATGTGAATCTGTTAGTGAAAATCGGTAGAATTTTCAATCTATCCACATTCACCCGCAAAAGCGATGGCAGTGAGGGCAAGGTGTTGAGCATCATTGGCGCTGATGAAACTGGCAGTGCCAGACTTGTATTTTGGGACAAGTATGCGGAAGAGATGCAGGATGCTAAGGAAGGTGAGGTCATCAGAATCACTGGCGGCCGCACCAAGGCTGGTCGCTACGGAGATGTCGAGTTCCATACCACCAGAGCCTCGAGAGTTGAGAGAAATTTAAAGGAAAAGATAGATGCAGTGGAAGTGAGTGTAGGAGCACCTACCTCAGAGCCACTTGGCAGGAAGAACATCTCGGAACTGACAGTAGACATGCGTGATGTCGACATTGAGGGCAAAGTGGCCAGGATCTTCCCGTTCAAGACCTTTGAAAGGGATGGAAAAGAGGGCAAAGTTCAGAATCTTATTGTTGCCGATGAGTCGGGGACCACACGGGTCACATTTTGGAATGATGATGTTGACAAGATAGAGGATTTGCAGGAGGACAATGTCATCAGAATCAAACATGGCTACGTGAAGGAAGGGTTCAGGGGGGGTATAGAATTTCATGTGGGACGCCGTGCTGAGATTAAAATCAATCCCAAGGGTTCGAAACTGGCAAAGCTTGACCTCTCGGGAGTGTCTTTGGAAACGATAACTCGCGCAGGAAGGGTCATGATTGGCGACATAGATGCAGAGAGCGAAGGACAAACTGTAGAGGTCTGTGGCATAGTTGTGGGGGTTGGTCAGGTAAATCCTGTGTACCAAGCCTGCCCGAGTTGTAGGAAGAAGGTCGAAGATAGAGATGGTAAATACATCTGCAGCGTCTGCGGTAAGGTTAAGAAACCGGAACCCAGAATGCTGTACAAGGTCACTTTGGACGATGGTTCCGGTTCTATTCGAGTGACTCTCTTTGGCGAAACAGGTGAAGAACTCCTGCAGATGACAGCCCAAGAGGCATTCGATCTCATTTCAAAATCTGGAAACAATCAAGCACCAATAGAGCAAAACACCGACAAGATACTTGGACGATACATTTCGATACAAGGACGTGTGACTAAGTACAAAGACTCTGTAGACATAGCCGCGAGCGGTCTTGATTTCGCAGATCCCGTTAAAGAGATCAAACGAATGAAGCAGAATGTCGCAGATATGCTGGACTAGGAACTTGCTTCAATCAGCGCATGCAATCCCTCTATGAATGCCTCTACGTCCGTTCTGTTATTGTAGAGGTAGACTGAAGCCCTGTTGGTTCCTTTCGAAGGAGGTATTCCCATCTGGTAGTGGTAAGGATGAGTGCAGTGGGCTCCAGACCTCAGCATTACGCCGTATGAATCACTGAGATAGCCGGCCACATCATGCGCAGTGTTTACTGTACTGACCATGAAAGCGACAAGTCCAGTCTTGATGTGGATGTCGTCTGTTCCAAAGATTGTGACTTCATCCATCTCTTTCAGAGACTTCAGCATGAAACTCAATAGATTCCTCTCATGAAGCTCGATATTGTGCATCCCAATTGATAGAAGATAATCAGCAGCTGCTCCTGCACCAATAGCCCCAGCATAGTTCTGCAGCCCGGCCTCGAATTTCTCTGGCGGAGGTAAGTATTCTGGAACTATCTTGCCATCAACGTACCTAACGTCGGCCACCGTGTCACCTCCGACCAGAAACATGTCCATTGACTTCAGAAGGTCCATCTTTCCATAGAGAACCCCTACACCGGTGGGTCCACACATCTTGTGAACTGAGATAGCTGAGAAATCAACATCCAAATCCTGCACGTCCAGAGGGTGGTGTGGGGCATATTGGGCATCATCAGACATGACTAACGCCCCTCGGTCATGAGCTATCTCGACAATCTCTTTCATCGGAGCAACAGTGCCGGTTACATTGGATGAATGGACTACTGAAATCAAACTAGTGTTAGTATCTATGATTCTTTTCCAGTCCTCAATATCGAACGTGCCATCATCCTTCGCTTCAACTATCTCAATCTTCAGACCATCTCTGCGTGCGCGCTCCACAAATGGCAATGATCCACTGTGATGCTCTAGGGTAGTAGTAACTATCTTCGAGCCCTTCGGAATCTTCACCGAACTGGCCACCATGTTCAACGACTCAGTTGCGTTTCTCGTCCAGATACACTCTTCAGGCTCAGCAGTATTGATGAAGTCGGCAAACTTGGCTCGTGCTGCAGAGTATGCGTTTGATGCTTCCTCACCAAGCTTGTGGATACTTCGACCGGCACAAGCTGGATACTGTTCATAATACTCGCGCATAGCAGCAATTACCTGCAAAGGCTTCAGTGACATGCATGCGCTATCAAGGTAAACGAGTGGATGACCATTGATTATGCGCTTCAGGACAGGAAAATCCTCGCGTATTCTTGCTATGTCCAACTACTTTGCCCCCACAAGATGCCAGCGGTAGCCGCCCTTACCGAACTTCTTGGCTATCAGACCTTGATTCGCTAGCTGGCTTGCAGCTGCAATGAATGCGTCGCCTCCCGCGCAATCTGCGCAGATATCCACATACTCAGGCTGTTTTGCGGTTTCCAGAATCTCTGAAGTTAACATCGACTCTGACGACTCTAGGATGCGCAAAACACACTGGGCGTTCCTTGAGAGACCTGACATAGTTTCACAGCGAAGTATGCCGAGATAAGAAAGCTTCTGTGTGTAAGACTTACCTAATTTTGAGCGTTCAGCATTTAGGGCATGATTTCAGTTAGTGATGGTTGACCTAGCATAATGCTTAAATGAAAACTGGCGTCGCAGAGCCCGCTCTGTTTCTTTCGGGGCCCATCCGAGGTCTGTGTGAAATAGGCAAATGGTGATTCAATATGGGTAGAAGACGAAGGCAGAAGGTGCGTCGACGACCTCAGAAGCGTATTCCGGACGTCTACCCGTGTCCGGAGTGTGGTAACACCTCCATCAAGATAGAACTATATCGTGCCAAAATTGTGGCTACAGTCAAGTGCGGATTCTGTGGGCTGGAGATGGCAATAGATGAAGTCAACGATTTGACTGAGCCTGTAGATGTCTATGGATCTTTCATAGACAAATTCTATGAAAAGCGCAAGGCAGAAGCTGCATAGACAAAGCATTGTCCGGTGGTTCGGAAGTTGTCTATCAGCAATTATTATAAGCCGACCTATTCCGAGGGAACAGGATTGCCATGCAAGCCGATTTGATTCCAATAATTGATGTCGCCCTAAAGATTCTCGGCATTGTAGTGTTAATTATGATTCTTGGCTATACAGTCTATGGTGAAACTCAAGAAGAGGAGTAGGCAATGGGAGTATACCCTCCCAATGACTGTCAGGAAATAATCCGTTCTGCTTTTGACAATGTTGCAGCGCACATCTTTAACCTATCAGCATTGCAGATGGCAGTTGATGAGTTCGTGACTGAATGCATCTCAATCGACAGTGTTGTGCGTGATCTTGAGTCTAGAATGGATGAAGTGGAGATTACACTTAGAACTGACATGCGCATCTTGATAAACGAAATTCAGCATCTGAGGAAGAGGAAGTCCTCTAGATGAGCATGGTTGCGTCCCTCAATGAAGAGATACACAATTGTAATTAATCCCAGCAAATTACACCTATTATTGAGATTCAGGAGAAGAATGTCCCCATAGTTCTCGGATGCAGGAGTTGGACCGCTTACTGCATCGATTGGTCTACGACATGAACGACACGCACTCTTGAGAGAAATAGCAAAGGCGGAGAAAGAGAATGCAAGAACGAAGCCGTACCAAGATCAAGGGTGGAAAGCCGCTGATAGTATTTGCTGGCAGAAGCAATGTTGGAAAAAGCAGTACCATACGGGCGTTGACTGGTAGGCGAGTGCGCGTTGGAAAGCGCCCCGGAAGCACGCGCTGGGAGTTTCTCATAGACCTTGGTCCAGTCATTCTAGCTGACATGGCAGGCTTTGGTCACATGGCAGGCCAAAGCAAGGCAACAATAGAAGAAACGAAAACTACTGTCATTCACAGGCTTGAGGAATGGGGGAAGAAAATAGCTGCAGCAATCCTTATTGTAGATGTATCCCTGTTTAGAGTGCTTGTCGAGAGATGGGGTAAACGTGGTGAGATCCCTGTTGATATCGAGTTTTACGGTTTCTTATCCGAAATTTCCTCAAGTGTAGTTGTGGCTGCAAACAAAATCGATAAAGTCAAGAAAAGCAGGATCTCCCACGAGCTCGACTATTTGGAAATGAAGTTTAGGGAGGTTGTGCCAGACATAGAGCCTCAGATTGTGCCGATATCTGCATCTAAGCGTATTAACATCTCACAGCTTAAGGAAACCATCGAAGCGAATTTGGACAAGCGGGGCGTAGAGAAGCCGGAATGGTGATGTTTCACCGCATCTTCTTGATGAAGTAATAAGCAATACCAACAAGGAGTATCACAGCTGAAATTGTCAACATGGGCACTATTGCACTGGGAGGCTCAGCAGAATCCGCTGAAAGCCAATCGAGCATATTCATGAAGAGCCTTGCGTTATCACCTTGGTAGAACCACTGTGATTCCCACATTGAAGCCCCCTCTGGCAGGTCAAGGTTGTATCCAGTGAACATAATCGTTGACCCGGCAACAATTACCCTGCTCCCGTTATACTCGAAAGCTGCAAGCCATGGGGGGAGGGTACCATTGATGGCTGAATACGAAAGCGGTGCCTCCTCAAACTCTATCAGACTCATGTTCGGAAACGATACATTGCCCCAGCTGTAAGGACCTCTTCTAAACTGGGCATAAGAGGAATCGTATCCTCTGGCAACAGCGCTTGCAGCATCGATAGGCTTGAGCGTGGCAGTCATTGTGAAAAGCTCGTTGATATCCTTGAAGATAGGATGCGTTGTATCCCAAGTACTGGAATCGAGCTGTAATACCCATGTGCTGTTGGAGTGTAAGGAATGCTCATAGTCGAATAACGTATCGCCCCAAATCCGGTCATCCGTGGTGTAGTTCACACTGAACCTCACTCCGCTCATGTTGATTTGATCAAAGAGTGTATTCAGGGCGATGTTCTCACCTAGATCCTGAAATGGTTGGGAACTCCAATAGGTTGAATTTTGAGAGATTGTGGGATTCCCCAGTGCCAAAAGCGAGCTGCCATTAGCCAGCATCTCTGCGATGGCAGAAGATTCCTCTTGTGTGAACTCAGAGGATGCATCCGGATCAGATATTATCAGTATGTTCACATCATTCAGAACTGATGCATTCAGAAGATTGTCCTCGTTGATTCTTACTATGTATCGTGATGACTCATTCACCATGTCAAACATCAGCTTCAACCCTTCCTCATCGAACGGGTCAATCTGCTGAAGATGACTTGCATCATAAAGAACAACAATTGGGTCAAGCTGCGCTTGAGCTCTTACGTTGAGCTGAAAGGATGACAGAAGTATCATCAGGGCTACTACAGTCACGATAATCCGTGAGGTGTTATTGAAGCGTGGCATTCGCACTTCCGACCTTCTAGCTCAGTTAGCGTGCCACACTTGGTCCGAGTTTTAAAGTTATCCTCAAATCAAAGAATGCACGACTGATGAATTAGCCTACTTTTCGCCACTGTGCATATAATCGTCTACGCTCTGCGTCACTAGACTCAATAGCCATGTACTGACCGCGAATTGCCGCAATTCTCTGGGCTAGCATGTGATAACACATGTCGATTTCGCGTGCAATGACTGCCGACTGATAGAATGAACGACATGTACAGAAAACTTCAGGGCTTAGCAAGTACGCCCGAGTATCGCCATGCACAACCCATTTAGTGGTGTCACTTGGGCGGAAGTGGTATTTCTTTACTTTCCCTTCCTCAACAGCACGCAAAGCTCTCACGAATCTCTTGCCATACTTGACCCGGAAGTACTCTATATCCTTCTGTGTCAAGTCCTTGCGAGAAAGCATTTTGACTTCGCTAAGGGGTAGTGACATGTTTCTCAGACATGTTTTCATATGGCGCTTTATTATGTTGTACGGTTGACTGTATTCCGAGCTGATGCACGACGAAATGATTAAATGACATCTGCCTAGGATTGGGTTTGCACATGGGTCGGTGGTCTAGCTTGGTAACAAGGTGCCGCTAATAGCGACCTGCCAAATTGATTCTTGGTTCGGATCCAAGGGATCGGGCGTTCAAATCGCCTCCGGCCCACCATACTTTTCTCTTGCCGCTGCAATTCTATGACTGACCTAATATGATTGATGTTGCTGTGGTAGACATTGAGAATGATGTGTTGAGCGCAGTTAGAGAAGTCTTCAGACTCACTGTACCAGAAAGGAGCCTAATCAAATCATCCGGTGAGGTGTATCTCAAACCAAATGCGATTGACTTCAAGCCCTATGCTTACACAGATCCCAGTGTCTTGGAGGCTGTAATTAACTACTTCTACGAGCTGGATGCATCCAAGGTCTTTGTTATGGAGAATTCGACACAAGGAAACATGACGCGAATTGTGTTCGAGTTCACAGGATATCGTGAAGTGTGCAAGAGAACTGGGGGAAAGCCCATCTATTTGGATGAGAAGCCTACTGAAAGTGTCAAACTACCGCATTTCGATGAGCCAATAGAATTTCCAAGGCTAATTGTTCAGAAGTTCATGAATGAAAAGGACGAGTACACTTACATTTCTCTGCCCAAACTGAAGACTCACTCTATGAGTACAGTCACTCTAGGTGTCAAGAATCAGATGGCATTCCCAAGCCAGAAAGATAGAGGATACCATCACAATTACAGTCTCCACCGCAGACTAGCAGATTTCTTCACGCTGGTTCAACCGGATTATACGCTCGTTGATGGGACCAATGCCGTCTTTAATGGACACTATCCACTGAGCACCGAACCATTCCAAAGCAAATCGTTGGACCGATTGGACATCCTAATCGGTGGCGCAGATACGCTGGCCACAGACACAGTGGGAGCTAAGATTCTTGGCTATGATATCAACGAAGTCAAACACCTTGCACTTGTTCGTGATGATGGTAACGGCATCGGCGACCTGAGCAAAATAAATGTGAAGGGAGATTTATCTCGATTCCAGAAGAAGTATCCATGTAACATTCTCGATTCATTGCCAGAGGATGTTAGAATAATTCGTGGCAAGGAGATGCTCTGTCCGGAGGGGTGTGAACTGAATGTGCTGATGGTTCTACAGATGCTTCATTATGACTACGGAGGAAAGGGGGGATTCACAATCCTCATGGGAAAGGGCTTCGACAGAGAGGATGTCGGCTCCATAACTGGCAGGGTATTCATCGCAGGTGATTGTGCAATTGAAGAAACCAGAAAGGCACTCGAAGCACGATTGGGGAGGAAAAATGTGCTTACCAGTCCTACCTGTAACAGGCTAGCAGCGACATTGTCTGCACTCTGTAAACTCATGGGAGTAGGTGTTCTTGATATCACTCCTTCAAAGACAACTGCCATCAAAGCGTTGATTCTAGCGAAACTGCATGGCTCCAAGGCATTAATTCCTGATCTCTTCTAGATCGGGACAATCCTTTCAGTACCTCATCGTTTTCATGAGTTAAGGATTCTATGAAGGATTACCGCTGCAGTTCCTGCAGGTCCGATGTCGACACGGGCTTCAAGGCTTACGCACTCACCCATGTCCATTTCTTTTCGCGAGAATGAGCTGTTGCTTCCAGACAGGACTATCACTGTCCTCTCTCCTGACGTCACTCTCTTGGCAAGCGTGTCAAAGTTTACTCTCTCCTTTGTAAGAACGGGCGAAGTAACTATCAAGGGGGTTTCAACTCCGAGGACGTCGAGCACATCCCGCAAATCTGGCATCACCATGAAGCTGCTCTTCATCTTGACTGCAAACCGATTTGCGTCCGGAACCCCTGTCTGAGCGGCTGAGCCCTCAGCCTTTGAAACAATGAAGTTGGAAAACCCGAGACCGTAGACGACCTGGGCGGTTTCGGCAACCTTGCTAACTGAATGTACGTTATGTAGTACTACATACACGTTCTTTGTAGTATCATTCAAGATGTGTTTGAACCTCCTTGGCTATGAGCTTAGATATGAGGGGTGGAACACTCTCCCCCACTTGATTGTATTGGCTCTCAATCGGGCCCGTGAAGACAAAACCATCTGGATATGACATCAATCGCGCGTGCTCGCGCACAGTGAGCAGTCGGTCTTCGTATGGGTGAATATAACGAGATAGGCCAATTATGGATGATGCAGATTGATTCGGGTATAATCTTACCCAGTTGGGCATGGTTCTGCCTTTTGGACCCCTGAACTGCTTCGCACCGAAACCCCACCGTGCTTTATTGATTAGTTTCTGATTGCGTTCGGTGGCGGGACGATAAACGTGATTAGGGACCTCATTGGAGGGACTTAGGAGAGCATTGAGTCCAAGTGGAGGGAGATCACCAATCGCGTCCATGACCGTAGGAGAATAACTTCTTGGAAGTTTTAATTTCACATTGCTCATGAAGAGTCTGAGGCGTTTCGAGGGATTTCCGTGTTGATGCGCTCGAATTAGATTGAAGTGGATGTCATAGATTCCAATACGCTCGAACTCCCGAGTCGCTATTTCTCTGCCTCCTGCCCTAAGGAGCGCGGCCACATTCTCTATCACAAAGACATCTGGAGCGAGGTCTTCAATTAGTCGGATTGTATCTAACAACAGCCGTGCAGTTCCTGTACCATAGATTCGCTCAGCTGCGAGTTCAATGCTCTTAGGATTTGCTAGACTGAATTCTTCACAAGGTGGTGATGCAAGGATTATATCTGGGGTCCCTCCAAGAGCCCTCTCTATCTGCAATGAGTGAAGTTTGCTGATGTCGCGCTTCAAGGTTTTGGCCAAGGGATTATTGCGCGCATATGTGCCAAGAGGAAATGGATCATTGTCTATTGCTAAGTGCAAGTGAGTAGATGGCGAACTGAATCCGGCAGAAAAACCACCTGCACCGGCAAAGAGATCGAGAATTCTCATCATTATCCCGCAGTTAACACGTTGATACACTGTTCATCGTGTGAAATAGACAAGAATCTTGTGCAGCAGGCGGAGTTTTCGTAACCTAAGCCAATGTCGAAGGAAGAGCTCAAACGCAACGATTAACTGTAGCCGCTTCACAAACTTGAACTTGAGTGATTATGGGCCAAGGAAACGGAAAAGGCAAGACTATCCTCTTCGGTGAACATTTTGTGGTATATGGATTGCCCGCACTTGCTGCAGGTATAGCCGCTGAAACTACGGCGAAGGTTAGCAGGATAGATCAAGCGGGATGGACCCTTGATGATCAGAGACCAGCCATGCCTGGATACAAGACCAAGAAGCTCGATGAGCAAAAGACTTCGATTGACAATGTCCTTCGATATTGCAACGTGGACTTGTCAGAAACAGGCATTCATATTGAGTTGGGAGGTGACTTAGTCTGTGCGTCTGGCATAGGAGCAAGTGCAGCGAGCTGTGTCGCTCTAGCTCGATCTCTGGATGATGAATTCTCGCTTGGACTGAACAATGACCAGATCAATGAAGCTGCATTCGAAGGGGAAAAGGGCTATCACGGAACACCGTCTGGGATTGATAACACTGCGTCGACCTTTGGAGGACTTGTGTGGTATATCAGAAATATCAAGGGCGGCCCGCCTACATTTGAGAAACTCAAACTGAAGAAACTAGCGCATTTAGTGATTGCATCCACCGGTATCACTGCAAGTACGATAGAGGTAGTAGGGGATGTGAGAAATAAGAAAGATGAGAACCCTGAATGGTTTGACAAAATCGCCCGAGAGTATGAGATCCTAGTCCATTCTGGTCGCGATGCATTGCTTCAACTGGATTTTTCGAAAGTGGGCAAGCTTATGAACAAGAACCACGAACTGCTGCAGGAACTCACTGTATCGTGCAAGGAACTGGATGCTCTGACGAAGGTTGCCAGAGAAAATGGAGCGCTGGGCTCCAAGATGACTGGAACGGGACGAGGAGGCAACATGATATCGCTAGCCCCGGATGAGGCTACCAGAGATAGGATCGCAAAAATCTTGGACCAAGCAGGCGCGGCTGGGGTATGGACAACATCCTTTGGACTGTAAAAGAGGCGTGCGTAATGATACTCGAGAATTACATTAGGAAACTGAGCAAGGAGAACAGGATAGAGAGATTTGATAAGAAGATCTCAAGGAATCTTGAGATTGCGGGCGTACTCAAAGCACTGGAACCAACACCAGCTATATTCGAAAAAGTGAAGGAATCTGAATTCCGAGTGGCAGGAAACCTCTTCTGCACAAAGGAGCAGATTGCGGACTATTTCGGAATCAAGACGGAAGACATCATTCCAACTCTTACCAAGGCTATTGAGAATAGAAGCCCTCCTGAAGCAACAAAGGACGCACCTTGCCAAGAGGTTATCAGGGATGATGTGAATTTGGATGACATCCCGATACTAGTTCATAATGAGATGGATGGAGGACCCTACATATCAGCGGGGGTTGTTGTTGCTAGCGACCCTGAGTTTGGACAGAATCTTGATTTCCATCGAGCCATGCAAATTGGCAAGGACCGCATGGTCACCAGAGTTGTCAGAGGACGTGACTTTCACAAGTTCTTGGAACGGAATGGTGAGGTAGACGTTGCTTACTGTATTGGTAATACACCGGAAATTTTGATAGCTGCCGCGACTTCCGTGGAAACGGGTGTAGACGAACTTGAGATAGCCAACGCACTCAGACCAATCATGGTGACCAAAGCAAAGACCGTTGACCTGATGATACCAGCAGATTCAGAATTTGTGCTGGAAGGGAGAGTGTTCTTGGAAGAGAAAGCTGATGAAGGCCCATTCATTGACCTGACAGAAACAGTAGACGTGATTCGTCAGGAACCCATCTTTGAAGTCAAGAAGATTACTCACAGAAAGACTGCAATTTGGCAGGGACTTCTGCCAGGACGATCCGAACACAAGGTCCTGATGGGGATGCCTAGGGAGCCCACTGTCTTTCGCAAGGTGGCTGAGAGGGGAGTTGATGTGCTTGATGTTAACATCACGCCTGGAGGGGCAAGTTGGCTTCACATAGCCATCAAAATCAGGAAAAGGAATGAGGACGATGGCATCAAAGCTCTAGAGGGGGCATTTGGAGGACACCGAAGCGCAAAACATGTCTGGGTTTATGATGATGACATAGACATCTACAACGAACAGGACAGAGAGTGGGCATTGGCGACACGATTCCAGGGTGATGAAGACATGCTCATCAAGGACCGGGAACCTGGAAGCTCTCTTGACCCGAGTGCTGAGCCAGGCACCAAGCTGACTACAAAGATTGGTTTCGACGTCACAAAACCATTGGTTGTGAAAGGAAAAAGCTTTGACCGGGCGGAATTTCCAAAGATGGACCCAAGTAAATTTAGGAGCGATTGAGATTGGGGCTGGAACTCACTAAAGATGACAAAGATATGCTGGATGGCAAGTACGGAAGATCTACCAAAAAGGCCATGGAGATCATAACAGCACTTGGAGAAATATACGGGGCCAAGAGGCTCATTTCAGTTTCAAGTGTCCAAATTGCAGGAGTTTCATACCACAATCTTGGGGAAGCAGGTCTTGAATATCTCTCCAATATGGCAGAAGATGGGCAGACTAGGGTCCTTACCACTTTGAATCCTGCCGGAATGGATTTGACTGAATGGAAGAAACATGGCATTAGTGAGAGTTTTGCGAAGAATCAGGAGAGAGTAGTGGAAGCTTTCTTGAAAATGGGTGTAATTGCCACGTGCACATGCACACCGTACCTAATTGGTAATCTGCCGCACTACGGGGAACATATCGCGTGGGCTGAGTCTTCAGCGGTATGCTTTGCTAACTCGGTGATCGGTGCAATGACCAATAGAGAAGGTGGCCCGAGTGCGCTCGCTTCTGCACTCACCGGGAGAACTGCAGAGTATGGGTTCCACCTGCAAGAGAATCGCGTCGCACAGGTTAGATACGATGTTGAGGCAAGGATGGAGAACACTGATGATTTTGGCCTTCTCGGGCAAGTAATTGGGACACGCACAAAGAAAGCGATACCCTATATCACAGGAGTAGCAAAAGCTACAACTGAGCAACTGAAGTCGTTTTGCGCATCGGTTGCAACCTATGGAGGAGTTGCTCTCTTCCACATGGAGGGTTTGACGCCAAACAGGACACCAGTACCGGGCAAGACTGAAGTCATTACTCAGGATGAGTTGGATGTGGCTCGAAGTGAGCTCGACGATGCAGATACCGAGATTGACTTCATCAGTGTAGGCTGCCCGCATGCCAGCATAAAGGAGATAGCAGAGATTGCAGAAATGCTTGAAGGCAAGAAGGTGGCAAAGGAGAAGACTGTCTGGATTACGACTGCGAAACCCACCAAAGATCTTGCAGTCAAGATGGGATACTATGACACTATAGAGGAGGCTGGTGCGTTCCTAGTCAGTGACGCTTGTTGCGCAGTAGCACCGTTAAAAGGGCGATTCAAGGGTCTGCTGACGGACTCCGCCAAGGCTTGTTTCTATGCGCGCGGAAAAAATGGCTTCAAGACAAAAATAAGAACAATCGAAGAATGCATCAAGGAGGCAATTGCATGAGTAAGTTCGAAGGTAGAAAAATCTACAAGGGCAGAGCTGAGGGCGAAGCCCTAGTAACGTCAGAAGACATCAGTTTCTACGGTGGGTGTGAGCCTGATACCGGGGTCATCGTCGAGAAAGGACATGAACTTGAGGGCAAATCCGTTGCAGGAAAGATACTTGTGTTTCCGTCTGGCAAGGGCTCGACTGTTGGTTCCTATGTGCTCTTCGCCCTGAAGAAGGCAGGCTTGGCACCCCTAGCGATAATCAACAAGGAAACCGACCCGGTGGTTGCTGTTGGAAGTATCATCTCTGAAATACCAACGATTGACCACATTGATGTCAGTAAGATTAAGACTGGACAGAAACTAGTGGTAGATGCTGGTCTCGGCGTCGTTTCTATCGTGGAATAGACGAAACACTAGTACCGCTGAATCTGAGGCTCGAAATCTGCGGGTGTGAAAGCGGTTTCGCCATCTTCAGGTATATCACCTTTCTCGCGCAGCACCTGACGAGTCAGTAGGTAGTAGATAAGCGCCAGTGACTTCCGACCGCGGTTGTTGGTAGGCACCACCAAATCCACGTTAGTCGTCACATTGTCAGTATCGCAGAGTGCGATAACGGGTACGCCGATTCTGGCTGCCTCTGACAATGCTTGTTGGTCCGTTCGGGGGTCGGTTAGAATCACTAGCTCTGGCTCAACATATGTTCGAGGACCGGAAATGTTCGGATTTGTGAAAGTACCGGGGATGAACCGTTCTGTGAAGGCATTGGCAGTGATGTAGTGGGCAAATGCTTCTACTGGTCGCTTTCCGTAGACTCGACCAGAAACCACTGCAATCCTGCTGGCATTGACTCTGGCAATGTATTTCCCAGCAACTCTGATTCGTTCGTCGGTCTTACGAACATCCAGCACGTAGAGACCGATGGGCCTTTGCCGGTAGACAAACGGCTCCATATCGTGAGTCTTTACTTGCGTTCCTATATGACAACCTGCTGCAAGGTACTGATCCATGGGAGTCAGTAAGTCAATCTCTGAGATTTCTGTTTCACTCATAATCAGACACCCTCCACAACATCAGATGTGGCGAAAGCCATGAAGCTATCAATTATGTCAATGTGTGCCAGAAGCATTCTTCGGCAGCAGTATCTCTGGAGTCCAAGACGGTCTAACACAGCTGCAGGGTCCTCGCCCTGTTGGACCTCACTCTTGAATTGCTCGTACTTGTCGGCAACCACTTTGCCGCATGTGAAACATCGCACAGGAATTATCATCGTTACATCTCCCTACCTGTAGGATTTCTGATATCTAGATCGTGCTGAGGGGCCGCCAAACTTCTTCGGTTCTGTACGTCGAGGATCACCGACCAGCATTGTCCTATCGTGTTCTTGCATCTTTGAACGTGCCTCGAAATTCTGGCTCATGCGAATCAGTCCATTGGCGATTGCCATTCTGATGGCATCAGCCTGACTCATGAAACCACCGCCTCGAACCCTCACCTTGATGTCGTACCTCTTCCATCCATCGCCAAAGAGTATCAACGGTTCTGTGATTCGCATCCGGGCAATCTCTGGCTGGTGAATCTCTAGCGGCCGCCCATTAATTCTGATTCTACCACGCCCATCCTTGATTGTGGCCTTTGCTAGGCTCGTTTTTCTTTTGCCGGTGGTAACAACTACGCGCATCTCATCGCACCTCTGGATTTCTCCAGCCAAGTTCATGACTAAGGTCTCCGACCGTGATGTATCTCCGGACCAAGCTGTTGTAGCGTGATCCTTCGAGGACTATCTTCTCAGTTTCGGCGTACTGTTCCGGCACACCTATGTAAACGTGGACTCGTTTGTAAGCCGCCTTTCCACGGGGAGTGGGCCAAGGAAGCATGCCACGTATAATCCGTCGTATCATCTTGTCGGGACGTCGATGATGGAATGGACCCCTTCTCGGGCTGTAGGAGGTCCTGATATTGAATTTCTCCTTGTAAGCTTCAATGACTGTTCGTCGGGCACCTGTTATGATGGCCTTCTCAGCGTTCAGTATGACCACTCGGTTACCTAACAAGGCAGCCTTCGCAACCTTTGATGCCATTCTGCCGACCACCATATTATCTGCATCGTAAACTTTCACTGCCTGTTCGGTCATTGAAACCACCTCATATGATAATCGTAATTCCTGTCCCCTTTGGGGATTTGTTGAGCAGCTCCGGGATTGTAATCAGTGATCCACCTGCATTCACTATAGCCGATCTAGCAGTTGTTGATGCATTCATTGCTGCGACTGTGACTTTGTGTGGAATGAGACCTGATCCCAGGATCTTGCCGGGCACAATGACTATGTCGCCAGCTCGTGTATGCCGGCCAATTTTGCCAACATTCACAGTAGCACGTTTTCTAGCTGGGCGCGCTATAAGCTCGGCTACCCTCTTCCATATCCTAACATCATATTTCGTAGATGTCTTCTTTAACGAATTGATTAGAGCGCGTGTATTGGGGTCGGTTGGTCCTCTTACCATCTCGGGCTCACCTTAGAGAGTTCGCATAATCAAGAGCTGTTTGGATTCTAGTCTTCAGAATTTCTGCTGTCTTCGAAACAATGGTTTCGGGGCTTAGAGAGCCAGTAGATTCCACTTTGAAGAGAAAGGCGTTCTTCTTGGAATCGATTGTTATGGCACCAGGCTCGCAGACATCAACACAGGCCTCGCACAAGCTGCAGTCCAATGTGTTCTGGGTCGACAAAGTGCTTCCGTCAACTTTCATGATATTCTTCGGACAGATCTTTACACATTCTTCGCAAAGATTGCATTTCGATTTATCCACGCTAATGACTGGAATATACTTGTATGCAACCGTTGCGACGGGTTGGAACTTGGCATTCTCGGCACCTGTTCCAAGTCGAGCATAGGCCTCTATAATCAGTCTTTGATGGGGTGCTAGTTTGGTAATTGGGATGTTTCCAGAGGCAGGAACTATCTTTGGATCTTGTGATGTCAGGCTACGTGAGTATACAATGACCTCTTCATCTTCGGGTTCCACCTCTAGTGTGAGCGTACATTGGCAGAGGCTGCATCCTTTTCCTTCACATTCGCAATCTTGGGGAAGATTGTAGGAATCTAGGTCCGTTACTATAGGAATGAGTCCAAGACGCTGAGCAATCATTTCATCGTACATAACACTGGTATTTTCCAGTATGAGTACTTCATCTATCGCCATAGCAGGTAGCTTGGTTAGCATTATCCTGCGGATTGCATTAGCGAATGCGACATCTACATCCTCAACCAGGAAATGGATTGAATCATCCTGTTTGTTAATGATTGTGATTTCCATTATCTCACCTGACCTTGGAGTGCACCCAAAAGACACTGATCCCGGACAGACTCGCTGAAATACCCTGCCAGAGGGCTTACAGCTCACTCGCCCGTGCTCTGGGTATGCGTGCCACACTTGTGTGTGTATAAAAGCATTGTCCTAGAACGTTGTCATTCAGCCTTGAAAATCCGCCCAAAAAACAAAGAAACTGCAGCTATGCTGCTACTTGGGCCATGTCACGTAGTCCATTGACTATCAGCTTGTAGCCGTGTAGCTGTTGCTTCGGATCAATGGCTATCATGCCATAGGTGGGAACTCCAAGTAAATCCTCAACTGAGCGGGGCTTCATAGAGCCAGGAAGGTCCTGCTTATTTGCAATTGCGATAATCTGAACACCTTCGAGTTCCTTCCTGTATTTCTGCAATATTCGACGCGTCTTCAGTACTGCCTTGGGAGTGCTCTCAGTGACAACGACCACCATTTTGCTCCCTCTTAGTAAGTCAGCCCACATAAACTCGAAGTGTGTCTGGCCACCCATCTCAACCAATGATATCTTGGTGAACTTGTCGAGTGTGATTGTCCCGCAATCCATCCCACAGGTCGGCTTGTAGTTGGCATCTAGATCGGACGTATTGTCTGTGAGAAGTTTGATCAGGGTGGATTTGCCTGCATACCCTGATCCCATTAATGCAACCTTGACGTAGCGGGTCATAAGATGACACTCCAGGTGCTCACTGAATGAATCGTGTACCTTCAACATATCAGCTGTAGTATTACACTCGCAAGTTCCCGGCTCGTAATTCACGCTACTTAAGACCAATGTGGAGCCACAGGAAGCTAGCTTAGTTGGCGCAACATAGAAGCCGTTCCCCGAAACTTACGCAATCCTAGACATCAATGTCCTTGACTGATGTTCGGTTCCTGATTCATTGAGGTCTGCTCTGCAGATCCCACTGGATCTGCGACAAGTCTTACGTCCTCTCCACTGGCGTTTTCTGTCTCCGTCCAACTGGCGGCGACTAAATTACATGCAGCGTTCAGATCGCGGTCCATCTCCAACCCGCACTCATTACAGACGTAGACTCTGTCTGATAGTGTCAGGGCGCTCTTGATATTCCCACAGGCTGAACATCTCTTCGATGACGGGTAGAATCTTGGGGCAACGACAAGTTCAGAACCGTACCACTCACACTTGTACTGCAGTTGTCTTCTGAACTCGTAGAACCCCACATCAGCAATCACTCGGGACAGTTTCCTGTTCTTCAGCATCCCTGAAACGCACAGGTCCTCAATCACTATCTGACTGTGGTTCTTGGCCAGATATGTCGTGATTTTATGCAGTGTGTCTTGTCGGATGTTGAAGACTCTTAGATGGAGTCTGGCAAGTCCAAGTCTTGCCCGTTCCCTGTTCTTGCTCCCTCTCTTCTTTCGTGATAGGCTCTTGGATAGTTTCCTCAGCTTTCTCAGTTTCTTCTCTAGAACACGCGGATTGGAGTACATAGTTCCATCAGAGAGAGTGGTCAGAGTCTTGACACCAAGGTCCACTCCTACAGGTCCGCCACTTGGAGGTTCAGGACTATCTATCTCCATCTCAACAGTCACTGACACATACCATCTGTCAGCTCTCCTGGTCACGGTGGCTGACAGGACCTTTCCTTTGAAGTAACTCTCTCTCTTCTCCTTGAGCCTGATTCTTCCCAGTCGTGGTAACTGAATCATTCGACCAACAAATCGGATTGTGCCAGTGAGCCTGAAACTGTCACGTACTCCCCGCTTCTTGAACCTGGGAAATCCTACTCTCTTCCCGGACTTCAATCCCCGATAGAAGTTCTTGAAGGCGCGTTCAAGGTCTCTCAGGGCCTCCTGTGGGGCACACTTGGAGGCCTCGTACATCCATGGATAAGCCGTTCTCTTCAGTCGGTTCAGTTCCCTGTGTTGTGTAATCGCACTGGTAAAGCGTTTCTTGTCCTGATTCTGACGGTAGAGTGCGATTCTCTGCTGCAGACCCCAGTTGTAAGCAAAACGCGCACACCCTGCATGTTGAGAGAGCTTGGTCCTCTGCTGGTTGTTTGGGTCCAGTTCATATTTGAAGGCCCTA
>JABCTJ010000046.1 GCA_018238375.1 Candidatus Thorarchaeota archaeon
CGACAAGGAATCACCCTACAGGAGCCAGACGTTACGATTCCGGTTTCTCAACTGGCTACCACGCAAGGCTCAGAGAGCACGGAGAAAAGCGAGAGAGGCCTTGAGAAGAGGGGATAGTGAGCGGGCACTTCGCCTTGAGTTTAGAGCCTCGCATTTCGAAGAACTGAGTAGCCAGTTGATGAACATGGTTGCTCTTCATCACGCCAAGAGAACACTAGCCAAGCTCACGTCAAGAAGAACCAAGGACCGTGGTGAGATCGAGAGGCTGAAGTCCGAAGTCACGAGGTTGAAGGATGCACGAAGGTGTGCTCCGCCAACAATCCAGCTTGGAGAAGGGAAGGCTAGCCTTTCAATTCCCTTCAGGCCTCCTAGTCAAGAGTTGTTGAAATCTGCACTACCATCCCAATCACGCACCAAGTACGCCGGAGTAGATAGAGGCCTCAGGAACCCGGTAGTTATCGCTATCAGCAATGGTGATGGGGACTACGAAGAGAGAATTATTGGGCGGGAGAGCATGTTCATCAAGCGCGAGAAACTCAGACAACGGGCTAGGCAGCTCGCATCGCAGATAGCCAGAAGAAGGAACAACTGGGAGAGCAAGCATTCGGGGCTGATAGCTCCAGCTTACATTCTGAAGAGAGAACGGGAGCTGGGGTCAGTGTGGCGAAAGGTCAGACGCCTCGACCGCGAGATATCTCACCAAGTTGCTTGCGAAACAGTCTGGTTCTGTGAGAGCTGGAGAGTCAAGACCGTGTACTTCGAGGACCTCCGGTTCTTCCGGGGTGCCGGTGGAATGCACACCCATAGCTGGAACCTCTCGACCAATCTCTGGGGTCTAATCATCAAGGGAGTGAGATATCGACGTGAGACTCTCGGTCACTACAGGGGTGGTGTCTGGATGGTGAACCCAGCGTGGACATCACAGATATGTAGTGAATGTGGCGAGAGAGGAGTTCGAGTAGAGTATCCACTTGATACTGAGGAAACAAAAGGAGGGGAGTACTTCTTTTGTTCTCACTGTCAGATGAGCCTGCATGCCGATGTGAATGCGGCTCGCAACATAGTCAAGATACAAATGGAGTCCAGTGCCGTTCCTGGACGGACAGCTTGATGTCCAAGTTGTCCAACTTAAAATGAACGGTGATTCAAGTGACTGATGGAGAACTGGGTGAATTGGTTGACCGGATGGAACAGACCACAGATCGGTTGAGAGCACTTGAAGAGATTGCAGGTAAGGTGTCTCTAGTTGCCAATGATCTGGACAATTATTTGAAGGTACAGATGAGGGGAGTATCCGAATCCGGCACTGGAACGATATCGAATCTGGTTACTCTATTGGAAGAAGTTCGCTTGACTCTGGAGAAACTGGAGCGCGAAACACAATCCTTCGAAACTAGACTCGCAGCGGTTTCTGATGCTATTGGTTTTCCTTAGATTCTGGGTTTTCAACGATTGGCACAACGCTGTCGATTGCTCCAAGTAGATAGTCATCAAAGGCGCGTGTTGAGAATGATGTGATTGGGTAGACTCTTCCGACAATACCGTCAAACACTTGCAGCGCTTTCTTCTCATCAAAAGTCATACCAAGTCCCATGAAGTCAAACAGACATCTCTCGCTTTCAGCTATCGCTCGAAGGAAGGGTCTTCCATGTTCATCATCCACATCACTTCCAAGAATCATCACTAGGGTCGGTCGCTCAGAACCGAAATCCTCCAACATCTCTGCCACGGCTCTGTAACCGTCTGCTATGTTGACCGCTTGCACGGATTGTCGCAATGTATCAAGTATTGAATAGACCATGGAAATCAGAACTTCCTCGGAAGATAGGTCCTCCCGAAACTCCACAAATGATTGGACAACGCCTTTTTTCTGAACAGAAAACTTCTGAGGTGGAACAGTAACTGTGACAATACCTAGACGCCCTCCAGTGCGATTGTCAGCAATTGTGCTCACAACAAGTAGCGAAAATAGGGCAGCTAGCTCAGCTCTTGTAATTGTGCTGCCAAGACCATTCAAGAAGGCTCCTAGCTCTGGGGCTCTCTCTATTAACGGCTCGAGCCTAGACTGGATTGAGTACTTTGATTTTAGCGTAATGTCGCGTATGCGCATATTCTGATCTGCTGAAACACTGATAATCACATTGAACTCCCTGAGTGATTGGGAGGGTTGGAATTGAATCGACGCACCATTCATGCGACCGATCTGGCTCGGATCTAGTTTGGGGTTAGACCATGCAAAAGTAAGCAAGATTTCCCGCCCTCCGTTTCTAATATTGAACTTCATACCCTTGCCAACGAACCTGTTATGCAACATCCTTCTGACAGTATCAGTTCGGAGATGCAATGATGCAGAGGTTTCTCCATTTGGAGGGCTTTCCGCATTGTCAAATGCAAGGACCGTTTCGCTAAGATTGATTGGCTTCCTTTCAATTCTTGCGAGATCAACAGTTCTTGACTTAGTGAAACCCCCAAGCATTGCATCTTGCGAAGAAACTCCTATCCGCTTCCTCGGGTGTTCTCTATCCGTCACAGCCCTCCCGACCCACCATCGGGTTGTTGCAGTGTCAAGCAGAAACAAATGATTCCCCTCGCTTACATTGAGCGCGCGCATATCGTCAGGAGAGACGAGAATCGCTCCCTGCTCATAATCAGCAATATCCACTTGGAAATGCAGAGCTGACAGGAGTTCCTGCGGGTTCTTGACCTGCAAGCAGCTCATTACAGCTTGGTCAAAACGCGTCATGTGGGATGGAGAGCTCAATATGAGTCCATGAGACATCGCTATTGATCTAGCAAGTGTTGAAAACGCCTCGCTGTTCCTAGTACGCAGCGTGTCTGTGAACATACGCCTCCATCCCGCGAGCTTCAAGGAACCATTTCTCTCAAGGATTATTGCCATACTAGAGGCTGTATTCGTCGATGGTGTCGTCAGAGTCACTAATGCGCCATCTAGATGCACGACTCCTCCATCATTTTCAATCATGTAATCAACCGAAGCGACGCTCTGAAGTTTCCGAGCAACCACCAATCTGAGGATGCGCGCAATCTCGTTTAGTGATGTCTTGCCTAGGTGCCCCTCTGCAACAACTACAGAGTCATTATCCGTATAAGAAAGGAACGACGGTCTTGGAGGCATCATGGACAAGATGTTCCCACCAAGCACTCTCTGGAGTTCTTGTGGGCTAGCCGCTAGGTTCTTACTCAGTAGATAACTTAGAATCTCTGAAATGCCATCTCCGCTCTGTGTTTCAGGATAACGGGTAGCGAAAACCAGTCTTGATGACCAATCTGTTTCTATGCTGGTTTTCCTGAGGTGACGTACAAGGGTCGAGAGCGATGAGATAGTGGCTCCTGAAGTCAGAATCCTGCTTCTTGGGATGTCAACTAGTCTTGTAATTCCTGCGTTCCAATCCTTGTGAGCTCTTGGGTCAAGTAGCAATGATGGTCCTTTCTGTCCTGCTTCCTTTAGGGTAATGAGCCATTTCAATACGATATCAATGTCATCCGGCTCATCCATTTCCACAAATACTGGATGCCCCATCTGGATGTAACCATCAAGGTCGTTGAGATTCATTTCTCCCATGCGTTGCCCGAGATCGGCAGCTTTCATTATGCACCCCCAACCAGAGCGGGTGCGACGTCCGTGACGCATATCCTGGATATAGTACAATCTGGGACCATACGGGGGCCCCATGGACCATTCCTGAATCGATTTCGTGTTTTTCATCTGTTCTGCCTTAGGAAGTGATGTATGTCCCACACTGATGAGTGGACATGTCAAAAATTGGTCGACCAACCAGCTAGACTCAGGTTCCTCTAGCGTGCTCTGGCACAAGTTTGAGAGGATAGGTGGATGCTTCAAGTAGCTATAAGCTCGCCGTGGAATGTATTGGAATGACTCGGAGAAACGGGACGCGTATTCTATCAATTGATTCTCAAGAGTGCCAAAGTATGTAAAGGCTCTCGCGGGGTCGAATGTGCTGAGAGTCGTGCCGACTCTAACTGACCCGAGATGAAGTGACGCGTCCACTACAAAGAACCGTCTTATCTCGTTTGCCACAATGTCTTCAGCCACAAGCATCGAGTCTCACCTCATGTCATGTCTTCCAAGATGAAATATCAGATGAATGTATCTCACGCAATGGTTTATGTCGAGCGTTTGATGTATCTCCCACCTAGAGGAGCGAAGAACACATGCTCGTAGTTCGAGCGATTGAGGACCAGCCTGAGAAAGGCATCAAGAAGGGACAGAAGTTCAGGTTGTATATTGTAGACGCACATCATCATATGGGTCGCGAGAAAGGACACACAAACACACCTCCTGGCGCGTACGAGTTTTACGCTCTGCTCTGGTTTGAAATGCAGCGCATGGCTAAGGATCTGAAAGAAAATGATGCGCTCCTGTTTGAACCCGTGGATGTCGTCCCTTCCACGCTACCCTCCAAGTGTTTCTCCAGTCGGAAGAGTTGGGCGCGACTTAACCATGGATGGCTTGTGGACAGAACTATTGTCTTTCCCTTCACAGATGACTACCTAGGGGAAGGCAAGGGTGCCTCCTTCAAGGTATCAAATGACAAAATCGCGGGTTGGACTACTCGTGCTCCTCACTCGACTCGCTTGATTGGTTTCGCAAGAGTTGACCCAAAAGATTCTCTGAGGTCTAAGAACGCAGCAGTCCGAGAACTTACTCGCGCAGTAACAAAGCTTGGACTTAGGGGTCTCAAGCTGCATCCGGTAGCACAGCTTTTCGTTGAAGAAATCGAAGATGAAATGACTCTACGTATCGTGAGAAAAGCTGGCGAGCTGAAGGTTCCAATTATATTCGACACTCGGAACGTTAGAACCGCACAGCGGATACATGCCATGGTTGAAACCATGCGGAACGAGCCAAAGTATGCAAAAGCAATGAAAGGGTTGAAAGTTATTTTGGCTCATTGCGGAATGAGTCCTGGAGACCCCCATTTCCACGAGCTGCTGAGAGACCCAGTCATCTATGGGGAAACCTCAACACTCCATGATCAAGACGTTCCCATTCTGTTTCGCACAGCCAGCGATATGCTGACAAATGCCGGTTTTCATTGGTCAGAGAAGCTTCTCTTCGGCACCGACTATAGCTTTCTCTCAGTCCAAGCCGCCGATGTGATTTTACACCTTCTGTCTAGAGATTTCTTGGGGTCTCTCAGTGACATCCAGAGAATCCTAGGAGGTAATGCATTGTCCCTTGTTGGAACGCCATTCCGGACAAAGCGTATGGCTCATGAGAACCCCCGAATGCTGACGTGCACACAGAAGAAAAAGTCTGCACGTTCAGTATTGGAAACTAGCCTTATCGCAAGGATAGCAGAGGGTGTACTAGACCTCGCCTCTCTGGACTACATGCTGCCCCCCAAAACAACATGGCCTGACCTGCGACCGATGTCCGCGGGGGGCGACAACGGCATATACTTTGATTCCTACTTCATGACATTACGAACGCGAGATAATGCTCGTGAATTCATAGTCTGGGTGAAATCGCACCCTAATGACATGATTAGTTGCATCATCCTTAACGACTACAAAAAGGCCACTATGCTCTCTACTGAGTTAGCGCAACAGAAGAAGCACCCCATTCTCTCAACTGACCTGACAAGCAACTCGCAGCTGTTTTCAACCCCCAATGAGTTCACATCTGCGATTGAGTCCATGCTTAGATGACCTTGAGGTTTCACAATTCTTTATAAAATGAGGACGGGAAGCTTGTAGCGGAGGCTACTGCCATCACCAAGAAGGCAAAACTCGAGATCGTTGACGGTGGCGACCTGAGAGGCTACGCCAATCTTCATCCTAAGACTGCTAAAGCTTTGAATGCAGAGATGGGATCTATAGTCGTTTTTGAAGATTCTCAATCTGCATTCTGGGGAGCCGCAGAGATTAGGAAGAGCAAGGACGTTTCTCCGGATAAAATTGTGATTGACACACTGATTCTGGAAGCTTCATTGCTTATGGAATCGGATATGGTTGAAGTAACGCTCTATGATAAGGATATGACAGCTCTTGAGTACGTGGAGTTCGGTCTGAAGCCACTTACAGAAGACGCCAACACAGATGACTTGGTCACCCGTGCAGCTGAAAAAGTAAAGTCTCTTGAGAAAATTATCGATGGTCGACTTGTCTATCCTGGGATGTCATTCAATTGGCCCGAGATGAATGCCAATGTGGAGATAATGAATGTCAGACCGCCGCTGTCCGGGAAAAGCTTTGCAAAGCTTGCCTTCGAAGCGTTGAGAGAGAAGACTGGGTATGAATTCAAGACAGTTGGCATAGCTACACCCTTCAACGCAATACTATGTATTGACACTAGTGGATCAATGAAGACCACAGATGTCCCAGTTCAGGATATAGCGCATGCCCGGGAGGGTCTGAAAGACCTCGCGGGTGATAATCCGGAAGTTCAGGCATTCCTTGATCGGTTTGAAGAGGGCAGTACGGTCAGCCGTGCAGAAGCAGCTGCGATGGCTATCCTCCTATACCTAGCCGAGAAAGTTGGGAGGGGTTATGGTGAGAAGGTTGGTGTCATTACTTTCGAGAAGGAAGTGAGTGAGATGACATTTCTCAACTCCGACACAGGCGAAGTTCAGCCTTTTGTGGAATGCACAGGCCGAGAAAAGGCACTTGGCCTTCAGATAATCAGCACTCATGTAGTAGACAAAGTTGAAGAAGGTGGCACTCTGACCGACATGGGCTCAGCGTTGATAAAAGCACACGAGATTCTTGAGGCTTTTGGCGATACCAAGAAACCAACCATGTTGATATTGCTTACTGATGGAATGACAACATCTGGACCTCCGCCACTAAAAGTGTTGAAGGAGCGCTTCTCTGAGGCTGTCAACTTGGTTATCTATTGCATTGGACTAGGCGAGCGCAGCGAGATTGACGAAGAACTGATGCTAGCCATCTCCCAGTTTGGAAACGGAATCTATCGTCATGTAGATAATATGCGTGACCTGCTGGAATGGTATGGTAAACTAGCAAGTGAATTCGCAGTTGTGATTCGGGGATCTGGATAGGCATTCACTTATCGAGGTTCCAATGCCTGGACCAAGCTCTTGAGAGTGTCTACGTCCATATCAGCAATCTGCTCCTGAGGAATACCTTCGAGCATTTCTGGAGATACCGTGATAAGCAAGTCGGCTTTTGCTTCGCCATATTCGTCAACGAATCCCTGCCACCGCAGATCCTCGACCGCTTCCTCATTGACGGGCGGAAGTGCCTCAACGGACTTCTTCTTCTTTCGTTTCTTCTTCTCAGGCTTCTCTACAGCGGGTTCATCTTCCTCTACTTCAGGTGTTGCAGCAACTAGGGCCTCAAGCTCATCAGTACTTAGGGATTCGAGAACTTCCTCGGAAATGGTTTCTCGAACCTCTGCTGGTATCTTCTCAATGAGCTGCTCGCGCCCGAGAGGCTTTTTCTTCTTCTTGCGTACCCTCTTAACCCGCTTGACTCTGACGGCTTTTTTCTTGGGCTTTTTGGCGGTCAGTGAGGTGACAAGTTCCCTAGCAGTTGAGGGGGTCAATCGGCGAAGGTCCTCGGAAGGCAATGACGCCCTGACCTCATCTGGCAATTCGCTCAAGATCGTTTCCACTTCCTCAGAGAGGCCAGAATCTTTTACTGGTTCGTCGCCCTCGATCATTGCAGCTGCAAGAATGATTGGTTTTCCTTCAGTTTCTTTAATCAGTATGCTCTCGTCAATCTCAATTTCGAACTTCGCACTTTTCCACAATATGAATTGGTCTACTGCTTCCTCGGAGAGCTCCAGCTTGTGGAGAAATTTCCTGATGTGGTCCTCATCCATTTCAGGAAAGTCCGCGTGAATGATATCTATGTCCTCGCCGGGAATCCGTGCCCATATCGGCCCGTGGAGTAACTTGGAAAGGCCTAATGCACAGTGTGACCTCACCCATGTGTCTGAATCCTTCAGTCCGTGAATCAGAGCCGGAACAGTTCTTGGTTGACGGTACCAAGCCAATGCCTGCGCTGCCGCGACGCGAACGTCCGCATTATCATCATCCAAAGGTGCTCTGATATCTGTTACAATACTGGGGTCTCCAAGGTCAATCGCTGCAATCAAAGCTCGTTCCCTAACAATTTCTGAGGGATCTGAAAATGCACGAACTAGCGCCTTTCTCATCTTTTTATTGTCTCTCGCACGAACGCCAACCTCTTCTGTTTCGAATTCCAGCAATAGCCTACGTGCATTCGACAAGAGACCTCTCTCCCTGGATTACTTAGGCCATCGTCAAATATAATTGCTTGTTCGATGGCGGCAGTACTCACAAGCCTTGGAAGTCGAAATAGTGTCACGTACTTAAATGAGTTGGCTAGCTGTATACATTTTGGCGACGAATGCGTCACACTTCGCTTGCGCGGATCTTCGTATTAACTGGATATTACAACCGGATGAAATTTAGGCACTAGCTGTCAGGCCGTTTACGGCGAATTTGATGTCTGAAGAACGAGCTGAGAAAATGGGACGAGTTATCCTGTTCTCCCTACTGATGCTTCTAATCGTAGAAATGCCTCACGTGCTGTCTGCACCCTTTCTGGGTGCCGAGTCGTACGAATCAGTGCATAGCCTATTGTCCTTGATGACATTCCCTCTCATGTTCTTTGCAGCACTTCAATTCTTGAAGCAGGAAGGGGGTACTTCTGTTGCAGAGCTGGGCCTCGAAACCGACAAAAAAACCTGGCCCCATCTAATCATTGGGGGGATTGCTGGAGGGGCAGCAGCTGCCCTAGTTTTCTTGATCGCCATCGCTTTTGGAGGTCAAGTCGCATCTCCATCGTTGATTTCGGAAGGACTTGTGCTAGCAGTGATTATCATCGCCATTCCAGTTTCCTTCTTGGAGGAACTCTGCTATCGCGGCTATATGATGACTCGAATGACGGAGCTCTGGGGACGAGGCAAGGGTATAGCGATTAGCTCCCTAATCTTTGCGCTTATTCATTTCTCTTGGTGGGCACCTCTTGGATCTGTCCCCTATCATCTGATCATACTCTTCACTCTCAATCTCTTCGTAGGCGGGGTAGTGCTGAGTCTAGGCTAATACTACTCCAATACGCGACTCTGGGTGCCTATTGGGTTTCACTTCGCATGGAATATCGTCGCTTACGTCGCTTTCCCAGTCTATCCAAGAGACCCAGTCACTAACCCTGAGATATTCCAAATCGAGTGGGGTATAACAACGGTATTGGGCTTTCTATTCGGATTATCTATCATTTGGCTCATTCTAAAACGGGGCCAAGAAAAAAGAAGTTGAGGGTCGAGCTAGTCGACCCCATAATCTAATCGTTGGTTGCCTCATGTTCCAAGCTCTGATTGTCTTCATGCTTTGAAACGATCATCGTGACTCCGCTAACTCCCCGATACATGACACGATCTCCTGCTTGTATCGGAGGGTCTGTAGCCTTTGCCCACCAAACCTCTGCTCCCACCTTCACCTTGCCCTTCGGATTCAGATCAGTTAGAGCAATTACTATTTCCGGGTCATAGGTGACTTCTGGCCACT
>JABCTJ010000216.1 GCA_018238375.1 Candidatus Thorarchaeota archaeon
GAAAAGCATGAATCAGCATCACTTACCGTTGATCTTGACTTGCGACTTGCACTTACCGAACTCACAACATCAGTTTCCATTATCATAGCCAATTGGAGCGACTCATTTTGCTTGGAAACAGTATACAAGAATTTGGATCTTGACGAGTATATTGAAAATGCAACAATGAAAGCTACAATTTCAGGAACCGAGTACAATCTGACATATGACGGGGGTTCAAAGAACTACAATGTTACAATTGACACTTCGGTGTTGGATGTTGGCACCTACATCATCACCATAACAGCCAACAAGACAAATTACGAAACCAGAATCGTTCAGGTCACTCTTGTAGTATCTGTTCTTCAGACTGTGTTCGAGAGTGTTGATGGATTGTATTCATACTCTATCGTAAGTGGAGAATGCATCGACCTACTCGTGTATTACCACGAAACAGCATTCGGACTTGGCGTGAGCGATGCCACAGTATCATACCTGTGGGACTACGGCAACGGGCAACTAGTCACAAATGGCACACCTGGATACTACACAGCCACAATCAATGCAACGGGAGCTCTGGTGAACATATACACACTCTACGTGAGAGCCAACAAGACAAACCACGCCGAAGCCAGCATCTACTTCAGTCTTGATGTGGGTGTAATTGAAACCGAACTAACGCCAGTCGGCGAGCTTACTCTTCGAGTGACCTTCGGTGAAATAGCGACCTTGCTCGTCAACTACACGAACACGAACCTGAATGAACCTGTCACTAATGCCTCATTGTATTTCAGGTTTAGCGATGCGAACTACACAGGTATCCTGACTGAATACCAACCGGGAATCTACAACAGTACGATTGACACCTCCCAGCTGTACGCTGGGACTTTCAGTCTCTATGTTGTGGCCTCAAAAGCTGGATATGAAACCTGTACACTCGGTCTCCTCGTGGAGGCAGCCCGGATTGATACAACCCTAGCACTTACGCATCCTTCACTGACTGTTGTCTATGAGTCGACCCCCACGTTCCTCTTCAACTACACTGATACACACTATGGGCTTCCAATTGAGAATGCCACACTTGAATACAGATGGTTGGGCGGAACGGGTGTCCTTGAGGAGATAGGAAACGGAATCTATGGCATTGAACTTGATAGCGTCCTTGTGGGTCCGGGACTATACGATATCCATGTGAGCGCCTCGAAGAGCAACTACGTCTTCAGAACTGCACATTCAACACTAGAGGTGCGCGCCATAGCTACCGAAATCATTGTTGATGAGTATTACACAACTCCTGTTGGTGACGCCCTGACCATCAATGTCCTCTATAACGATACGTCCTACAACAGAACGGTCAGCGATGCCACAGCTGTTGCAGTATGGGACTTCGGAAACCCGACTCTCGTTCATATCGGAGATGGTGAATACTCCTTTACAGTACCCGAAACAGTTGCAATTGACACATATTATGTGACATTCATCCTCAGCAAGGCAAATCACGAAACTGCTAGTGTGCGGATAACAGTCATAGTTCGCGAGATTGCCACCGAGCTTACAACACTCAGCGGCAATGAATTCGTTAGTGTCACAATAGGGGAACTGGTTCAGATAACCGTGGTCTACATGGACACTGACCACAGCACACCCATATCAAACGCCGCGATATCTGTACAACAAGAGAGCGGGATTATCGATGAGAATGATTGGACAGTTGCTGAAGGTGATGCGCCCGGTCAATATATCATATCATTCATTGTGCCAGTTGACCAGCAGTTTAGCATCTTGATACGTGCCCAGAAAGGAACGAACTATGATGCTCAGGAAATCACTGTTGTTATAGTCGCCTCTCCTGTAGTAGTCGATCCGTTTATGACAATGATAACCTACGGAGGAGGTTTGGGCGTGATACTCCTTCTCATCGGTGCCCTCCTCTATGTCAAGGTCTTCAGCATTCCGAAAGTGGTACGTCGCCTGAATAGTATGATCAAGGCGATGTCCAAGGGCAAGATACCTGAAGCCCCAGAGGCTCCTGGCAGAGATGAGATAATTCAGGAGATTATCAACACCGGCCTAGTCGCTGTTAACATATCCAAGCCAATTGATGAGATTCCAACGGAAACAATCACGATTGTGATACCTGAAACTGAAGCATTGCTCAGTGAATTAGCAGAAATCACAGGTCTTACTGAGGATGACGTATCAGCCTTCAATGCCGACCTTATGAGAATGAAGCCTAGTGAGAGGTCGGGATTCCTAATGGAGGTCATTCGTCAGGAGAAAGCCCGCAGATCAGAAGTTATCGCGGAGAAGAAAAAGAAGAAGAAGGCAAGCAGGAAGACTGTTACTAAGGCTGAGCTCGAAGAAGTACGAGCAAAGTTTGAAGCATTGGGCTTCAATGAAGAGCAGCTTGAACTCCTAATTGAAAATGCAAAGAATCTGACCAAGGCTGAGATAGATACCCTGCTATCGGATATGGGAGGTTCCGTCGAGTAAGAGATGTTCTCTTAATCGATTCTAAGTGCTCGTAGGCGAGAAGAATGCCTATTGTTTCAGATATGGGAGTCCGTGCGGTGCATGGGCATCTCTCATGTTCTCCTGAAACTAGAGGTTCCTGAATTCCAGTGTTTCAAGATAGGAGTCCATTGTGAACATAGTGAGTGTCTTATCAACTGCGGGTATTTTTCTCAGGAAGTCAACAATGAACTTATTCATTTCATTGATTGAGCGTGCTCGCACTTTGAGCAGCACGTCAAACTCTCCGCTCAATACGTGCACATCTTGGACCAGGGGGTGATGTGCAATCTCCCGACAGAACTCTCTCTGGGAAAGAACTTCTTCTTTGCCTGGGATACGATATCGTATAGTTATGAGGATGATAGCAAGAACAGAGCGTCCCATCTTGACTGGGTCGAGTACTGCAGTGTATTGCTTGATTACTCCCGCGCGTTCAAGGGCTTTGATCCTACTGTGAACCGCTGAGATGCCCCTGCCCACCGCCTTGGCAATCTTGGAGATGCTCATCTTGCAGTTCTTCTGAAGAAGCTCCAGGATTTTCTTGTCAGTCGTGTCAATCTCTTTCGGAAGATTTCCGGTCATGAGTGACTAACTTAGAATGAAACTGAAATATCTTCTGTTTTTTGCAGGAAAATTTTATACACGCTTGAAACGCTATAAGTTATGAAACAGAGAAAGCACTAATCTCACATAAATAGGAAAGTGAGCAATGCCAAGTGCGCCACGCCCTGAAAGGGCTGTTACCAAGGGATTGGTGCGCCTCTGTTTCTACTACCCATCGATACACAGCAACCGCCACGGAGCAAGTATGCCATGCATGACACACGTCAGGGACCTGATTTCCTACGACTCGTATTCACCACGAGCCTAGGCACAACGAAGAGCATTGAGATAGATTATGATAGCTTCAGGGAAGTGGCTAGTAATGGCTACTACTTCGATGGCTCCTCAGTCCCAGGGTATGCGGTCGTAAACTCAAGTGATTTGCTGCTTAAGCCAACCTCTTCGCTCCCACTCGTGCAGCCCTGGGACACTAGTGTGGCTCTCTTGCTATGTGCAGTTCACGAGGTTTCAGGTGAGCCGCACCCTTCTGATCCAAGACTCATTCTACACAGAGTTCTAGGTGAAGCGTCAAATGAGGGATACCATTTGGAGGTTGGGAGCGAACTGGAATTTTTCCTTGTCACAAGAGAGGCAGCTGGTGGAATCGCGCCCATAGATCGAGGCGGCTACTTTGATGTCCTTCCATCTGATGGTGGACTTGATTTCAGAAGACGAGTTGTAAGAACATTGAGAAGGATGGGCATAGCCACGACTGCACATCATCACGAGGCTGCTGAAGGACAGCATGAGATTTGCCTGAGGCACGGACCTGCTGTAAGGATTCCAGATTCTGTAATGCTGGCTAAGCTGGCTATTGCTGAGCTCGCCCATCAAGAGGGAATGATTGCCACATTCATGCCGAAGCCCTTCGTAGAATGCAACGGAAGTGGTATGCACCTACATCAGAGCCTTTGGGATATGGACGTCAGCAAGAACCTCTTCGCAACAGACGATGCGGGCACACTCTCAGACATGGCGGGACACTACGTCGCAGGTCTGCTCACTCACGCAGGAGCTCTTGCTGCAATCGTTGCACCCACGATCAACTCATACAAGAGACTCACTCCTGGCTTCGAGGCACCAACACGAATCGCTTGGGGCCCCCGAAACAGAAGCACCATGATTAGAGTGCCGCAGTTCAACGGATCCAACATGAAAGCCCGAATCGAGTTCCGATGTCCTGACCCGTCCTGCAACCCTCACTTAGCAATAGCAGCTACCCTAGCCGCTGGATTGGATGGCGTCAAGAGGTCCTTGGAGCCACCGAGCCCGACTGATGAGGATCTCTTCGAATCTGAAACTGAGGTGGCAAGTCTGCCAGCATCCCTCATTCATGCATTAGGTGAACTGAACAGGGACTCCACAATCAGGCGTGCCCTGGGAAACCGTGTGGTGGACATGATTGTGGACATTAGAACCAAGGAATGGTCAGAGTATATAGATGCCACGGGCGATCCTGGAACAAGTCAGATCACAGGCTGGGAAATGGAGAGGTACCTCTTTGCTAGCTGAACGACCCAAAAGA
>JABCTJ010000087.1 GCA_018238375.1 Candidatus Thorarchaeota archaeon
CTGGTTGAGTGTGCATCATCCTCACCAATCGCTATCGAGGTTGGAGCCTTCATCGCAGCTGCTCTTCTTGATTTGGGTATTGAGGCTACCTCTGAACCCACTGACTTCTACGAGTATCTCGGCAGGCTTAACAACCATCTCGATTACGACATGTGTTTCCTTGCTTGGAACTTTGGTGGAAGTGATGTTGACTTTCTAGGCAAAGAGTGGGCCTCATGGAACGCAGATGAGCCATTCCTAAACTTCCCGAACTTCAGGAACGCTACCTACGATAGTTACATCGATGACTTACTCCACTCAACGGACTATCAGACAGTCTATGATGCCGCAATTGCGCTTCAGGAGATCTGGGTCTATGAGTGTCCGTACATTATCACCTACCAGAACATAATGTACCACGCTTGGCGAGATGACAAGTTCGAGGGTCATGTTAACGATTGGTCCGATGGAGTCCCCGGCGCTTGGACGAACAGGAAAGTTCATCTAAAGGATTCTGAGGGTGGTCCGTTCGGCGGAACCTTCCGTTGGAGCAACGCGCTCGACCTCGACACATTCAACTTGTTGGGTGCTAGCTCAGCTTACACCATCCAAGTGATTGGCGAGCTCTATGACAGCTTGATGATCCTTGATGACAGTGGTTTGGACATGTTGTGGCTGGCTGAGTCATACACGGCTGAAACGCATGACGACAATGCTGCAATCCCTGATGGGCATACCCGATTCACCTTCAACATGCTCCAGAATGCAACTTGGACTGATGGTACTGCATTGACGGCTGAAGATGTCGCGTTCTCACTGAACTTCCTAAGAGACGCACCTGGAAACAGATATCGGCCAGACTTGCTCGAGATGAGCGCAGCATATGCTCCATCAACCTACACAGTCGTTGTAGAGTTCAACACCGAGTCCTACTGGCACCTGCACGGCGTCGCAATGAAGCCAATCTTTCCGAAGCATATCATGCAGGAGCTTGTGATTGAAGACTGGGCAGAATGGAGCCCCAATCCTCCAGTTGAGGAGATGGTGACTTCCGGATCATTCAACATATCCGAATATGTCGCGGGTGAGTTCTGTGAGTTGACGTACAACCCGAACTTCTTCTTCGGACCTGACAGGACCGTTGACACGACAGAGACTGGCACAGACACAACACCAGTAACTCCGCCTGACCTCACAATGGCTATTGTAGCCGGTGCAGTCGGTGCTGCGGTGGTTATCCTCGTCGGTGGATATGTCTTGATGAGGCAGAAGTAGAGCAATTTAGTGGGGACATTCGTCCCCATCCCCTTTCTTTTTCCCTTATCAACCTAAGAGCGAGTTGACTATAGGCTTTCACAAAGGCTTGCGGAGAACTCAGCTTCTTTAACCCCTGCCATTGCAAGTCACTCTGGAGACATTGAGATGAAACTGGACCGACCGCGCGCAATCCTGATTTTGCTCTCTGCCGTTCCTCTGCTGCTGGGGTCTTACGTGGCAATGGTTGTCATGGACACTGCAATCATTGGCAGATTCATCGGCACAGCTAATAGCTACAGTCCCATGCAAGTAGTGGTTGAGGCCGTGGTGTCGGTTCTCCTCGGTGGCACTGTCGTATTCTTGCTGTTCTGTGTGATTCAAAGGAGAGGGCGTGGCACAAGGAAGTTAGTAGTCGCCTTTGTTGCGTCTCCCATTCTGTTCTTCGTATCAATGTTTCTAGGCCAGTCCCTCCTCCTGGTACTTTTCAAGGGCGCCACAGGTATTTTCCAAGGAGTTGTGTTGCTTATCTCATTGGCTGTGTCAATGTTGTCGATTGTAATGATCATAATCGATGCTATCCCACCCATGCTTCGGAATCTATACGTTGCGTTTTACAGTAGCATCTTCGGGATATTCATGGGTATCACCATGATTACATCGACTATGTTCGTACTGATCATAGCGATAATCCTCGAAGACTTCTTCCTCACGAAGTTCTCACCTGCAGCTCAACCAGTGACGATATCAAGAAAGATTGCTTCAGATCCGTTTGACTATGCGCGTATTCAGTCAGAGCGGGTTGCGGTGGGGGCCGGCGACTTCATCACGTTTGCCCTTATCTCGGCGCACTCCTTTGTCTATTTCCCTTCCTTTGTATGGGCGGCGTCCATCTTGTTGTGTTTGCTTGGCATTGTGATTAATGCCACTGTCATCGCGAAGGAAAGCGAGATACTCCCTGCAATACCGCTGCCTGCGCTTCTCGCCCTGTTTCCGTGGATTGTTCATTTGGTAGCGTTAACATTCATTGTTGGGTAATCCGCTTTGTTCATATGCGCAGAGCACAAGGGAGATATTCGACCCTTTCACGTGAAAATGGTGTTGGTCAATATGATTGCGGACACAAAGACACAGAACATTATAGTCGTTGCTACACTCATACTTGGAATCGTGAGCGGCTTGGGGTTTGCGACGAGCAGCTCCTATTTCACTGGGAGCTACTCGCTCGTTGCCAATCTGGATTTCGAAATACTGGAGGTCAGGATTACTGACTTGGATCCTACGAACGAATCGATTAATCCTCGCCTCACACTCGTGTTCAACGCTAACGTGCCGACGGGTTCTGCTGGTGATGCAGCGATCACGTACTTCCGAGTAGAGGTCGATCTGAATGAACGACCGTTTCTCTATTCACAATCTTGGCGGAAAAATATTCCCCTTGAGGACCGGGAGCTGTTTCCCGGTTATGATACGAACTTCACTGTGAGCGAAATGATCCACGAGCTTCTTGACAAGCAGATACTCTACGATGCTGAGAATTCTGACGAATGGTCCTTCAGCATACTCCTAGTCTTGTCCTATGACGTATTCGGTTCATCGGCATCCCCCATGCGCATACCATTCGTTCACGAGGGTCACACTTAGGACCCCTCTGCGAGTCTTCGCTTGAGTTCCGCAATCTTGTCAACTCTAACAGAGTCAACTCCTCGGATGTCTGCTGCATCAACTGACAGCATATCCAAGTAATGTGTAATCGCGAGAGTTTCTTCAAGTTCGCTCAATCCATTCAGTCGAATATGAATTGGCGTACAATCACTCTGCCTGTACACTGCGTCTGTAGCTTCAAACCGCGCGGACATTCTTCTACTCTCATGAGTGCTCCTGAGGAAGATAGGCACGATTCCATACTCCTGGTACATGTGGGACGCTTCGACTTCGTTATGATTTGCTTCAGGCAGCTCCGAGCTGAAGGCGACGGCCTTTGCGTTTTCGTTGATCTGGCACTTGGCTCGATACGACACCGAACTCAGATGTCCTGAACCTATGAAGAGAGGAATAAGCGAGCTGGTGCGTTCAGCAAGGTCTCTTGGAGATATAATTTCATCTCCCCAACGCTTCACCACGCCCTCCAGGGTCACTGACAGCTTTGAAAAATCAGTGCTACCAACCCCGATCAAGGCCTCGGCAATCGGCAGGACAATCGAGAAAATTGCTGGAAGCGCAGCCCTTGGCTGGATGCCCTTAGGAAGTAATGCGACTGGCAGATCCTTGGATTGCTCCAAAATCGCGCCGCCGGTTGTCACGACGAATATCCTGCTACCCACCTTCTTGGCCGTTTTGAATACTGAAAGTGTTTCTTCTGTATTGCCTGAGTAGCTTACACAGATGACCGCCCAATCCTTTGTGACACAGTGCGGAAGCTCGTAGTTTCTCCATGTGATTAGGGGCACCTGTGCCTTTTGAGCCAAGAGTGCCTTGGCCATCTGACCCGCAATTGCACTGCCCCCCATTCCTGCAATACAGATCCCATGAAGTCCTGAAGAGAACGCTTGCGATGCCATGGTCATTATCGATGGGTCTGGTTTGGTCAAACACAGAAGCGAAGGAAACGCCTCGACCATTGCTCTCATGTCATTCGTGTCTATCTCTTTTGCACTCTTCACAGCAGATCACTAATCGAGAAGAACAGTATTCCATCTTAAAGTTGATTCCTACATGGCGGCAATCTAGTTTTCTGCAGCTCGTCAGCAATCTTCATTAGACCGAACGCTCCACAATATCGCGAGGACTCGCTATGGGAATAATGAAAACCGCAGCTGTCAAGGGAATTATCCCTGCTGGTAACAAGGTTTCGGAACTGAGAAGCAACTTGGGTCGCTTGATGACTGAAACTGCCATTGTGATGGAAGAGCGATTTGGCAAGGATGGTTTAGATGCGGTCGCCGAGGTCTTTCAAAGACTGGGGCATGAGGATGCGATTGCAATGAAGGAAACGCTTGGCCTTGGGAACACGCTCAAAGATGCTCTGGATGCGTGGATTGTCATTGGCCATGTGATGGGCGCGAAGATGAAACCAAGATGGATTTCTGATAATCGCGTGGAAACAGATCATCCGTATTGTCCGCAGCACGAAGGCTTCATCAAGAAGGGGAAACTCTTCTGCGAATCAGTCTGTTGGCCATACGTAAGCGCCGTAGCTGAAGGTATTGCGCCTGGAGTCAAGATGGAGGTTCCAAAACCAGCAACTATGGACGCTACGTGCACCAAGGCACTTGTCTACAGTCTTGATGAATCCAAATGAGCAGTTCACAATCAAGAAAATCTTACCCCTGAAACACAGAGGCATGCTTAAGTGGGGCCCTTGTGGCACCCGACGCGGTGTCACTCGATGCTGAAAGCTGTGGTTTTTGACCTTGACGGAACGCTCACTGTCTTGAATCTGCCACTGGAAGCAATGCGCAGAGACACTAAAGCGTACTTCATCAGCAAGGGCGCACCGAGGGAGCTTTTTGAAACTGCTGATGGAATTTCCAGTTCCACCACAAAAGCACGGGAGTACTTTCTCTCCGGTAACATATCTCCTGAAAAATGGGAAGAATATGAGTCCGAGATGGATGCAATTCTCGACAAGCACGAAGCTAGCGCTACGAAGCAAGTTATCCTTATGGAGGACACTGTTGAGGTTATCAATGGGCTACATGACCTTGGGCTCAAAACTGCGATACTTACGAACAACGGTCGTGGTTCAGTTAACGCCATTCTTGAGATGACAAAGTTAGGTGGTCTGTTCGATATCATCCAGACACGTCACGAATCTCCACGAGCAAAACCGTTCCCTGATGGCCTATTGAAAATTGTTGCACGACTCGACGTCGAACGGAACGAATCTATCTACGTGGGAGATGCTGGCATAGATGCCGTTGCCGCGAAGAGAGCAGGCATAGAGTTCTGGGGAGTCACCACCGGAGAAACTAATCATGAATCACTACGGCATGCAGGAGCTTCATTGACTCTGGACTCATTGTCGCGCGTGCTTGCTGAAGTTCGTATTCGGATTGGTGTGGACAAGTAGTTTTTTCTTTTGGCCGTTTGTTAAGTTAGAATGACCTATCAAGGTCTTGGTCGTGCAATGCTTCCTTCGAACGAACTGTAGCCAATCACACTTGGAACGCACAGGGCTCTGCTGATGCCATACACACGCTTCTAACGACACTGCAGCGGTGCGGTAAGTCGTGGATAGTTATATACTGTTCACCAGCGATATTCTTTCATACCTGAAGATTTCCCTTAAAGGAAAACGCGAAAGGACGGATATAGAAAGTGATAATCGACAAGGGTGCCTACCTGATGTTGCGCTCCGCTATCGGTGCGTACACATGCCGCAAGCCCCCAGTTCCATCCAAGTGGAACTCTGTCGATCGCCCTCATGTTGCTGTTCTCATGCCATCCAATAACGAAGTGTTCAGGCTCTTCTTATCAACCCCAGTTGGCACTGAAAACCCCGGTCACCAGCTTGAAGTCACCAACTTGGGGGAACTGCCAGCAAAGTCCATACTAGAGGTCCGTCACGGTAATATGGATTATCGATACTACCGACGGGATAACGCAACGTGGACTAAGGTCGCGGAAGCTCGGAACCCCTTTGTCGTCGAAGTGTTCTCTCACGGCTGCACTCCCATCAATATGCATATTCAAACCCGAATGGAACAGGCGCACGAATTGTAACATGGCGTTTTTTTTCACAGCTCACAGTTTACAGCTACATCAACGCTCATTGACGCACCAACGACGAAGGAGTGAAGTGCCTGAGGGGGAGGAGAAAATAAGGATTCATTCCTTGGATTGCGAGAAAGGGGTGGATGTGTGCAATGCGCCCACCGAGTTGAGAAGATCATAACAATATCTATGCCACATATATCCTAATTTCTTTTAATAGCAAGTTCAACAATGCTATATATGAAGGCTAAGGGGGCCATCTCCTGAAATTCACCATTCTCTCTCCTCCTTCAGTGTTCTCCGGCCCCCCGCCATCACCTTCTTGGCTTTTCCTCTATTCTTTCTCCTGACCTGACTACAGCTTAGAGTATCTATCAGCATCTTGGAACTGAGTTGGATGCTTACGTAGACAATATCCTTATATGCTAATAGGAACTAATAATACTTGGCGGGGCCCGAATGGTTTGCCATCTCTCCCTCCCCTCCCTCTCTCACGAATCCGTCCTAAGACACACGCGCTGGCAAACTCGCTTTTTCTGGGCCCCTACACCCTTTTTGGGTAGTTGACTTGATGTGAATAGCATCCATCTGGAGTAAGTGTTAAAAAGGGGGCACAGGTCGATTGGCCAAGGAGAGAACACATTGTCCAAGGCAAAGAACGCAATTGACAGCACCTTTCGTAGAATACTCGCGTACACATACGA
>JABCTJ010000100.1 GCA_018238375.1 Candidatus Thorarchaeota archaeon
CAAAGCCTGGAGTTGTAAGCCGGGCATAGATACCTCGATTGATTCAAATAATGATAACACCCTGAGAGAATGACTGCGATGCCTCTAGTCGAGTTGATTGCCAAGAAGACGATTAAGAACAACCCAAACCTAGGTCTCAGTGTTGTTGATCTCATAGTATTGCTGTGGCTGTACTCAAATCCGTATGAAACCAAGAAACGTCAACTCAGCTCAATTCGAACCGTTCTGAAAATGTGTGAAATTCTGCAAACACCGGGGAAGGGCATCGAGCTCACTGATGAGGAACTCACTCAGATCATATTGGGAAGCTTGGAACGGGTGAAAAGTAAGAAACTTGTCGTTATACGATCAGCTGGTCGACACTTCGTGAAGTGTACTCTCACCGATGCTGGAGCTGATCTAGTGCGAGAGTCCATGAATTCGCCGTCACTAAGGCGGGTCATTGCGGAGTTCGGTAATAATCCCTAGAATGGACCCTCACTGACGAGAGAATGCCAGTAGACGTAGAAAACTCAGGAATCCTGGCTTCATGGGACCTGCAAGTCCATAGGTTTAAATGCTAAACATTTCCGAAACTGGCCAGTCGCTCTCTGGAAGCGATTGCTTGAGAACCGATGGATGCAGTGCAGGCGCCTAGTTCTGCTCGCGAGAACAGTCTGTATACGTGTGCCGGTAGGGTCTGAAGTAGTCGTTGAGGGTGTCATAGTGTCTGGTTGGACACAGTGGTAGAACTACTGGGTTACACCGGCCAGATTGCTATACCGGAAGTGAGGCACAATGCCAACATATGGATATTCAATCATAGGCATGGACCCAGACCGAACAGCCGTAGCTAGTGGCAGAAATCTGCGATGTTCTCCCAAACACTCCAGAGAAGTCTGCAAAGAGATCCGCGGAATGATGCTCGACAAGGCCATTGATCTTCTTGAAAGCGTAATTGAAGAGAAGGCATGGATACCTTACAGACGTCACAAGAAGAAGCGCGGCCACCACGCAGGCATGAAGAAGTGGGCTCCAGGCGGTCATCCGGTGAAAGCATCCAAGGGTATCTTAAAGATTCTGAGAAACGCTGAAGCCAATGCGGACAGCAAGGGTTTGGACATTGATAGACTCAGAATTGCCCATTCAGCCGCACAGCGCGGTAGAACATACAAGAAGTACATCGAGAGAGCTTTTGGCAAGAGCTCACCGTACTTCGAGAACACTACACACATCGAGATTGTGTTGGAAGAGGTGGGTTAAGTGTCAGCAGTGAAGTACTTCATAGAGCAAAACACTCGCAAGCTTAAGATTGACGAGTTCTTGGGACGAGAACTCAACGCAGCTGGATACGGCGGTGTGGAAATTCGGAAGATGCCCATGCGTACAGAAGTAATCATTCATGCCTCTAGGCCAGGTGTGGTTATTGGACGTCGAGGGTCAAAGATACGAGAACTGTCAGACATCCTTGAAACCGATTTTGGTATTGAGAACGTGCAGGTCGAAGTGAGCGAGATAGAAAATCCTTGGCTCTGTGCTCAGGCAATGGCTTCCAGACTTGCAAGACAACTGGAGCGAGGCGTTCGTTTCCGAAGAATGGCATATTGGATCCTTCGTCGTGTAATGCGTGCTGGGGCACTAGGATGCGAGATAATCGTTAAGGGCAAATTGTCAAGCAGGAGAGGACGCTACCAGAAGTTCAAGCAAGCCACGGTTGCCAAAACGGGCGCACCAGCCGATCTGTATGTTGATGAAGCAGATGATACTGCCATCCTAAAACCAGGTGCGATAGGTGTCAAGGTCAGAATAATGCAACCCGATGCCAAACTACCTGGAGTGATAGTTGTCAAGAAACCTAAACCAAAGAAACCTGCGGAGCTAGAGCTGCTCAAACCAGCGGAAGAGGAAGGTGATGTGGTTTCTGAAACCGCAGATATCGAAGAGCGCCTTGAGGGAATAACGGACTTAGAGGAGCTAAGAGAACTAGAAGAACTCGATGGACTTGAGCTTGTGGAAGATGTTGAAGCCACCGAAGAGAAGAAGGCTCCAGAGAAAGCAGAGGCCGCTGAACCTGAAGAGAAGCCGCCTGAAACAGAAGACGAGTCGTTGCCTGACGAAAAGAGCACTCTGGAAGAGCTGAAGGAGTTGGACGAGCTTGACACGCCTAGTGAAGGAGGCGAATAAAAGATGGCTCGACTTACAGCAAAGGACATCCGCAAACTCAATCCGGCAGAACGCCAGAAGAAGATGGATGAGCTATTCAATGAGCTTACCAATGTTAGAATCCAGATTGCCACTGGGGGCGGTTCTGATAACCCCTACAAGATAAGGGCAATCAAGAGAACTATTGCTAGGATTCTAACGATTCAGAGAGAAGAGGAGTTGAAGCCAGAACAATGACTGTGACTCCAATTAACCTCATCCAGCACGAGCTGGTTGGCTTGAAGACACACGTGGTCGCATCTAGGGATCCTGGACAGGTATGTAGGTCTGGTACAATAGTTGCCGAGTCCAGAGAGATGATTCACCTCAATACAAGCGTTGGTGTAATCCAATTACCGAAGAGCAACTGCGTGTTCGACATGAGTCTTCCAGATGGCACTATCGTCCGCGTGGACGGACACGTGCTGAAAGGAAGACCTGAAGACAGGCTGAAGAAACGCCTCAGCAGGAGATGGTGAAGATGGTTGATTCGAAAGTTAAAGTTCGTAATATTGGGGTTCCAAATGTAGAGCCACCTGAGAATGTGTGTGACGATCCGAACTGCCCATTCCACGGTAGTCTCCCAGTCAGAGGACGCATAATAGAGGGCATCGTCACCAGCGTGAAGATGCACAAGTCGATTACGTTCCAAACGGACTATTTGCGCCTTGTCAAAAAGTACTCTCGATATGAGAGGCGCAGGTCAAAGAAGCATGCCCATCTTCCACCGTGCATTGACGCCAAGGTAGGCGATACGGTTAGAGTGGCCGAATGTCGTCCCCTTAGCAAGACTGTATCCTTCGTAGTAATAGAAACGAAGTCGCAACGAACTGAAGAGGAGGAATAGTCCATGTCAAGGAAAATCGGTAGAGGCATCAGGAAATTCATTCCAAGGATTGCCAGAGGGCTGCCCATTGGGGCTAAGATTCTGTGTGCAGACAATTCTGGTGCGAAGGAACTCCAGATAATCACAGTCTATGGATACAAGGGAAAGCTCCGGAAACTGGCAAAGGCCGGTATTGCGGACCGGGTGAATGTATCTGTGACAAAAGGGAAACAGGAGTTGCGAAAGCAGGTCATCCAAGCAATCATTGTGCGGCAACGAAAACCGTTCCGCAGACCGGATGGCACGTGGATGCAGTTTGAGGACAATGCAGCAGTTCTCATCAAACCGGGAGGCGAGCCTCAGGGCTCAGAACTCCGAGGACCAATGGCGAGAGAGGTCACTCTGAAGTGGCCCAGAGTTGCTGCCATCGCTTCGAAGATAGTGTGAGGTAGAAACTGATGACAAAGAAGCCGAGTTCCAAGTCCCCACGCAAGCAACGGAGGCGCATCTACAAGTCACCATTGCATACCCGCAAACGATTGTTGAAATGCCAGCTAGACGAGTTCCTTAGAGAGGATTACGGTCTTCGATCACTAGTCGTAAAGAAGGGAGACCTCGTTCGAATAATGAGGGGACAGTTTCGAGACACTGAAGGAAAGGTCGTTAGGGTTGACTACAGCAACGTGCGAGTCTATGTAGAGAGTGGAACAACCACAAAAGCGGATGGTAAGGAAATACAGATTCCACTCCATCCATCCAACCTTAAGATAACACAACTTGAGCTTGATGATGAAAGGAAGAAACTCATCGAGCGCAAAGTGGTCAAGATCGCGGAGAGTGAATAGATGACAAGAAGAGGTCAGAAAAAGCACCTGAAACGCTTACCTGCACCAAGACATTGGCCTATCCAGAGGAAGGTAGCAAAGTTCACAACGAAGCCAACCGCAGGTCCACACTCCAAGGACCAGTGCTTAACATTGGTAATTCTACTACGAGAAATGCTAGGCCATGCAGAAAATATGCGCGAAGTGAAGATGATACTCTCCGATGGCCAAGTGTTGGTTGATGGTCGAGTACGGAAAGATCCGGGATATCCAATCGGTCTGATGGATGTCGTCGAGATCAAGTCATCGGGTGAACGCTTCAGACTCCTCCCTAAGCGACGAGGTGGATTCCACCTTGTAGAGATTTCGGAGAAGGAAACAAGTATCAAACTCTGTAGGATTGAGAGTAAGATGATGATCCCTGGTGGGAAACTCCAAATAGCACTGCATGATGGCCGCAATATATTGCTCCCAGAAGGTGCAAAGCCATCAGATTACAAATCATTGGATACACTAAAAATATCCATCCCGGACCAGAAAATTATATCCTCGATACCCCTCGACAATGGTGTTTACAGCATAGTCACACGGGGAAAGAACGTCGGGATTGAGGGTAGAATTGTTGAGATTGAAAGGCGATTAGGCACTCACGCAAGTACAGTAACACTAGAGGATCCAGATGGGAACAAAGTCCAGACAGCTCTGGAATACGTGTTTGTTGTGGGTACCAAGAAACCAGAAATTAGCCTTAGTTCCGCCGGAGGGTCTGAATAATGAGCACTCCAAATGAACAGCTCTATGTTGACGAGTGGAAGGCATACCCGATGCGGGAGCCGCTTGTTTCGAAAGTCGTAGTGGACATCTGCGCCGGAGGCGGAGAGGAGATGGGCAAGGCATCCACGATACTGGAGCAGTTGACTGATCAAACTCCAGTCCGGTCAAAAGCCCGTCAGACGGTTAGAGAATTTGGTATCAGGAAGAATGAAGCGATTGCCGTAAGAGTCACTCTGAGACATAAAAGAGCAGAGGAGTTCCTGATTAAGGCGCTCAAGGCCAAGGAGAATGTACTCCTGATCAAGAACTGGGACTTAGATGGTAATTTTGCTTTTGGAATCGGTGAGCACATAGACATACCGGGAGTGAAGTATGACCCTCAGTTGGGCATTCAAGGTATGAACATCACTATCTGCATCGAACGTCCTGGCTTTAGAGTGAAGCGAAGACGTAGGCGGAGAAACAAAATCCCGTACAGACATAGGCTAACACCGGAAGAGAGTATGGTCTTCATCAAGAATAAATTCGGAGTCGAAATACTCGAAAAGCTGCGAGAGAGGACCTATCTATTCTGAGGTGAATTATGATGAGTACGAAGAAAGATCGAGGAAGACAGCGAAAGAAGATGGGCAAAGGAAGCCGGACTTGTCACCGATGTGGTACTCACAGGGCCATAATCCGCTCGTACGGTCTCAATATGTGTCGACGCTGTTTCAGGGAAACAGCTATCAAGTTGGGATTCCGCAAGTATAGTTAGGAGGTCTGTGAAAAAATGACACTACTAGATCCATTGGCTGATGCGATGTCAAGCATATACAACAGCGAGCTAGTCGGGAAACCGGAGGTCGTAGTTGCACCAGCTTCCAGTCTGATAGAGAGAGTATTGCAGGTCATGCAATCAAGGGGCTACGTCGGCGAATTCGAGCGCATTGATGATGGCAAGGCGGGCAGATTTAGAATACAGCTCATGGGCCGAACCAATAAGTGCGGAGTAATCAAGCCGCGATATCCTGTGAAGCGCGATGGCTTTGAGAAATATGAGAAACGCTTCCTGCCAGCATTCAACTATGGAATACTAATTGTGACCACGCCTAACGGGGTCATGACTCATGAAGACGCCAAGAAGGAAGGAATTGGCGGACGATTGCTTGCTTACGTATACTGAGGTGAAACGAAGATGTCAGGCAAACCAAGCTATACGCAGCGTGTCGAAATCCCCAGTGATTGTCAGGTCAATCTAGAAGGTAAGACTGTCACAGTGACAGGATCTCTCGGAACGCTTGAACGAACATTTCCGGAACCTCAAACGAGCATCGTCATAGAGGGCAATGAAGTTGTAGTATCCACCATAAGGTTTCGCAAGAGCACCCGAGCTCTGGTTGGTACTGCTATTGCTCACATGCGTAACATGTTCACAGGTGTGCAGCATGGCTATGAATACAAGATGAAGATCGTATACAGTCACTTCCCCATCACCGTCGAAGTGAAGGGCAAGGAGGTCATGATCAAGAACTTCATCGGAGAACGTGGCGTTCGTAAGGCACGTGTCATAGGTGACGTTGAGATAAAGACCGGAGAAGATGATGTAATCATCAGCGGCATCAACATCGAACACGTGTCGCAGACTGCCGCGAACATACAGCTCGCCACAAAGATCCGTCACAAGGACAGGCGTGTTTTCCTTGATGGCATCTACGTCCTCACGAAGAGGAAAGGTGAAGCGGTCAAGTCGATAGTATAGGAGGCGAGATAATGTCCAAAAAGCTAAAACTGACAGATGTCGATGGAGTCGGGCCAAAGCTAGAGGAAAAGCTTGTCGCAGCTGGGTTCAAGACCGTGGCGAAGGTGTCGAAGAGCGACCCTGCAAAGCTTGCAGCCAAGGTAGATGGCCTTAGTGAGAGCAGAGCAGCTAAAATCATTTCATCTGCCAAGAAGATTGTGCCAGAAGCTCCAAAGGCTGCACCGAAGAAGGAAAAGCCCAAAAAGGCTCCAGCCAAGAAGAAGGTTGAGCCGAAGGCTAAGATCAAGAAGACACCCGCAAAGAAGAAGGCTAAGAAGAAAGAGAAGGAGATACACGCCAGGGACAAGCTTATTGATCAAAGACTTCTCAGGATTGCAAAAGAGATGAGAAGGAAGCAACCTCGATTCCGCCATGAACAAGCACATCGCTGGACGCGCGTAAGCGATTCCTGGAGAAAGCTACGCGGAATAGATAATGCTACACGAGAGAAACGCAAGGGCCGCATAGCCATGGTGTCTCCGGGATACAGAAAGCCAAAGGCTGTGAGAGGTATGCATCCCTCAAGATTCGTTGAGGTGCTTGTCCACAGGCCAGCTGATTTCGAAGAACTGAATCCCGAAGTTCATGCCATCAGGATTGGAGCAACCGTCGGAATGAGGAAACGTCAAGCGATTCTCAAGAAAGCCGACGCAATGTCTCTAAGAGTTCTGAATCCTGGCGCTCCGGAGAGCATCTCAGAAGAGGACCTCTTCTCGGAGCTCGACGTGGAGGTTGACTAGAGATGAAGCTTACATCCCAAAAACGACTCGCTGCCCATGTGATGAAAGTAGGGAAGTCGCGTGTTTGGATAGATCCCGAATTCGAAGATGAAACCAGCCTCGCAATCACTAAGGAAGATATCCGTCGTCTTGTCGACGAGGGCGCAATCCAGAAACGCCCCAAGAAAGGTGTGAGCAGAGGTCGGGCGCGTCACATTATGCGTCAGAAGCGGAAGGGTCAGAGAAAAGGGCCTGGCAAGAAGAAAGGCAAATCCACTGCCAAACTTTCAGGCAAGGACCGATGGATGATGAAGATACGCCCAATGCGTCGTGAGCTAAAGCGACTCAGAGGAGATGGCAATATCACGCGGGGTGTATATCGCGAACTATACTTGAAGGCAAAAGGCAATGCGTTCAGGAACACTGCGCACATGAGGACTTACATCAAAGAGCACAAGTTAGGGAAAGTGAAATAATGGCTCATGGACCGACATACAAAGTCAAATTCAGACGCAGACGAGAGGGCAAGACGAACTACTATCGTCGCCGTCGACTACTGCTCTCCAGACTCCCGCGCCTTGTGGTCAGGAAGACCAATACAGGAATGGTAGTCCAAATTGTAAATGCTAGAGTAGCTGGTGACATGACTGTGGCATCCGCAGTTTCACCAGAGATCTCCGATCATGGTTGGACTGTTAGTGGTGGAAACATGCCTGCCGCTTATCTTACCGGCCTGCTAGCTGGTCTAAGAGCTAAGAGCAGGGGCGTAGAGCGAGCAGTACTTGACATTGGACTTAATCCTCCAGTTAAGGGCTCGAAAATCTACGCAGCACTTTCTGGAGCGCTAGATGCAGGCCTTGACATCTCACACAATCCAGATATTCTACCAGATGAAGCCAGACTATCTGGCGAACACATCGTGGCGGCGTACAATCACTTTGCTGAGAGCACCGGCGGCTCATCGATGTTTTCAAAGGTGGGAAAGAAGAAGACAACCGTTACAGGTATTCCGAAACTGTTCAAGAAGGTGAAGAAAGCCCTCTTGGAGATACCGAAGGCAGATCTCAAGAAGAAAAAGAAGAGAAAGGCGACACCTGCGAAGAAGGCTGCCGCTAAGAAGCCCGTTAAGAAGGCTGCAGAGAAACCCGTGGAGAAAGCGCCTCGTGCAGTGCCCAGAAAACCGAAACCCAAGAAACTCCTTGCGCGGAGAGGTAAGAAAAAGTAGGGGATGATACATAATGAGTGGAAGAAACAAAAGAAGACGTCGACAACCCCGACAGGACGTAGACCCGCTTAAGGACTGGGTTCCTAAGACCCGACTGGGGCAGCTGGTCAAAGAAGGTCATGTCAACAGCCTGCAGGAGGTTCTACAGCAGAACCTTCTCATAAGAGAATCCGAGATTGTAGATGTGCTATTTCCAGAACTCCAGCAGGAGATTGTAGACGTAAACCTAGTTCAACGTCAATCAGACAGCGGCCAACAGAAGAGCTTCCGCATTACTGTCGTCGTCGGTGATGGCCAGGGCAACATCGGGATTGGTATAGGGAAGGCTCCGGAGTTTGTCCCATCGATTAGAGCAGCTGAAGCTAGGGCCAAGATGAACATCACACCCTTACGAAGGGGCTGTGGTTCTTGGGAATGCCGATGTCACGACCCTCACAGTGTCCCGTTTGCAGTGAAAGGAACGTCGGGCTCAGTTCATGTGACACTCAAGCCGGCTCCAAAAGGAACTGGTTTAGTTACGGCTGATGTCGGTAAGATAGTTCTTCGAATTGCAGGATTAAAGGATGTATGGTCGATGACAAAGGGCCGTTCTAGGACATCCTCGAACTTCGCCAAAGCGTTTGTTGATGCTCTTTCACAGACATACAAGATGCTGCCACCTCAGGACTGGGCAACAGCAGGAGTGACTGAGTCATGAGTGAAAATGGAGCCGTCATACTGGCGATACGTCTCAGAGGACAAGTGAGTGTTAGACCTCAGATCGAGGACACATTGAAAAAGTTGCGTCTTGGCAGACTTCATCAGGCAAGGGTCATCAAGCTTACACCTAGCCTTCAGGGAATGATTACCAAGTCCAAAGATTACATCACATGGGGTGAGATTGACGCTGACACTGCATACAAAATTTTAGCCAAACGTGGCCGCCTCTCAGGAAACAGACGTCTTACTGATTCCTATGTGAAGAAGAATTCAAGCCATTCATCAATTAAGGCGCTCGCCAAAGGACTGGCTGCAGGAACAGCCAGCGTGAACGACGTTGAAGGACTCAAACCTGTCTTTAGGCTGACCCCTCCGAAGAAAGGCTTTCGTGGCAAGCGCAACCTCGGCGTTGGCATGGGTGGCGTGAACGGATATCGAGGTGCTGGGATCAACGAGCTAGCACAAAGAATGATTTGAGGTGAATTTGGTGTCTTGGGACAGTGACTCATTTGATGAGGATCAACGCAAAGCAATCCGCAAATGGTTGGGTGACTTTCTCCCCGAGTCAGTATTCCAGCAAATCGATGAGATGATGGACCGCATGATGCAAGGCCTGAGTGAGGGAGGAATGCTTGACCCAGAGTCCATGGAGAAGTTCATGCGCGACCCGGAGGGCACGAACCCCTTTGTGTTCGGTTTCTCGATGCGTGTCGGGCCAGATGGAAAGCCATTCATCCAGCGGTTTGGTAATACCAGTCCAGATGTAGAAGGCGCCAAGACCGCTCATCAGCTAGAGCCATTGGTTGACGTCATGGAAGAGGATGACGAAATCATAGTTATAGCAGAACTGCCCGGTGTAGAAAGAGATGAAATCAAGGTCCGAATCAAGGGAACTACACTCACAATCCATGTTGAAAACCCATCTCGTCCATACCATAAGGAGATTGAACTCCCTGGCAAGGTGAAGAAAGAACAGGCCAAGTCGGCAATTCGGAACGGAGTCCTAGAGGTGCGACTCAAGAAAGCATAGTAACGGAGGAACTAGTGATGGAGAAGCGAAAATCGAAAAAGATCCACAAGATGAGAGGCCGCAGGGCCGCTGGTTATGGTTTCAGCGCAGGTCATCGTGCATCGGGACAGCGGGGTGGCAAAGGCATGGCTGGGTCTAAGAAGCACCACTATCAAAGAGTCATGGCGGAGAACCCCAACTACTTTGGGAAACATGGATTCAAGAGACCCCTCAAAATGATTGTGGGCGAAACCGTCCTAAATGTTGGCGACCTAGATGAGGCTGCTGACAGACTTGTCGCATCGGGACATGCCACCAAAAAAGGGCGGAGATACACCATAGACGTGGCGCGTCTTGGCATTGACAAGATTCTGGGGTCCGGGAAAATCACGCGTCAACTAAACCTGACTGGCGTCAAGTCCATCAGCGTAAGAGCCCGGGAGAAAGTGACCGGTAAAGGCGGGACCATTGACCTGCCAGTCGATAAGTGAAACAGCCCATAGATGCAATTGGGTCATAAACCGCGCACGGTCCTTATTGATTTGAAGCTATAGTACACGACTTTGGGAACCACTATGTTTAAAGGTTCAGTCCATTTGTTGGCCGAGAAAACCAGCAGGAGAAGTAAGGTTGCCTAGCACCTTTCTAAAAGCCCTATCACCATTTGTAAGAGTAATGCCTGAAGTAAAGGCACCAGACCGTGAAGTCTCTTTCAAAGAGAAAGCTGTCTGGACGATTGTCGTACTTCTGATATTCCTAGTAATGTCACATATGCCCCTTTACGGCGTAGACGCAACGGAAGGCACTGACTATCTGTGGGCAATGCGAGTCATCCTCGCAAGCACCAGAGGAACGCTGATGGAACTAGGGATAGGTCCGATTGTAACTGCAGGTTTAGTTATGCAACTTCTTTCGGGATCAAAGATCATCAATGTTGATTTCGGAGACCCAGAGGACAGAGCACTGTTCACTGGTGGACAGAAAGTTCTCGCACTATTCATGACTGCATTCCAAGCACTTGCTTACATCATGGGCAATGCCTATGGCCAGCTGACAGCTGAGGAAAGTGTGTTAGTGTTCATTCAACTCTTTACGTCCGGTGTCATAGTCATTCTGATGGACGAGTTAATCCAGAAGGGATGGGGACTCGGTTCAGGCGTTTCACTATTCATCATGACAAACGTTGCTGGACAAGTCATATTCAACATGTTCAACGTTACCGAGTTCGAAACAGTGATTGGTGATGCTCCGGTAGGCTATCCTCAGGACTACACCAACTTGCCAAAGGGCATTATTGCTGCTGTTATCCAGAATATCATGAGAGTAGCAGGCGTTGGTGGCGATACATTTCCAGCAGTCGATGTGAGCTGGCTTGTGTTCCGTAACGGTTTCAATCCGAGCCTATTCACACTTGGCGTCACATTCCTAATCTTCGGAGCGGTGATTTGGTTAGAGTCTGTGCGCGTCGAGATACCGCTTCAATATGCTAAGTACAGAGGAATGAAGGCGCGGTATCCAATCAAGCTGTTGTATACATCAAATATTCCTGTAATCCTGGCGCAGGCGTTATACGCGAATGTTCTATTCTTCGGCCAGATAATCTACTCGAACTGGAACCCCAATGGTACGAATCCGCTCCTTAACCTCATAGGCACGTTTCATAAGGATCCGGGATCCAGCCGCATGATAGCAGATGGAGGACTCGCGTACTACATCACGCCACCACAGGGGATTTTTGGAATCATGCAAGAGCCGCTTGGATTGCTCCATGTGGCGTTCTATGCAGGAGCTATGATTCTACTATGTTGGGGCTTCTCGAAAATCTGGGTAGATATCAGTGGAATTGCTCCGCGAGATGTGTCAAGACAGCTTCTGGGTTCAGGGTACATTGTTCCAGGCTTCAGAAGGAGCGAGAGGGTTCTTGAGCGTCTCCTCGAACGTTACATTCCAATAGTCGCAGGTCTGGGCGGGTTCCTCATAGGGGTGCTCGCTGCAACTGCGGATATCCTCGGAGCATTAGCGAGCGGGACGGGTATCTTGTTGATGGTGTCAATCATAAAACAGTACTATGAAACACTGA
>JABCTJ010000110.1 GCA_018238375.1 Candidatus Thorarchaeota archaeon
GGCGGCGCCCTTCGAAAATCGCACACCTTTGTCAAAAGTTAACGTTACTGGGTAGTAATCGGTCGCAAGCACAACTGTCATCGTCCAACCTCTAACTCGCGACTCAAGCTTGGGATCCTCAAGTTGCCTGCTGATAAGCTGAGACATTAGATAGCCTATGAAGTCCTTTGGTTCATCCAGCATAAGGTTGGCCTCCACCTCGACATTTCCTGAGGCTAACCCTCTGACCACCTTCTGACTCTTGAAGTTGCGCATTTCGCAATCATTGGGAACATTTGGAAAGGTGACAAACATGCGGGCTTTAGTCCCACATCAAGTTCAATTCAGTGCCAATGAAAATTGCAAGACATGAGAAACAAATGCAGATACTAGCAAACGCCCCTAATCCTCATCTTCAAACAAACTGGGACGAATGCTATCCCCGAATTGAGCTCTGGCTGCAAGGAGCCGGTATTTTTGCGCGTTAAGCAATCTATACAGAATGTCTGGTGCGTCTGGCACGCTCGCGCGGTATTTTTTCCTAATTCTCCTAATTTTCGCCAGCAACTCTGTGACTTCAATCTCAAACTGCTGTTCGTAGTCCTCCTTTTTGTAGTCCTGATTGAGGACGCTCTTGAAAAGACGTTTTAGGTCATCATACTTCGGGATATACCCAGTCGGGGTTGTGAGAGCACCCACCTCTTCGTGGACTCGCAGTTCCATCCACTTGAGCCACACCCTCTTGGCCTGCTTTCCGTTGAGGTAGTTCCCTTCCTTGTCACGAAGGAAATAATTTACACTGAAGATTTTCGGTACTTTCTTGAGGCCCTTCACAAAGTCCAGATGATTCTGGATATAGCGCCCCAAAGGAATCGAGATGAAGTCCAAGTTTGCAAAAGGTTGGTAAGTCCTAATGCCCTCCGCCCCCAATGTAGCTGCAGTCGATTCGGATTCCAGACAGGCACCCATTGTAAGGGCTCCATGGGCCCAGTTGAAGGACTGCTGAACTGGCACCCACGTATCAGGGTCACGCCCGCCATAGATTATACCATGAAGTGGAACGCCTTCAGGATCATCAGCCTTTGGATCGAGATTATCGAGTTCTGAAAGCTTGATTGTATAACGAGCATTCTTGTGTGAGTGTCTTATCTCATTCCCTTTCTTGTCCGTCTTACCCTTGAACCAGTTTCCAGAGTAGTTTATGCCTTCCTCCGGAACCTCACGACCGTCTCCTATCCAATACGGGGTTCCATTCGCGATTAGGACGTTAGAGAATATCACTTCACCAGGACGATTAAGAACATTCCAGATCACAGGGTCATCATCGCTATTCACGCTTCGAATGATGCCGAAGATACCAGATTCCACATTCGCTGCGTATACCTCGCCTTTATGGTGACGTAGATAGGCAAGGTCATCACCGATAATCGTTTCACCCTTGACCATCGAAGTACTAGTTTTGCCGCATCCGGAGGGAAAAGCACCTGTGAAGTAGCTCCTACGACCTTCAGGACCGAGTACTTTCATAATGAACATGTGCTCAGCCAGCCATCCCTCACGGTTGGCCTTACGAATAGCCAGTCGTAGAGCGAGCTTCTTGAAACCAACAGTGTTGCCAGCATACTGTGTGTTTGTGATGTAGACAGTATCATCTATGTAGTCGATGTAAACTCGGCGCCACTTGATGTCTACCGAAACAAATCGATCCAACCGGCTTGCAGAGTGCAGGAACCTGAAGAAATCATTCTTGTTGCCAATACTCTTGAAGTATTCATAACCCGAGCGATACAGAATGTCTTCACTATGAGCAACGTAATACGAGTCAGTTAGTTGAATGCATGGAATAGAAAAGATTGAGTTGATCGGGCCCAAGCAGAAGAACCGTATAGCCATCTCTTTGCCATTCATGCTGTTCTTGAGGAATCCCTTTACCTCTGCTAGACCTTTCTTGCGTTCAATCTGCCGTAGGTTCTTGCCGAGAGTTTCGCCCTCAGGCACCAGATATCGCGTGCGTGCCTTGTCTCGAGCCTGATCGTGAAGACCATCATAATGGATTGTGTGTCCCTCTGTAGCAAGAACGGCCTCTTCACCTGTTTCAATCGCCATTCTACGCACTCGATTGATATCATCGGGGTCATCAGTAACCACAAAAACAGACGATGGATTGCATAGCTCGATAGCATCAGCTATGAAACGATGAACATGTTCGTTGGGAACTGCTAACAGCTTTTCGAGATTAGCTTCGTCAAGACGGGACTTGAGAATCGTCACATGCGTTTCCAATGAATCGCACCCCCATTCGAGGTATGCTCAGGCGCCCGTTGCGGTACACACCTCTACTTAACATTAACTGCGAGGACTTGTGTGCCTCAACTGTCGGTATTTTAGTGAACGAGTCACTCCACTCAGTCCCCACTATTCGTCAAGGATCTCTATCCGGGCAATACCATCGAAGAAGTTCAAGGGCTTGTTGCTGATATCGTTCCCGCGGTCATCAGTGATGATCCACTTGGAATTCCGATTAATTTGACTGAATACCCAGATTTCTTCGTCTTGCATGGCCTTTCTGAATGATGTTGCATGATCGCCATCAATCACTGCCTCCTCCTTTGTTGCCATATCCCTAATTACTCTGTGTGCAATGGTTGCATCTATTGGCCGGCTGTGCAGGTGCCAAGTAACAGGAGTAGTCCTCTTGGTGTGGTAGCGAGATGCTAAGTATAGCCCAAGGCAAGATAGCATTGGCCAAATCACAATCACCAGTACAAACGACGCGCTCTCATGGACAGAAGATGTTTGCATCATGAACAAAAAGATGGCAATCGGTAATGATATGAAAAGCATCGCTATGATGTGTTTCAAATTCAGTTCGTTACCCCCCCAAGGTATGTATCTTATGCGATGAAGCCTATTAACTTTTCAGCCTTGCAGGAGCTTTAGACCATCCCATTCGTGAGGTATAAACAGTTTTCAGAGGCTTATTGTGATAGAACGGTGCGGTGACAGATAGACTTGATTGAAGATTTGGACGAGAGCAATGTAGATGAACTCCTAGGCATTTTGGCTGCCAAGCCGCTTGACAACATCACCATGATTGCTGACTGTACGCAGCTCAAGCCTTGGTGCGACATACGCATTCTAAAGCAGAACGGAAAGCCAACGGCTGCATTCTCTCTGTACCATGATCTTGACTTCCTTGCAGGAGCGTTCTGGGCAGAGAGCTCTGCCAGCTTGCATACGCTTTTGCGCGATTTCGACGACCAGATACGAGGAGAATCTCTGGTAATTATTTGCAACGAGGACCAACTGAAGATTCTAAGTGCGGTGTGTGATAATGTGGTACCGATTCGCGAACGTCAGATGGTCGCAGATAATTCATCGCGCTTGAGCGAGTGGGGAGATGTCCCGCCAGAGAAACTCTCTCCACTAGATGCAGATGATCTTCGGAGACTCTACATCAACTGTGGAATCCCTGCTTGGACACCAAGCGTTCTTGAGCTCGGCCCGTTCTATGGCATTCGCGATGTAAAGGAGAATATTGTCTGCGTAGCAGGAGTTCATTATGTAACTCGATTCGGTGCTGAGATTGGCAACGTGGCTACGCTTCCCGATTTCAGAAGGAGGGGTCTTGCGTCATCATGTATCCGTGCTGTGGCTGATGAACTGCTCGATGACATTCCAATTGTGGTCCTGCATTACTTTGAAGAAAACCGACCCGCACAACTTCTGTATGAGAGAATGGGCTTCTCATACTCCGATAGCGACCCCGTCTACTTCACCAAGGTCAAGTTCGATTAGGAATTAGGCCAGAATGAACACAAGCGCGAACATGTAGATTGTACCCATAACAAGGTGCAACAACCCCAATGGAAAAGCAATACGCGTGAACTCTCGGAATGTGATTGGCTTTCCCTTCTCAGCAGCCAAGCTCACAGCAATCATATTCGGTGCATCCCCGAATGGGATAATGTACCCACCAACATTCGCACCAATCAATAATGACAGCGGGACTGCTGCGTTGCCGCCTGCAAAGCTCTCTGCAAGAGGTGAAAGAAGCGCCGCCACGGGGATGTTATCAACTATGGAAAGAACCAGACCTGGAATCCAAATCAGAGCAAGGATTGCAAGAAACGGATTATCGCCAATAGCTGCGCCAAAGCCGTCAACAAGCAAAGTAATCAGGCCAGTCTGTTCCAATGCCACAATCAAGCCAAAGAGTCCAATGAGGAAGAATACAGTATCCCACGACAGGCGTCTTAGAAGGTCCTTTGCCCGTTCGTGAGAAAAGATGAGCATCCCCGAAGCGACGAGCATGGCAATCAAGCTCGCCTCAAGGCGCACGGCTGGACCCAGTATGAAGCCTAGAACCAAGATTGCCAGAGCAAAAATGGAGAGATAGAAATCATGACGCGATTTTATCATCGTATCTGGTTTGATCATCATGAGGAGATTAACATCGCTGCCCTCTCCCTCTACAAGCTTCTCCTTGTAATATCTCAATAGGTACCAGACGGTCACAACATGCATAATGATTGCTAGGGGAAGCAGAGCTATGAACATGAACCCGACATCGATGCCAGCTAATACTACAATCACCAGATTAGGCACAGAGCCAACGACGGAGGGTATCGAGGCGAAGTTTGCAACGATGACCTCGGAAATTAGGATTGGTCTGAAATCAATGTCAAGAGCCTGACATACCTCAATTGTGAAGGAACCCATTACGAGCATCGTTGGCAATGGATCGAAGATAAAAGAGAGCACGAAGACCAAGTTCATGAATGCAAGGAACACTTGCCTTGGGTCGCCTTTTGTGCCTCTCACCAACAAGAGAGCAATGTAGCGAAACATCCCTGACGAGCCAGCCACCGAAACGACTATCATCATAGCTGTTACAAAAATTACCGCATCCCATTGGATTAGCTGCAACATATCTAGAAATTCTATTCCTTCAAAAAAGAGGACTACTCCCGCCAAACACATGCCAAATAACACAGTAGCGGTTTCATTAACCTTCTCTGAAATTATCACGATGAGCGTGACGATAAAGATTATGAGGATAAGTGTCGCAGCTATCATCGCTCTGCCGCATGTGCCGCACTACCCACTATTAAATGGGCTTGAAGCCATGGTCAGTACACGCTTAGAAAGAAGTCCGATACTCGATACACAACCTATATGTTGAGCGTGCAGTGTGAGCAAGTTCAGGTTGTTGCACGATGGATTCAAGAGTTGAGCATCACGCGAGGATTTTGGTCGAATGGAGTACAGAAGTCAAGAAAGGCGACATGGTCGTCATCCGTGCCACCCCGGAATCTCATGACCTTGCTGTTGCAGTACACAAGGAAGT
>JABCTJ010000133.1 GCA_018238375.1 Candidatus Thorarchaeota archaeon
GCCCCACTATTGCAGAGTGTGCAGTGTATGAGCCAACAGGTGAGTTCCGAGAGATAGCAGCAATGCTCACTGAAGGAGACAAAGTAAGTCTGGATGTAGGAGTTCGGCCCGCGTCAAGGATGCACGGCTTAACATTGAATGTCGAAGGGCTTAGAATCCTCCAACTGACAGATAAGGTCAATCTTGTCAATCCGATATGCCCACATTGCCTGAAAAGAATGAAGAGTGCTGGCAAAGAAAAGGGCTGCAAATGCATCAAGTGCGGCTTCAAGGACCCTCAAGCCAAAAAGGTCGAAATCCCAGTTGACAGACAGTTGAAAGCTGGAAGGTATCTGCCACCTCTAAGGGCACAGAGACACTTGACTAGACCAAAGGACAGGATGAATCGAAGAAACAAGGGCATACCAAATAGCCTAGTCGACAAATGGCACAACCCCTAGAACACTGCAACATTGAGGAGTATCAGAACTCCTGAGGAGCAATCTGTGCTAGACTCTGCGTCCACGACGGCCGCCAGGTTTTCTCGTTCCGTCATGTGGAATGGGTGTGACCTCGTCTATGATGCCTATCCTCAGACCGGCACGACTTAGAGCACGAATGGCTGCCTGAGCACCGGGTCCGGGTGTCTTTGGTCCATGACCCCCAGGAGCTCGAACACGTATGTGTATCCCGTAGACGCCCTTGTCTTTAGCCTCGCGTGCGGCCTGAAAGGCTGCCTGCATTGCTGCGTGTGGTGAGGATTCATTTCTGTCTGCTTTCACCATCATCCCACCAGAGGTTCGTGCGATTGTTTCTGCTCCGGTTATGTCTGTTAGATGGACAATGGTATCGTTGTATGATGCAAAAATATGCGCGATAGCCCACTTGTCGCGATCGTCTTTCCTACTCATCTTCGTTTGCCTCCTCCTCGCCTACGTCTATCACCCCGACGCCCGCGGAAGCGGTCGTCAGACTCATCCACTTCCTCAGGTGGCTGTGACGCTCTTAGTGCGGCGTCTGAAGCAGCAATCCTAGCAGGATGTGATTCGCTATTTAGTGGGGATTTCGGTGTGAATAGCAAGCGCTCTTCTTCGTCCACATTCATTATCCTACGTGGAGTGGTCACTCTTGCTCCATCCAGTGCAATGTGTCCATGCGTCACAAGTTGACGCGCATGATGCGGGGAGCATGCAAGACCCTTTCTAAAGATGATAGTCTGAAGTCTACGGTCCAGTATATTGTCTAAGGTTAAGTCAAGAACATGATCTAAAGATGGTTCAGTCGCAAGAACTCCATTCCGGACTAGCTTGTCAACGAGTTCCTTTTCTTGTAGCGCACGCTCATCAAGTGACAGAGCAAGTAGATTACGTGCTTGGCGTCTGTAGCGAGATAGGTCAGTTTTATGCTTCCAGAGCTCCTTCTTATTTCGAAGCCCGTAGGTACCTATCAGCTGGAGCTCTTGCTCAAATCTATCACTGTCAAAAGGACGTTTCGGAGTTACGTACTTCTTCTTCTGCCGACGTGGATCACCCATTACTCATTACCTCGGGTTGAAATTTTCGACCTTGATACACCCACGGCCATTCCTTTACGTCCGGTAGTCCTAGTGTGTTGTCCTCGAACCTTCAGACCAAGAGAATGCCTGAGACCCCGCCACGACTTAATTCGCCTTAAGCGCTCAATGTCACTTCGGTGTGCGAAATCAAGATCAGAGCCGGTAAGATGAAGCATCCTGCCGCTCATTCTGTCCCTTGGCCGATTGATATACCAATAAGGCAAACCAGCCTTCACCGGGTCTGAAATTATCGTTTCGATTTTGGAGATGTCTGCATCGGTGAAATGACCTAATCTAGCAGAGGGATCCATACTTAGCTTGATGATGATGGCCTTCGATAAACGAAGTCCAACTCCACTAACTTTGGTAAGCCCTTGCAGTAGGTTCTCCTGGCCGTCTATATCCTTGCCAGACACTCGTACAATATGGCGATATTCTTCAGACATGGTCTCTAACCTCATTTGCACTGGGGTGAGGCTTGTTCGCCTCTTGAAGATGCCTTATAATAGTTGGCATCAAGACTCGGCTTTATCGGGCCATTCTGAGCCTCGAATCGTGTGTGTGCGTCAACATCAGGCGCTCATATGACCACAAACTAAGGGAATCTTCTAGAGGATTGCTAGAACTCAGATGTAATGATGTTGCAGTTGGGAGCGTAAAATGCTTCACCAAGTCATACTAAGAGAAAAGATGAAAAGCAGAAGACGTCAGGAACTTGAGTAAGCCCGGATAGCCAAGCGGCTACGGCGGCAGCCTGGAATCGACGGCCCCATGAAGGCTTGTCGAATAGGCAGCTGCTCTCCTTTGGGAGGCATGAGTTCGAAGTACAGCATATTGCATGCGTACGAACATATCTCATTCCGGGCGCCATCATTACTTCTTCAAGGATTATTGGGACTTGTGCTGGGGATGGTCTTACCATCCGACAATGTTACTTCACCGACATAGTTAGTGAGTATCATCTCCTTGACAATATCGCGGTCGCGGGTATGCCCCAATACCCACATTAACTTCACAACTGCTGCCTCAGAGGTCATGTCATGTGCACTCAATGCTCCCACACCCAACGCAGCTTTTCCCACCTCATAGAAGGACAGGTCCGCTTGCCCGAAAGCGCATTGTGTACTCATCAACACTGAGCAGCCTTCAGAAATCGCCTGTTTGATCGGTCCTGTAAGGGCGTTCTCTTGAGTTGGAATGTTGCCAGAGCCATAACCTTCGATGACAATTCCGTGATACCCCATGTCAACTATTCGCGGGATGATGCTAGGGGGAATCCCTGGGAAGACCTTCAAGAGAAACACCCTATCATCAAGTCGAGTGTCGAAGTGAGGTATGAGATTGTGTCGTTTTGTTCTGCCGTTGCCCGAAACTTGTACAATCTTGGACATCAATGTCCTTGACTGATGTTCGGTTCCTGCTTCATCGAGGTTGCTTTTTGTTGATTCTGAAGAATCAACTGAAAGTCTTACGTCCTCTCCACGGGCATTTTACGTCCCCGGCCAACTGACGGTGACGGTAGAGTCATCCTTGGACTTGGTTCTCGTCCTGGACTGACACCACATGTACAAAACCCTCTCTGGTGTATATTAGCGGCTACAAAAAAGGGTCTTCGATTCGCTATTCATCTAAGAGATGTCCAGCTTTGTACAGGTTTTCTGCAGCTGTTACATACCCTCATAGATTACTATATCGCGAGCCAGCATCCCCAAGGGGGTCGGGTCGATAGAGTCGAAGGCATCATGAGCTCTATCTCTAAGCTTCTTTACCGTTCATTGTAAATTGTACAAAGTTAGACACCGAAGTCTGGTACGTCCAAGAAACGGCACTGGACTACTCCGTGAGGAACCTTCACAGGTGTGTCATATTCCTCAGGGATCAATATTGTATTGGCCTATATAAAGACCACAATGGATTTGTCCAACTCTAAAGTAGCTGTTTGCAACCCGAGTCGCCCGATGGATCTCTCCATTGAAAACTATGCACGTTTCGCCCAAGTCAGCCCAAGCTGCAACTCTTAGCGCATCTCTCAGGTTTCTAGGTCCATCACTCCACGGCATTGAAGTAGGTATTTGCGAACCGGTGAAGACGATTGGCTTTCCAAAGTCCTGAATCATGAAACTCACAGCTGAGGCTGTGTACACCATCGTATCCGTCCCATGAAGAATTACGAGACCGGCCAAGTCTGGTATCTCTTCGTATGCTGCCTTGATGCAACTAGCAACCTCTTGCCAATGATGAGGTTGTGCATTTGCTGAGTCAAGCTGGAACAGTTCTCTTTTGATGACCTCTATCTTGCCCATTCCTTCTGGTAGGTATGATAGCAGTGTGTCCACGGACAAGCCAGGCCTATAGACATGAGATTCAGGGTCGTAGATACTAGCAATTGTGCCGCCCGTTGGAATAATGCAGACTCTGACTGGTTCACCTTGGGACATAATTCAATTCACAATTGTCTGACCTAGGACCTCATCTTATTCGTGTTGTGGCCAGGTTGCCAATGACTGTTTGTCAGAGATTGAATTCACGCCCGAAATAAATAGAACTAGAAGATTCATACCACTATGTAGTTGGAACTTCCTGCAGCATCTCTCACTCTTTTTATTGTTGGCAGTTCCCTCGGAAACCGTCTATAAAGTAAAAAGCCACCATGCACGCAAAAACACTGATGCACGATCTCATAATAGTCGGCGGTGGACCTGCCGGAGCATCATGCGCAAGAAAAGCCGCTCTCCACGGGCTTGATGTTGTGCTTCTTGAAAAGAGCATCCACCCACGTGACAAACTCTGCGGGGGCGGACTGACCCCTCATATCAAGGACCTGGTGGATTTCGATATCAGTGGAGTAATTGAACGTGATATTCACGCAGTACGCCTAATCTCGCCCTCAGGGCGGCGGCCATATCTCAAACGAGATACTCAAGCAGGATACACCGTGAAGAGAAACAAGTTCGATCACCTCCTATTGAAGAAGGCAGAAGAAGCAGGGGCTTGGGTTGAACAAGGCACCAAGGTTGTCGCCATTGAGCAGTTGCGGTCCGGAATCAGGGTGCTCACGAATGGCGACTCATACAAGGCACCCCTGCTGGTCGCTGCTGACGGAGTTAATGGTATCGTAGCTCGAAGCCTTGAAATCAGGAAAAGATGGCCTTCTGACCGAGTCGGCCTGTGCATCGCAGCGGATGTGCCCGTAAATCCCAGCGAGGTTGAAGGAGCCATGTCGGTTTCCGAGGAAGAGAACTGCATGCCCGTCGAAATTTACTTCGGATTAGTGGAGTGGGGTTATGCGTGGTGCTTCCCGAAGCGCGACGAGCTAAGTATCGGGGTCGGGTGCAGAATGGACAGGATGTCCAATCTCAAAGGGAGTTGGCGTGACTTTGTATCAATGCTAGAACGAACAAAGGGAATCCAAGTCAACCCCGATTCTAGAAACGTATTCAGAGTACCTTTTGGCGGTTGCGAAAAAAGAGTGATTGCACGTCGGACTATGCTTATTGGAGACGCAGCTGGGCTTGTTTCCCCAATCACTGGGGAAGGAATATACTACGCGATTGAATCGGGGCTGATTGCAGCTGATATCGCAAAGGATGCTACGAAAAGCCGCAACCCGCTTTTGGTGAGTAACTATCAAGATATCATCAAGAAATCAATATGCCGCGAGCTTGACGCAGCGAAATTCATAGCCAACATCATTTACAAGTCCTCCAGCAATATAGAGCTGATATGCAAAATCATCCAAGCCGATCCAGTGATGGGGGAGTTGATGGTTGATATAATCGCTGCTACGAAACCTATGCTTCAACTCAAGACTGCGCTAATCAAGCGCTTGGTTACGCGTCATCCTCTGAAAGCGTTGAGGCTAGGACTCTGATAATCCCATAGAATCCCTAGTATTCAGATAGTCGGGAGAATCACCTCGTGTGAGCCATCTTTATGCATCTTGATTCTCATGAGGTCTCTAGCAAGGATTGTATTCGGGTTGATTGATAGGGCCTCTTTGATTATAGCGGCTCCATCCTCATACCGAGGGCTATAATGAGTGAGAGCAAGCAGTTTCACTTCAGCATCGAGAGCTAACTGGGCTGCCGCCGCTGCAGTAGTGTGTCCTCGCTCCTCCGCGAGATCTGCGTGCTCAGATGTATACATTGCCTCGCATATGAGCAGGTCAGCATTGGTCGCTGCCTGTTTCAGCGATTGACATGGACGGGTATCGCCGGAATACACAATCCTGATTGGGGGAGGTTTCGGGCCTGTCACATCTTCAGGGCGAATCTTTCTGCCATCTGCAAGCTCAACCTCTTGACCTGCTGATAGTGCTTGCCAGTAGGGGCCTTTGGGAACACCCAGATTCTTGGCCGTTTCTGGCAGAAAGGAGCCCGTGGGACGCTGATATATGATTTCGTAGCCAAGTGCATAACCTCGATGGTCAACCTCGAATGCGTTAATGCGGAGATCATTTACATCAAAGATAGGACCGTTTCTTATCCCATATACAGTGGTTTCGAAGGTAGTACTGAAGTTCATTGTATTCTGAGCTGATTTAACGTACTGGATCAGTTCGTTAGGACCGTACACACTGAGGGGACGGATTCGTCCTAGAAGTGAAAAGCGCAGTAGGAGACCAGGGAGACCAAGTATGTGATCTGCATGCATGTGAGTGATGAAAATGGCTTGCTTCTTGTTGGTCCCGAGATTCGCACGTTCGAACTGCCTTTGTACATCTTCCCCTGCGTCAAGTAGTAGAACCCAACCTTGGTACCTAATCGCTATCGCAGGAAGGTTCCGTCCCTCGGTAGGCATGCTGCCTCCGGTTCCAAGAAACACAACCTCCAACATTCAAACCACCAATGGAAGAACCATCCGTCACATCCAGATATGAGTTTCGACTTAACTTACGCCAAATCCAGTGGGATAGTACTTCTCCCGCTTTCCTTTCTGGCAACCCCATACGAAAGGAGATCGAAGAAACTTGGGTCCCACTTCCATCGCTTCTCACGACGGTCAAACATAGAGGCAACCCTAATGCGGTTGGTGATCCCACCTGTGACCGAACTGGCAGCGAAGTCATCAGCTCTGCTTTTCTCGGAATGTAACACATCGATTAGATCTGAAGCAGAACCTGATGCGAGAGCTGATAGCAGAAGGATCTTCCGCTCATCAGGGTTCTCAAGATTCTCCAGACGAGATACGTATGTCAAGGGCAGCTGACTCCACGCCGGCATGATGTTGCCAGCACAATCCGGACTCAAAAGAACAACAACCCGGTCCTTCAGTTTTGGAATGGTCACCGTGGCTCTCGGCATTACGACCCGATTGTTAATCAATCGGGACCTCTTTCTGAATGCTGTACTCTCGCTTAGATCAGTGGATTCTGTAATCTCAACTGCAGTCGCCTCGTAGTTCTCCACAATCTTTTCGAGAATTTTCAGCTCTGCAGATGTGAACGTAGAAGACGGAATAGTTGGTGTGGAGAGGCGAGCACCCACAGTAAGGTCATCGTCCCTTGTCCTCAACATGAGTCGGAAGTGAAGCAAGTTTGGACTCCACTCGCCAGTCTTCGAGTTGTAGTAAACACTACTGAACCGGGGTTTTCCAGCAGATAGTTTCCAAGCTGAAACGGAACTAGCGGTGCCTCTCAATGATTTGATCATCTTCAATAGTTCTGGAATGCGATCTCTTGGGAGAGTTGAAACCAGGAAAACAGTTGGTGAAGGCGAATCTACAAAGAGGGCCTTATGGATGTAAGGTCCTGAGAGAACCAGAGTAGGATGCTCTAGAATGATTAGAACCCTTTCAAGACCGAGAAGATTGGTGTTCAATATGCCCTTAGTGCGCAGCACTCCAGTAGCACGAAGACGCTGAGCGGCTCTACGCGTTTGGGCGTAGCTGAGCCCCACTACCGAAGAAAGAGAACGCAGGCTCAGGCTTGAGTCCTCCAAAACACCCTTGAGCACTTTGAGTTCAGTGGGACTGCATCTTGAAGCATTCGAATCCCAAATCTCTTCCACTAGGCTAATGACATCCTTTTGGGTAACTACGCTGACGCCTCCCAGAGTGATGACCTCAGCAAGACGTTGTGTGATTTCAGAGTACAGACTACCGCGGTATGTTCGCACCATCTTCCTCAGGTGTGATGCATCAGGATCAGAATCATCAAAGATCTCTGCGTCCCTGCGTTCTTCGAACGATTGTAGAACATGTAAGACAGCCGTTGCAGAAGAAGTCAGCTTGCTACGGAAGTCGGTATCTTCTACTGGCATGATAGGACCTTCTTGTTTGATGAGTAAAGAACAATCTCCCATTGTAGGTTAGTATTACCTGTTTTAAAGTCCGTCAGATTGAAGTTGCCTCGGACCAGAGAGAATCAAAGTATGCCTGGGCCATCGCGGCGAATACTACGTGCGACGAGTAGATGCCCAGGAATGATTCATTTCCTTCACTTCCTGCCAGCATGATGAGCGTTTGTTGTTCGTCCACTATAAGGCCGGCACCAAACACGCGATCCCTGGTTCTAATCTCGACCTGACTAGGCAATGGTGACCCAAGTGACTTTGCCCCGCGTGAAGTTAAAACCTGAACACTGGACACCTTGACTTGCAGCACGCGTTCGATGATAGCAGTGAGGTCTTCCATGCCCATATCCAGACTAGGAACGGAGAGTTTCACTTCAGCTCTTGCTGATTCGAGCATCTCAAGCGCCTTGGCGAGAATTGCGGCCCGCCCATGCATGAGCCAAACATCTCTCGAAGATGCTTGAACCTCGCGTTCGAATCGAGGCTGAAGTTCATTCACGACTATGCTACTAGCGGTTTCAATCTTGTCTTCCCATGCCATTCTTACAAGTCGTGCAACTTCAGTTGGCGCCTTAGCAACGTATATTATAGGCCTTCCTCTCTGAACCTGAATGAATGCCTTTTCCTCTAGCCGACCGAGAACATCATAGATTCGTGAATACGGTACCTTTGATCTGGAGCTGACATCAGATGCGGATATCTGACCGCCCTCAACAAGCGCAAGATAGGCAGCAGTTTCATACTCTGTAAGTCCTAGCTCCTTTAGGGCCTTGATTGTTGCTTCGCTTGCTGACATGAATGCCACCTAGGCGGATGGACGTACTGCTACTGGACTTAAGACTTGTCAAAGGCTCTTCGTATACCAGTTGAGGAACTTGCGAAAAGCCTTCGTGCGATGCGAGATGTTCACTTTTTCCGATAGACTCAGTTGTGCATAAGTCCGGGTTTCGCCCTGTGGGACAAATATCGGGTCATAGCCGAAACCTGTTTCGCCTGCGGGGGTCCGTGCAATATTTCCAGGCATGACACCAACAAAAGTTAGAATGGTATCACCATCGGCATAGCCCACTGCAGTAACGAATTTGGCAGTTCTCTCATCGATGTTATTCATCAACCGAAGAATCCCTGCGTTCCCGATTGCCTTCAATACATAGCCTGAATAGGTGCCTGGAAAGCCGTTGAGGGTATCAACAAAGAGTCCAGTGTCGTCCAAAACCACGGGGCGCTTCAAGGCATCGTAAGCAGTGATTGCTGCCTCATGAGCCACTGCTTCCACGTCATCAGCCCTAATCTCAAACTTCTCCACAGATGTCGTTTCAAATGAAACACCGAATCTCTCGAATAGAGGTTTCAGCTCCGTGAGCTTATGCTGATTCTGGGTCATTAGCACTATCTTATCCCTTGACAAAGGCTAGGACCTCCTTCAACACCTTGTAGGACGATCGCGTCTTTTCAAGGTCAAACATTCCTGTTGCGTTCCACATGCAAATATGCTGCAATCCTTCTCGAGTATAATCCTCAAGATTCTTGATAATGTACTCTGTATCACCAAAGACGTAGAACTCCCTCAGTACTTCATCTGGAACTTCATCGATAGCCTTGAGTGTGGTTTCTCTATCATATCGCATAGGAACGTAATCCCTCAAAGAATAGAAGTCATCGCCGAATGGGTGCTTGTAGCCCAGACGACTCCACTCACTAGAGGAGTTGCAAACAGCTGCTGCAAAGTTGGACATACCTGGACAATTCTATTGTGGGCTTTATATAGACCGATACGACATTGATCTCTGAGGAATATGACACTCCTGTGAAGGTTCCTCACGGAGTAGTCCAGTGCCGTTTTCTGGACGTACTAGACTTCGGTGTCCAACTTCGTACAACTTACAATGAACGGTAGAGAAGAGCAAACGTTCTGGCGAGAGGTGTGTTCATCATCCTCTCGCACTCAGAAACGTCCTCATCCAAGATGTACCAATTCCACAGAGCTGCTGTGAACTCGCCGGTCTGATTCAGTTCCTTCCGATGTCGCTCTATTTCCCTCAACCTCTCACCATAAGATTCAGGTTGAAGCAGCGTGGGAATCCATCCATCCCCGAACTCTGCAGTTATCTTCAACATCTTCGGTCCGTGTGCTGCAATCTAGATAGGAGGCGGTCTTCCTTCCACTGCTGGTCTGAGGGACATCACGGCGTTTCTCAGCTTCCAGTATTTCCCATCGTAGTTGAATGGTTCATGAGTGTCCCAGATTGTTCTAATTATCTCCAGGGCTTCCCTCTGTTTCCCCACTTGTCCGGAGTAACTCAACCCGTACGGTTCTACGTTCTCGATCTCTCCAGCTCCTATGCCCATAATTACCCTTCCTCGACTTATGTGGTCCAAAGTCAGAAAGGTCTGTGCAAGCAGAACTGGATGTCTGCGTAGTGGCTCTATGACTGCAGAAAGCAGTTGCACTTGTTCGGTCACAACAGCACAGGCAGCCATTATGCTGGCCATCTCATAGTAGGTATGTGGTGACTGTTGGATAAGAGCAAGGGGAGTTACATCTGGAGTCCAAATCTCCTCGGGAATGAAACCCGCGAAGTGGTCTGGAAACGCCATACTGTCGTATCCCAGAGAGTCGATGGTTCGGGCGTTCCGCACAACATTGTCATAGGGCGGCAAGAAAGGGCCTGGTGCTCCAATCTCCAGGTCATGGATGTCAGTCATCTACTCACACGTCTCAGCGAAATGGATGAGTGCTTTCTTCACTTTCTCGAAGTCATCAAGTCTAAGAAACTCGTCAATGCCATGGAAATTGCCGTCCTCAGCAATAGTCCCGTAGCAGGCAGTGGGAATTCCTACTGCAGTGAAGAAGTGTCCGTCATTTCCACCTAGGTCCGCAGAGATAGGTATCTCGGGACTTACAACTTCCCGAACGGCCGCGTGGAACGCCTTGATGTACTTATTCTCAGGATCAGAACCCCAGCCGTGAACTGTCATTTTAATTTCGAGGCTTGCATCAACACCTGTTTCCTCCTTGGCCATCTCCAAGAACTTCTTGAGGTCCTTGGCTACTTCCTTCGGGTCTTCTTCTGGGATGCATCTGCAATCAAATGAAATTTCTGCCTTTCCTGGGATGATATTTGTCTTGCTGCCGGCATGGTATATGGTCATACTGAATCGACCCCATAGTGTGGCATGGGGACTACCTGGAGGCGCAGGCAGTTTCGATTCTACTTTTCTTCGCACATCAACATAGTCCAACATGCGGTCAAGTAGCGGAATCGAGAGATGGATAGCATTGTTGAACGCAAATGGGTATCCAGCATGGCCCTGAGTTCCATGGACTGTGATTGTCCCAGCCACGACACCGCTAGCCCCAACGCTTACGTACGTGGGTCCTGAGTCAATAACTAGCCCGAGGTCTCCGCGTATCTTAGGTGGACCGTTCATGAGGTATTCGATACCCCACGCGCCACCAATCTCTTCGTTAGGTGAAATTAGTATCTTCCAGTTCACCTTTGAGGTTCCTTTCTTGATGAGTTCCTTAGCTGCACTCACACAAGCCACAACATTGCCCTTATTGTCAGTCACACCTCGACCATACACCTTGTCCTTCTCAACGGTCAGTTCGAAAGGTGGCCGAGTCCATGCTTCGACTTCTCCAGCGGGCACAACATCATAATGCGTACACAGCAATACTGTAATCTTAGATCCTACATCCATGGTAGCTACGACATTCGGCTGCGGCTTGCCATCATGCTTAGAGTCGAAGATTTCGACCTTGAGACCAACCTCCTCGCAGTATCTCTTTACGATCTCAGCACACTCTGTGTAATTCTTCTTCTCATCACTATTAGTGTCCAATTCAATGATGTCTCGGAGGAATTTCTCTTCCCACTTGTCCATTTGTATTCATCTCACATCTAGGCACTAGTCGGAAATGAGAACAAGCCCTCATATTTGTGTTACTTCTGACATGTTTGGCAATAATTTGTTTTGAATCGATTCGCTGTGACTTCTGAGATACGCCCGCCACACAACGGGCAGACTCCACCGCCTCGGTTATGGACCATCATGAAGTCCCGTTTCTCAAGGGCAATCTCATCAAGGGAACGTTTTTCCAGGACCCCCTTGAATTTCATCAGTACATTGCGCATAGCATCGTAGAGCTGTTCTACTTCTTCGTTACTCAAACTCGATTTCCTTCGGAAAGGAAGAATTCCGGCGTAAAGAAGAATCTCATCAGCGTAGGCATTACCAATGCCCTTGACGAACTTCTGGTTCCGTAGAATGTTCTTAACTTGCCCACGGCGACGCTTAAGGCGTTGCTTGAATTCAACCAATTTCAGTTCAGGGTCCAGGGCTGAAGGACCTCGGCCACTGAACCCCGCTACTTGCGAATAATCGCTCCCCTTCACCAGATAGACCCGACTCATCTGCTTCCTGTCAGTGTACCTCAGAGTCCAGTTCTCAGAGTGCAAATGGAAAACGTCCGTCTTGGATGACCGCTTGGGTCTTTCCATTAACCGGAACCGACCAGCAAGCATCGGGTTCACAACTATCTCGCGCCCGTTTTCAAGAGCTATCAACAAGAATTTGCCATCCGCTTGGACCGCCTCATAACCCTTACCGGTAACTTCAGCTTCGAATTGCCTAACCTCGATGCCGTGAAGTACTAGATGATTGTGGATTACTGCCTTCCGGATGGTTTCAC
>JABCTJ010000139.1 GCA_018238375.1 Candidatus Thorarchaeota archaeon
TCAAGCGTGTATTCAAAAGACTTGATGATAGTTTCCCAGAGATAGTAAATGACCTCACCTGGAGTGGTTCTGTTTCGAAGCTTCAACCATACCCGGTCTTTTCTGAGGGGGACAAGCTGGTTCTTCACAATGATGATATCGCGTCCATTGGTGAAGACACCAATTGGGTAAGTGGAATATGGGCGCTCTGTTACTTCGAGATTGACAGGCACACGAAGAATAAGCATAGTGTACTTGTCTTCTATCTGAAGCCGAGGCCTCTCGTCTAGGTCTTGGACATCCTGCAAGTCTTCAAGATCAATCTCGAAACGCTGAGATATCTTTGCTAGATCTTCAAGAGTGAAATCAACTAGGTCAATGAGTAACGGTACATCGGGAGTAACATCAAGACTGTCATGTTTTATCCCACTCTCCAACTCGATTATTGTGAAGGCGCGTCGCTCCTTCTCTGTACCGCTCATCGTATACACCTCGTATGCAGTTTCGTTCCGTTAACATCTTTTTTTACCCAACTAGATGGATGGTTCTTTTTCATCCGAACCTTAGAACATAACTGTGCCTTTTACTCTAGGGCCTGTAGATATCCGCTGTTGCCCTTTTAGGGTTTTCCGCATTCACCAAGAACGAACAAACTAAATTATCACACTCTCGACTTCGACCTTGCGGTTCTTCAAGCCTAGCGCTGTTGAGAGCATTGTCTTTCCACCAAACAGCTCTGCTTCTGGCTCTCCGCGATAGAGTGCATCTGCTATCCGTGCTAGAGCATCCGCCTTCATAATTCCCGAACCACTAGCTCCGCCAACGACCAAGACACCCGATTCCTTGTAAACAAAAGGAATCCTGTCTGGTGCATAGCTGTAGCCTCCAGCCCAGCTATTGACGGGTCTCGCATCAGTGAATGCAGGGAAGTACTTGGATAGAACCGGATAAATCGAATCCTCGTAGTAGGCGCTCTCGGGAACAAGATCTTCATCAGTTTGTATGTATTTGTACTCGCGACCGAACTTATCGCCGCATCCTATCCAAAATCCTTTCTCTTGGTGTTGCGGTCTGAAATAGACCCCAGCAGAGGGAAGTATCGTGAACGGGATGGAGTCCATCTCACTGAATCCCTTGGTGTTGAGCACTTCAAGCAGCTCTGCCTTGTCCGCTGCATGTAGGACGAAAATTTGACGCTTTTTCGCCTTCGTCAAGCTATCAATCCCTATGGGATCTAGAAGCTCATTGGCCCAAGCTCCAGTTGCGAGAACTACTGTTTCAGCCCTAATGTTGCCCTTATTGGTTCTAACGCCAATCACATGCTTCTTCTGCCATACAAATGGCTCACCAGGCAATTCTAGCGGAGGGTCGGCTTCGACAATAAGGGCCTGAACGTCAACCCCGTAGCGAGGCTTCACTTTGCTGATCTTAATGAACTCCTCTAGGTAGTACTCTACAAGGCGTGTTGGGTCCAGAACACCGCAGTCTGCTCCAAAGAGACCATAGCTAACCTCTTGAAGGTTCATCAGCTCAGCTTCCTCGTCTCCCGTAAAGTCAACATTGAGATTTGGAATTAGCTTCTTAAGCTGCTTCTTGTCATAGACTTTGCAGCTGATATTGGATTCCTTCATTCGCTTCATCCAAAGCTTAACACTCTCATGTCCGAATTGCTCCTCACTCAGAAGCCAGAGGTATCCTATTTTTTCAAACATCAAGTCGTAGCCAATCTCGTTCTGCACGTGCTCGAAATACTTGATGGAGGTATCAGTGAGTAGTTGATTAGTGGAAGATGCAAACATATTCCGCACCGCGGCGGCGCTCATGGCAGTGTTAGCTTGCCCTGCGGCCAAATATCTATCAACAAGAAGTATCTTCTTTGATGGGTTGTTCTTTTGCAGGTAGTATGCAGTGGCAACTCCAATCACACCCGCTCCTACAATAACAATGTCGACAGTTTCTTCGTTGCTCAAGATGACAGGCCTCCAACGCGTATTGCGGCCGAGAGTAAGGCGGCCTAAAACAGTTTCCGTCAAAAAAATTGCGCTTTGGCTCACAACCCCTTCCGTCAGTGGTGTTCTTATCGTTCACGTGTACCACTGATACGTGTCGAGGGGATGTCATACCAGATACTATGAATCCCTTCAGCAAAGCAGTGACAGGTCTCAAACCTTGAAAGATAAGAGAGTTGAAATTCCAGAACATACCGAGACACATCTTTCTGTGCTTCGAAGCATTTTGTCTATGCTGATTGCTAGTCCGCCGTCCACGACCCAAGTTAAATCCGTTCTACGCGATATCGCAGACATTACCAAAGGAAACGCATCAGTCGGGGTTTGCATTGGATCTGATGTATGGATTCGACTGAGTCCTTTGGATGAACAAACGAACTGGCAGCCTGCTGAGAAGAACGAAGTGGACCTCTTCAGTAAGACAGTCAGTGAGGGGGAAATGGTACTTGTAGGTGGAGAATCAGGTTCCACCTCCCTCATAGGGGTTTCGTCTAGCGGTCTATTTCCGATTGTTCTAAT